>NZ_CAMHZN010000001.1:0-339462 GCF_946190335.1 Streptococcus mitis
CCAGCTCATGATGACGATCACGATGAAGATCATCATGGACACCATCATGATGAAGACCATGATCACGGTTTTGATGCTAATCGTGTCATCAGTGAGGATGAACAAGGCTTTGTCATGAGTCACGGAGACCATAATCATTACTTCTTCAAGAAGGATTTGACTGCTGATCAAATCAAGGCAGCGCAAGACCACTTGAAAGAGGCAAATACAGCAACACCAAATCCAGCTCATGATGACGATCACGATGAAGATCATCATGGACACCATCATGATGAAGACCATGATCACGGTTTTGATGCCGATCATGTCATCAGTGAGGATGAGCAAGGTTTTGTCATGAGTCACGGAGACCATAATCATTACTTCTTCAAGAAAGATTTGACAGCAGAGCAAATTAAGGCTGCACAAGACCATTTGAAAACACATCATGATGCAGAGCCTGTAAAACCTCTTGCTAAAACGGTAGAGTCTTTCTCAAGAGATGCTAGCGATGAAGAAAAGATTGCTTATATTTCTAAGACCTACGGTGTTCCACTTGAAGCTATTAGAATCTCAAACGGCTTCTTTGTCTTTGGAAATCCAGACCAAGCCTACGATCCAACTCATATCCACCCATATGCTGTTCGTAAGGAACATGTGCGTCTTCCGCTACAAACTGGCAATCCAGAACTTGATTTCCTAAATGAACTCTATACCACTGCTTTGCGAGATGGTGTGTCTCCTTATAGCTTACAGGTAGAAAATGGTAGTTTTGTGATTCCTCATGGCGATCACAATCACTACATCAAGGTTCAAACTAAGGGATATGAAGTGGCTTTGAAAAACAAGATTCCAGCCCTACAATCCAATTATCAACCTGGAGCTTTTGATGAGAAGGCAGTCTTGGAAAAAGTGGATCAACTTCTAGCTGATAGCAGAAGTATCTACAAAGACAAGCCTATCGAACAAAGACAGATTGAGTTAGCCTTAGGTCAGTTTACTGAAAACATGAAGAAACTGGCAACTAACTCTACAGCAGGTTATCTTGCAATCCTTGATCTCTTTGATAAGCAATATATCCATATTGATGAAAGTGTCAAACCTGTTGAAACAAGCGCTCTAGATAAGAAATATCAAGCCTTGATTGATAAAATCAATACACTAGATACAGATTCTTATGGACTTCCTAAGAAAGACCTTCTCGTTCGACTCCAGGAAGCTAAGTTGGCTAAAGATGAGACTGGTTTAGCAGCTGTTGAATCACAACTTCAAGCTCTTCAAGACTTCAATGATCGAACAGGTGTTACAACTGTAGAATACATCAAGTATTTCTACGAACACGTAAATGACGGTCGTTTAAATGATGAACTTCGAAACAAAGTGGCTCAGTTGACTTGGACCTTGTATCAATCTCAATCCTTCCTTAAGGCAGCAGAATTGAACAGATTATTCCCAAGCATCTATCAGGCAAAACAAGAGGTGGAAGAAGCTTTGAAAGCTCAACCAACTACTGCTAAATCGACTCAGACAGTTCTAGATACTGAAAAAGTAGATAACCAAACTGCCAAGACAGCTATTTATGGCTTCTTGAAAGAATTGTACGGAGACTTTATGCCTGAAGAACATGTCAATCATGTTAGCAAGGAAGAAGTAGAAAGTCTTTTGAACAAGGCAAATCAACTCTTGGGACAAATCCAAGAAGAAGGAATCAGACAATCCTTGGCAGAAGAAGTAGAAAATCTCAAAGCTGCCACAAACAAGGTTGATGCAGACTTGGATGAAGTAAACAGTCAGATAAAAGATGTCTTGACTCGTATCGCTAGCGCTCTTCAACAAGAGAAAGAAAATGCTGAGCAAGATCCTCAGACACTTATTCTCTATCAGAAACTCTACGATATTCTCATGTCGCTTCATGCTTATTTAGAAAACAACAAGGGTTCTGATGAAGACTTTGATAAGGTGGATGCATTACTAGATCAACTTTCTGCTAAGAGTAAAGATAAGGCTGCTTTACTTGAATTGACAAAAGCTATTCTGGTCTTGAATCAAGAAATCAAGTCAAAATCAAGTGCGAGTGAAGAAGCAACTCCAGCAACAAAAGCTGAATCGAATGCTGATAGCACAAGTGCAGAGAATCAACCAAATGTAGCTACAGAATCTAACAGTGAAACTGCAAGCGACGAAAACAAACCGAGCAACACAACAGATTCTAAACCTGCTGAACCAGCTTCAGAAAAGGAAACAACAGAATCTACAATAAGTACTGGAAATCAAGAAAAACCAGCAGAATAAAAAGAAAGGCGAAGTAGCTGAGCTACCTCGTCTTTTTAGTCTTTATAAGCTACGATACCAATGATGGTATCAACTGCACGTTCCATAGTCTGAAGGCTGACGTATTCAAAACGTCCGTGCATATTTTCTCCTCCCGCAAAGATATTAGGAGTTGGGATTCCCATAAAGGAAATCTTAGAGCCGTCTGTCCCTCCACGGATTGGTTCGATTATAGGAGTGATACCCAAATCTTCCATAACTGCTTTGGCAATGGTAATTGGAGTCATATCTTTTTCAATGACTTCTTTCATATTGTAGTACTGGTCTGTCAAGTTTAGGGTGACACGGTCGCTACCAAGTTCTTGATTCATCTTATCAGCGATAGACTGCATAGCTGCTTTACGCGCTTCAAAGGCGTCTTTTTCAAAATCACGAATGATGTAGCTTGCACGCGCCTCCTCAACGCTTCCAGCCACATCCATAAGATGATAGAAACCTTGGTAGCCATCAGTTAACTCAGGTCGGTCATTCTCTGGAAGTTGATTATGAAAATCAATTGCTAACTGAAGGGCGTTAACCATTTGCCCTTTGGCAGTACCAGGGTGGACATTGCGTCCTTGGAAATGCAATTCAGCACCCGCTGCTGAAAAGGTCTCGTACTGAAGCTCACCTAGTGGCCCACCATCAACTGTGTAGGCAAAATCAACATCAAAATCTTCTGCATCAAATTTATTAGCACCAACACCGATTTCTTCATCTGGACCAAAACCAACACGAATCTCACAGTGTTTGATTTCAGGATGGGCAGTCAGATATTCAATGGCAGTCATAATCTCAGCAATTCCTGACTTGTCATCAGCACCTAGCAAGGTTTTTCCATCTGTTGTGATGAGCGTTTGTCCTGGATATTTCTCAAGACTCTTAAAGTCAGCTGGATCGAGTTTGAAACCAGAATTTCCAAGTTCAATCACACCACCATCGTAGTTTTCAATTACCTGTGGATTGACTCCTTCGGCATTAAAGTCAGCAGTATCCATGTGAGATATAAAGCCAATCTTACATGTTAAAGATGGATCGTTGGCTGGTAAGGTCCCAATTGCAAAACCATTTGGTAGATAATAAACATTTTGTAATCCAACACGTTTCATTTCTGGAATAAGAACATTTGTAGCAAAATCTACCTGACTCTGCGTACTTGGAGTAGTAGTAGAGTGTTCATCAGAGCGCGTGTTGATCTTAACGTAGGTTAGGAATCGGTCCAAGAGATTGGGATAAGTCATAAAAAACTCCTTTTGAATTCATTTTTTCCATTGTATCATAGAAAAGAGAGAAAAACAAAAGACAGAAGTTAGGGAAATTCGCTATGTTGGCGTTTACTTATTAATGGATAAATGATAAAATAAACCTGATAAAAATATCACAAGGAAGCGATTATGAAAAAAGCAATTTTAATGATGACTTTCGGTTCGCCAGAAGAGATTACCTTTGAAGGTGTGGCTGATTTTTTCACAAATATTCGTCGTGGAGTGAGACCTCAAGACCACGAAATTCAGACTCTCTATGATAATTATGTACGAATTGGCGGCACGCCTCTGCAAAAAATTACCCGAGAAGAGGTTGCCTTGGTAGAAGCTAGGCTGGGGAATGAGTATAGTGTTTATTTTGCTAATAAGTTTTCCAAACCCTTTATTCCAGATGTGATTGGTCAGATGGAAGCAGACGGAATCGAGCAGTGTATTTGCTTGATTTTGGAGCCCCATTATTCTTTTTACTCTGTCATGGGATACGAGAAATTTTTAGAAAGCAAACAAATTAAATTTTTAGTTATCAAGGACTGGTATCAAGAAGAAGCGCTCTTAAACTATTGGGCAGATGAAATTGCTAAGATTTTAAAAGAAGAAGTAAAGCAGAATAGCTTTAAAGTCATCTTTTCAGCCCACAGTGTCCCCATTTTTGCCTTGGATTTTGGTGATCCTTATATCGATCAAATTTTTAAAAATAGCAGGCTAGTCGCTGAAAAACTAGGTTTGAGTTCTGAGCAATATACTAACACATGGCAAAGTGAAAGTGATATCGGGATTCCATGGATTAAGCCAGATGTCTTGGAGTATCTCAGAGAACAGACAGAACATCCAGATCATTATATTTTTATTCCTATCAGCTTCATCAGCGAGCATATTGAAGTCTTGTTTGACAATGATGTGGAATGTTATGACTTATGTCAGGAATTGGGGGTGAACTATCATCGTCCACCAATGCCAAATACGGATTCACGTTTGATTGATGCCTTAGTTAATACAGTCAGAGTTAATGAACATCAAGAATTTAAGGAATTTCTCCCAGAAGAAGAAACCTTTGATGAGTTAGTTCCTTCAGATGAGACTAAAAATATCTTGGCCGAATCTCAAGATTTACAAATGCCGGAATTTGTGAAAAAACTGATTGAGAAAAAAGGTCGTGAAAATGTTAAAATGCCTTATCTTATTAAGAAAATGCTTGAGAAAGCAGGTAAGTTACCAAAAGAGTAAAGAAAAAAGGATTTAGCTTTGCGCTAGATCCTTTTAATCGATTATTTTTTCTCAAGAAGAGCTTTGATTTCTTGAAGTACTTCCAATTCAGTTGGTCCAGCTGGAGCTTCTTCAACAGTTTCTTCTTTCTTAGTAAGGCTTTGGGCTTTTTCCATAGCTTTAATAACGAAGAAGAGAACAGTACCTACAACAAGGAAGTTGATAATAGCACTCAAGAATTTACCATATGTAACACCATTCCATGCAAGCTCAGCGATGTTTTGTACTTTCGCAGCTTCCAAGGCTGGGTTCAATAGGAGTGGAGTAATGATATCGTTAACAAATGAAGTAACGATTGCACCAAAAGCAGAGGCAATGATCACACCGACAGCAAGGTCAACAACATTACCACGAAGCAAAAATGCTTTAAGATCTTTTAACATTTTCATAATTTCCTTTCAAAAAAATTCTTACTCTTAATTATATATTGATTAAGAAGTTCTTGCAAGCTATATGTAAATTTTTTCTTATTTTTTAAAAATAAATACCTTACTAAAAATGTAATTGAGGATAATTATCAAGAATTGTGAAATAACGGTTTCAATACTATTAACCTTGTCTATATTATTATTTACAAATTGCCCGATAATATTAGGAAACTGAGTTACAAAGATAAAAGTTAAAAACAAGTCTAAAAGAAAAGTAGAAAGACGTGCTATAGTAAATTTTACTAAACGGCTTGGCCAATTCTCTCTAGCTTGCTTAAAGACAAGCCTATCATTTGTAATAAATGCAAATAGGATACCGATACTATTTGCTAGTCCAGTAGCAAGCAGTTCTTTATGGGTTAATTGATAAATGACTAATCGGGATAGAATGGAGACAAGAGTAGTTGCTATACCAAAAAAGAGATAGGCTAAGAGCTCATTCTCGAAGAGACTTTGAATGCGTTTTTTCATACTTTTAGTATAGCATAAAGCAAGTTATTGTGCTATACTAGTAAGGTTGATTGAATCAACCCTTGGTGCTTAGCTTCTTTCACCAAGCATATTACACGCGGGCAACCGCCAAAGGAGAAAAGATGAAAAAATTAACTATTCGTGATGTTGCAGATATTGCAATTGTTGCTGCTATCTATGTCGTTTTAACTGTCACACCACCCTTAAATGCTATTAGCTATGGTGCTTATCAGTTTCGCATTTCAGAAATGATGAACTTTATGGCTTTTTACAATCCTAAGTATATCATCGGAGTTACTATCGGTTGTATGATTGCTAATTTCTTTAGCTTCGGACTGCTAGATGTCTTTGTTGGTGGTGGTTCAACCTTGGTATTCCTCAGTCTAGGTGTTTGGCTTTTTGCAAAATATAGCAAGGATTATCTTTTTAACGGATTGATTCGAAAAGATCATTTCTTCTTCTCAATCCTCTTTTCAATTTCTATGTTTACTATCGCTGCCGAGTTGAATATCGTAGCACAATTACCATTTTTCCTTACTTGGTTTACAACAGGGATTGGTGAATTTGCCTCATTGATTATTGGAGCGATTATTATTGGTAAAATTGGTCGTCGAATTGATTTAAGCAAATAGAAGAAGATAAGCTAGGTAGCTATTACCTGGCTTTTTCTTATGGAAAATTTCTAAGAAAACTTGACAAGTTTTTCTAACTATAGTATACTTTTTTAGTAAGCTGATTTAGCTCAGTTGGCAGAGCGCATCCATGGTAAGGATGAGGTCGCCGGTTCAATCCCGGCAATTAGCATGATAGAAACAAAATGACCTTGGGGGACCAAGGTTTTTCTTATAGACCTGTATAAATGAAGTGAAAGCGTTTTGGCTGTTGACAAAAGTGACTTTATCTAGTAGAATAGAAGATGCGATGAGTCGATAGGTAGTCTTCGGACTACTATTGAGCATAAGGAGGTCATAACGCAGGAGCGGACCTTGATGAGTTGTGTGAACCTGCTCATCACATGAAGATGCCTCTTAGTCCCTGGTCTAGCGACTGGGGATTTTTATTTTCCAAAAAATGATGAAAAAGCTTTGCAATTCATGGAAAAAGTAGTATAATACATCTATTATAGAAATTTTTAGAAAATTCCGAAAGAGGTTATTTATGGGATATACAGTTGCTGTAGTCGGCGCGACAGGTGCTGTCGGTGCTCAGATGATAAAAATGTTGGAAGAATCAACACTTCCAATCAATAAAATTCGTTTACTTGCTTCTGCACGTTCAGCGGGCAAGACTTTGAAATTTAAAGATCAAGATATTACGATTGAAGAAACGACTGAAACTGCTTTTAAGGGAGTTGACATTGCTCTCTTTTCAGCAGGTGGTTCTACATCAGCTAAATATGCACCATACGCAGTTAAAGCTGGAGCGGTAGTAGTAGATAATACATCTTACTTCCGTCAAAATCCAGATGTTCCTTTGGTTGTTCCAGAGGTTAATGCTCATGCACTTGATGCCCACAACGGTATCATTGCCTGCCCTAACTGTTCAACAATTCAAATGATGGTGGCTCTTGAGCCAGTTCGCCAAAAATGGGGCTTGGACCGTATCATTGTTTCAACTTACCAAGCAGTTTCAGGTGCTGGTATGGGAGCAATTCTTGAGACACAACGTGAACTTCGTGAAGTCTTGAATGATGGTGTAACCCCACGTGATTTGCATGCGGAAATCTTGCCTTCAGGTGGTGACAAGAAACATTATCCTATAGCCTTCAATGCTCTTCCACAAATTGATGTCTTCACTGACAATGATTACACTTACGAAGAGATGAAGATGACTAAGGAAACTAAGAAAATCATGGAAGATGATAGCATTGCAGTATCTGCAACATGTGTGCGTATTCCAGTCTTGTCAGCTCACTCTGAGTCTGTTTACATCGAAACAAAAGAAGTGGCTCCAATCGAAGAAGTAAAAGCAGCTATCGCAGCCTTCCCAGGTGCTGTTCTTGAGGATGATGTAGCTCATCAAATTTATCCGCAAGCTATCAATGCAGTGGGTTCACGTGATACCTTTGTTGGTCGTATCCGTAAAGACTTGGATGCTGAAAAAGGAATCCACATGTGGGTTGTTTCAGATAACCTTCTCAAAGGTGCTGCTTGGAACTCAGTTCAGATTGCAGAAACTTTGCACGAACGTGGCTTGGTTCGTCCAACAGCTGAATTGAAATTTGAATTAAAATAGTCATATTGTTTAGGAGTTCAGATGAACTCCTTCTTTGAAATAGAGAGGTGTTTCTCATGTCTTATCAAGATTTAAAAGAGTGTAAAATCATCACAGCCTTTATTACTCCCTTCCACGAGGATGGTTCCATCAACTTTGATGCCATTCCAGCCTTGATTGAGCATTTATTGAGCCATCATACGGATGGAATTCTTCTCGCAGGGACCACTGCTGAGAGTCCAACTTTGACGCACGATGAGGAGTTGGAGTTGTTTGCGGCTGTACAAAAAGTTGTCAATGGACGTGTTCCTTTGATTGCGGGTGTGGGTACCAATGATACGCGTGACTCTATCGAGTTTGTCAAAGAAGTAGCAGAATTCGGTGGTTTTGCAGCTGGGCTTGCTATAGTTCCTTACTACAACAAACCTTCTCAAGAAGGAATGTATCAGCACTTTAAGGCCATTGCAGATGCTTCTGACCTACCAATTATCATCTATAACATTCCAGGTCGTGTGGTTGTCGAATTAACTCCAGAAACCATGCTTCGTTTGGCTGACCATCCAAATATTATTGGTGTCAAAGAATGTACCAGCTTGGCCAATATGGCTTACTTAATTGAGCACAAGCCAGAAGAGTTCTTGGTCTATACTGGTGAGGATGGTGATGCTTTTCATGCCATGAACCTTGGTGCGGACGGGGTTATTTCTGTTGCATCCCATACAAATGGGGATGAAATGCACGAGATGTTTACTGCCATTGCAGAAAGCGATATGAAGAAAGCCGCAGCAATTCAGCGTAAATTCATTCCTAAGGTTAATGCCCTCTTCTCTTATCCAAGTCCTGCTCCAGTTAAGGCTGTTCTTAACTACATGGGATTTGAAGCTGGACCAACTCGTCTACCTCTAGTTCCAGCACCAGAAGAAGATGCCAAACGCATTATCAAGGTTGTCGTAGATGGCGACTACGAAGCGACTAAGGCAACCGTAACAGGTGTCTTAAGACCAGATTACTAATAAGACAATAAAATCCATGACCGAATGAACGATCATGGATTTCTTATTTTCCTAAACAGAATTGGCTAAAGAGTTGGGTGATGAGTTCATCTGGAGCAGCATCTCCAGTGATTTCTCCGAGTATTTCCCAAGTACGAGTCAAGTCAACTTGAAGCAAGTCAACTGGCATACCTAGTTCCAGCCCTTCATTAACAGCCTGTAGGCTTTCAACAGCCTTCTCAATCAAGGAAATATGACGGGCATTTGACAAGTAAGTAGCGTCTTGCTCCACCAAACCAGCATTTTCAAAGAAGAGGTTGTTGATTCGCTCTTCAATCTTATCGATGTTTTGGTTTTTAAGAACTGAAATGCGGATGACGTCTTCAGGTAGTTCTGAAGTTTCAATCGTTTCTGGCAGGTCGGTTTTATTAAGAAGAATAATGCGGTTTGTATCCTGACTAATTTCAAGCAGCTGTCTGTCTTGCGCTGTCAGCGGTTCACTGGCATTTAGCACTAGAAGAACCAAGTCAGCTTCCTTAAGAGCTTTTTTCGAACGCTCAACACCGATTTGTTCAACGATATCATCCGTTTCACGAATACCAGCTGTATCAATCAATTTGAGAGGAACACCATTGATGTTGACGTATTCTTCAATGACATCACGGGTTGTACCAGCAATATCTGTGACGATAGCCTTGTCCTCACGCAAGAGGTTGTTGAGAAGGCTGGATTTCCCAACATTGGGACGGCCGATGATTGCTGTGGAAATTCCTTCACGAAGGATTTTACCGCGACGGGCTGTCCTAAGGAGATTAGTTAGCAATTGCTCAAACTCCATAGTCTTCTCACGGACAACAGCAGTAGTGGCTTCCTCAACATCGTCGTACTCAGGATAGTCGATATTAACCTCAACTTGAGCAAGTGTGTTAAGGATTTCTTGACGGGTATTATTGATAAGATCAGAAAGGGAACCATCTAATTGTTTGACTGCAATGTTCATGGCCTTGTCTGTCTTGGCGCGGATGATATCCATCACCGCCTCTGCCTGTGTCAAATCTACTCGACCGTTTAGAAAGGCACGTTTGGTAAATTCACCAGGTTCTGCCAACCGAGCTCCTTCACGAATCGCTAGTTGTAATATTTCATTAGTGACTGCAATCCCACCGTGGGTGTTAATCTCGATAATATCCTCACGAGTGAAGGTTTTTGGAGACTTCATAGCCCCAACCATAACCTCGTCCATGACTTTACCTGTCTGAGGATCAACAATGTGACCGTAGTTGAGAGTGTGGCTAGTAACCTTGCTCAAGTCTTTTCCTTTAAAAATCTTTTGCGCAATAGCAAAACTTTCTGTTCCGCTCAGACGGACAATACCGATAGCCCCTTCACCTAGTGGAGTAGAGATAGCAGCGATGGTATCAAATTCACGTGTAATCATAATATTTCCTTTAATTAATAGCTCTTTTCTTGGAAATTTTCCCAAGTCTCTTTTCAAATTGTAACAAATTTAGGCTATTTCTTCAATGGATGCTACTTGGAGATTGAAAAAGCCTAAGCAATTCTGCTTAAGCTAGATTATTTGGTGCGCATTTCACCTTGAGGGAAGTAAGTTCCTTCTGGCATGTCGTTGATGATGACATGGACAGCAGATTGAGGGGCTCCAGTGTTGCGAACAACAGCTTCTGTTACTTCCTTAGCAAGAGCCTTCTTTTGCTCGAGCGTGCGTCCTTCAAATAAATCGATACGTACAAATGGCATAATAGCTTCCTCCACTAGTTTTGATTTCTTCTATTTTACCACATTTTGCCGTTTAAAGCTTAAGAAAATTATGATATACTAGAATGTAGCAAAAATTTAGAAATGGACGTGAAGCAAGAAACATGGCACAGTTGTATTATCGTTATGGGACCATGAACTCTGGTAAGACGATTGAGATTCTCAAGGTGGCCTATAACTATGAGGAGCAAGGAAAAGGTGTTGTGATTATGACCTCAGCTCTTGATACTCGTGACGGTGTTGGCTATGTGTCGAGTCGTATTGGCATGAAACGCCCTGCCATTGCGATTGAGGAAACAACTGATATCTTCGGCTATATCCGAAACCTATCTGAAAAACCATACTGTGTGTTAGTTGATGAGGCTCAGTTTCTCAAGCGTCACCATGTTTACGACCTAGCTCGTGTTGTTGATGAGTTAGACATACCTGTCATGGCTTTTGGTTTGAAAAATGACTTTCGCAATGAACTGTTCGAAGGTTCCAAATATCTCTTGCTCTTAGCAGACAAGATTGACGAAATCAAGACCATCTGTCAGTATTGTAAGAAAAAGGCAACTATGGTTTTGCGAACACAGGATGGACTACCAGTTTACGATGGAGAACAGATCCAGATTGGTGGAAATGAAACCTATATCTCAGTTTGCCGTAAACATTATTTTGCCCCTGAAATCAATAAGGAGAATGAAGAAAAATGAACATCTATGATCAACTACAAGCTGTAGAAGACCGTTATGAAGAATTAGGAGAGTTGCTCAGTGACCCAGATGTAGTTTCGGACACCAAGCGTTTCATGGATCTTTCCAAAGAAGAGGCTTCTACTCGTGATACGGTAACAGCCTACCGTGAGTATAAACAAGTCCTTCAAAACATCGTTGACGCTGAAGAAATGATTAAGGAATCAGGCGGAGATGCGGACTTGGAAGAAATGGCCAAGCAAGAACTCAAAGATGCCAAGGCTGAAAAAGAAGAATACGAAGAAAAACTGAAAATCTTGCTCCTTCCAAAGGATCCAAACGATGATAAGAACATCATCCTTGAAATCCGTGGCGCCGCTGGTGGAGACGAAGCAGCACTTTTCGCTGGAGATTTGCTAACCATGTACCAAAAGTATGCTGAAGCCCAAGGCTGGCGCTTTGAAGTTATGGAAGCTTCTATGAATGGTGTCGGTGGTTTCAAAGAAGTCGTTGCCATGGTTTCAGGTCAATCTGTTTACTCTAAACTCAAGTACGAATCTGGTGCCCACCGTGTGCAACGTGTCCCTGTGACAGAAAGCCAAGGCCGTGTTCATACTTCAACAGCAACAGTTCTTGTCATGCCTGAAGTCGAAGAAGTAGAATACGATATTGATCCAAAAGACCTTCGTGTCGATATCTATCACGCCTCTGGTGCTGGTGGACAGAACGTCAATAAGGTTGCGACTGCTGTTCGTATCGTTCACTTGCCAACCAATATCAAGGTTGAGATGCAGGAAGAACGTACCCAGCAGAAGAACCGTGAGAAGGCCATGAAAATCATTCGTGCGCGTGTTGCTGACCACTTTGCTCAGATTGCACAAGATGAACAAGACGCTGAGCGTAAGTCAACAATCGGTACTGGTGACCGTTCAGAACGAATTCGTACTTATAACTTCCCACAAAACCGTGTTACAGACCACCGTATTGGATTGACCCTTCAAAAACTAGATACCATTTTGTCTGGTAAATTGGATGAAGTCGTGGATGCCTTGGTGCTCTATGATCAAACACAAAAATTAGAAGAATTAAACAAATAATGAAATTAGCTCAATTATTTTCAGATTTTGAAGAAGAGTTGATAAGACAAGGAGAGGAAGCTGAAAGCCTCTCTTTTGTCTATCGTAGCCTGAAAAATCTTTCTTTTACAGATTTTGTCTTTGCCCTCCAGCAAGAGGTAAACAAGGAAGAAAAACAATTTGTAAAAGGAATTTTCCAACAGTTAGCAGCTCATAAACCAGCCCAGTACATCATTGGACAGACAGATTTTTATGGAATGCAGTTAACAGTTGATGAGCGAGTATTGATCCCTCGTCCAGAAACAGAGGAGTTGGTGGGGCTTATTCTGGCTGAAAATCCTGAGACGAATCTTTCAGTTCTGGATATTGGAACAGGTAGTGGAGCTATTGCTCTCGCTCTAGCAAAAAACAGACCAGATTGGTCAGTGACAGCAGCAGATATTTCCCAAGATGCTTTAGATTTAGCTAACGAAAATGCTAAAAATCAAAATCTTCAAATATTTTTAAAAAAATCTGACTGTTTTACAGAAATTTCTGAAAAATATGATAT
This sequence comes from Streptococcus mitis, assembly GCF_946190335.1. Lineage (GTDB taxonomy): Bacteria > Bacillota > Bacilli > Lactobacillales > Streptococcaceae > Streptococcus > Streptococcus mitis_CH. The sequence goes on from NZ_CAMHZN010000001.1 coordinate 12,999, forward strand.
AATTGTTTCCAATCCACCCTATATCTCTCGTGAAGATGAGTCAGAGGTCGGCTTGAATGTTTTGCATTCGGAGCCTCATCTAGCTCTCTTTGCAGACGAGGATGGCCTAGCTATTTACCGTAGAATTGCGGAAGATGCAAAAGACTATCTCAAAGATGGTGGTAAGATTTACCTTGAAATTGGATACAAGCAAGGTCAAAGTGTTCCTGAACTTTTTAGGAAGCATCTTCCTGAAAAACGTGTAAGAACACTTAAGGATCAATTTGGTCAAGATAGGATGGTCGTGGTTGATGATGGACAGTATTAAACAAGAGTTGGAAAATGGTGGAGCTGTCGTTCTACCTACAGAGACAGTTTACGGTCTTTTTGCCAAGGCTCTAGACGAAAAAGCAGTTAATCATGTATACCAGATTAAACGTCGTCCCAGAGACAAGGCGCTCAATCTTAATATCGCCTCTCTAGAGGACATTTTGTACTTTTCTAAGAATCAGCCAACTTATCTACAAAAACTTGTAGAGACCTTTTTACCAGGTCCCTTAACCATTATTCTCGAAGCTAATGACCGAGTTCCCTATTGGGTCAATTCTGGTCTTGCAACTGTTGGATTTCGGATGCCTAGTCATCCCACTACCCTTGATTTGATTCGAGAGACAGGACCCTTGATTGGGCCGTCTGCCAATATTTCAGGTCAGGAAAGTGGAGTGACCTTTAATCAAATTCTAGAGGATTTTGACCAAGAGGTTCTGGGTCTGGAAGACGATGCTTTTCTAACTGGACAGGATTCAACTATTTTGGATCTGTCTGGAGACAAGGTGAAAATCTTACGTCAAGGGGCCGTTAAGCGAGAAGATATTCTTGCTCGGTTGCCAGAGATTTCTTTTGAGGAGGCATGAAATGCTAAGAAATTTAAGAGAAACAGATGTGAAATCTATATGTGACATTAACCAAGAAGCTTTGGGCTATTCTTTTAGTCCAGAGGACACGGCTAGTCAACTAGCTAAACTGTCTCAGGATTCCCATCATTTCCTTCTTGGCTATGAGGATGAAGCTAGTCATGTCTTACTTGGATATGTCCACGCTGAGGTCTATGAATCACTTTATTCTAAAGCAGGATTTAATATTTTAGCCTTAGCAGTTTCACCTCAAGCGCAAGGTCAAGGTATTGGTAAAAGCTTACTGCAAGGGTTGGATCAAGAAGCAAAAAGACGTGGTTATGGGTTTATCCGCTTAAACTCTGCCGATCATCGTCTGGGTGCTCATGCATTTTATGAAAAAGTTGGTTATACTTGTGATAAAATGCAGAAACGGTTTATTCGCATCTTTTAGTTTAATTTTCTTATAAGAGAATTAAACTAATGGACTAGTCACACAATAAAGGAGAAGACCTATGATTTTTGACAAAGATGATTTTAAAGCATATGATGCTGATCTCTGGAATGCTATTGCCAAAGAAGAAGAACGCCAACAAAACAACATTGAGTTGATTGCTTCGGAAAACGTAGTTTCCAAGGCTGTTATGGCAGCTCAAGGGTCTATCTTGACGAATAAATACGCCGAAGGCTACCCAGGACGCCGTTACTATGGTGGGACTGATGTGGTAGACGTGGTAGAAAGTCTAGCTATTGAACGTGCAAAAGAAATTTTCGGTGCTAAATTTGCCAATGTGCAACCTCACTCAGGAAGCCAAGCCAACTGTGCGGCTTACATGGCCTTGATTGAACCGGGCGATACTGTTATGGGGATGGATTTGGCAGCAGGTGGACACTTGACCCACGGAGCTCCTGTCAGCTTCTCTGGTCAAACCTACAATTTTGTTTCTTATAGTGTGGATCCTGAAACGGAACTCTTGGACTTTGATGCTATCTTAAAACAAGCCCAAGAAGTAAAACCAAAACTGATTGTAGCTGGTGCGTCAGCCTATTCTCAAATTATCGACTTCTCAAAATTCCGTGAAATCGCAGATGCTGTTGGGGCTAAGCTTATGGTGGATATGGCCCATATCGCTGGTTTGGTTGCTGCTGGTTTACACCCAAGTCCGGTACCATACGCTCATATCACTACAACAACGACTCACAAAACCCTTCGTGGACCTCGTGGTGGTTTGATTTTGACTAATAACGAAGAACTTGCTAAGAAAATCAATTCAGCTATTTTCCCAGGTATTCAGGGCGGTCCTTTGGAGCATGTTGTTGCTGCTAAGGCAGTTTCCTTCAAAGAAGTTTTGGATCCAGCCTTCAAGGAATATGCTGCCAATGTTATCAAAAACAGCAAGGCTATGGTAGAAGTCTTCTTGCAAGATCCTGATTTCCGTATCATTTCTGGTGGGACTGAAAACCACCTCTTCCTAGTGGATGTGACTAAAGTTGTAGAAAACGGAAAAGTTGCTCAAAACTTGCTGGATGAAGTCAATATTACCCTAAATAAAAACTCAATCCCTTACGAAACCTTGTCACCATTCAAGACAAGTGGGATTCGTATCGGATCTGCAGCCATCACTGCGCGTGGATTTGGTGAAGAAGAGAGTCGCAAAGTTGCTGAACTGATAATTAAAACCCTTAAGAATGCAGAAAATGAGGCTGTATTAGAAGAAGTGAGAAGTGCAGTCAAAGAATTGACAGATGCCTTCCCATTATACGAGGACTAAAATTTTTATGGACATTTATATTAAGAAAGCTATTATCCATCAGTTTAGACCGGATGATACCGAGCTGTTCCTAGCGGATAAGCTTCTCAATATTACTCCAAAAATCGAAGAATACTTGCGTAAAAAAATTGAGCGTGTGTATTCAGATGAAGCCAAGACTGGGATTTTCGAGGAAGAAAATCCCTTCTTCAATCATATCACAGACGATTTGTTGGAGACATCAGTCACACTGGCTAATCTCTGGAAAGAAGAGTTCAGTATTTCTGAAAATCTCAAGACCAATGACTTGATTTTTGTGCAATTTTCTAAAGAAGGCGTGGAACATTTCGCTTTCTTGCGAATTGCCCTGCGTGAGACCCTGACCCACCTCGGAGGAGAGGTCGATAATCCAATCAAGCTGACTCAGAATAACCTGCCTGGATTTGGAACGGGTGCTGATGAGGCCTTGGTGGTCAATCTTCAGAGTCGCAAGTACCATCTGATTGAAAAACGCATCAAGTACAATGGGACTTTCTTGAACTATTTTTCAGACAATCTTCTTGCCGTTTCCCCTAAGATTTCTCCAAAGAAATCTATCAAGGAACTGGAAAAAACGGCACAGCGAATTGCTGAGACTTTTAACACAGATGATTTTCAATTTCAATCTAAGGTCAAATCAGCGATTTTCAACAACCTAGAAGAAAGCAATGAATTATCACCTGAAAAATTGGCCAACGATCTTTTTGACAATAATCTGACGGCTCGTTTGAGCTTTATTGATCAAGTCAAAGAAGCCGTACCAGAGCCTGTTCAGTTTGATGAAATTGATGCCAGTCGTCAGCTTAAAAAATTTGAAAACCAAAAACTTTCTTTGTCAAATGGAATTGAGCTCATAGTTCCTAATAACGTCTATCAAGACGCCGAGTCTGTTGAGTTTATCCAAAACGACAATGGAACCTACTCTATCTTAATCAAAAATATCGAGGATATCCAAAGTAAATAATGTTTAAACGAATTCGAAGAGTGCTTGTACTAGCAGTCTTCCTTTTTGCTGGATATAAAGCTTACCACGTTCACCAGGATGTCAAGCAAGTCATGACCTATCAACCCATGGTGCGAGAAATCTTGAGTGAAAAAGACACCCCAGCAAACGAAGAGCTTGTGCTCGCTATGATTTATACTGAAACAAAAGGAAAAGAAGGCGATGTTATGCAGTCTAGTGAGTCTGCAAGTGGTTCCACCAATACCATCAATGATAATGCTTCTAGCATTCGGCAAGGTGTTCAAACTCTGACAGATAATCTCTATCTGGCCCAGAAGAAGGGGGTAGATGTCTGGACGGCTGTTCAAGCCTATAATTTTGGACCTGCCTATATCGATTTTATCGCCCAAAATGGTAAGGAAAACACCCTAGCACTGGCCAAACAGTACTCTCGTGATACTGTTGCTCCCTTGCTTGGTAACACCACTGGAAAGACTTATAGTTATATTCACCCCATTTCCATTTTTCATGGAGCCGAACTCTATGTAAATGGAGGAAACTATTATTATTCTAGACAGGTGCAACTCAACCTTTACATCATCAAATGTTTTACTCTCTTTTCGACATCTGGCTAGTCCAGGTGTTTTTGTTATAAGTTTTCTTTAAGATAGATATATTACTCTAGAAAGGTAAAGGAGGAAATTCCCTATGAGAAAGAAACTCTTTCTGACCAGTGCTGCGGTCTTGTGGGCAGTAACAGCTATGAATAGTGTCCATGCAGCAACTGATGTTCAAAAAGTCATCGATGAAACCTATGTTCAACCCGAATATGTCCTAGGTTCATCATTGTCTGAAGATCAAAAAAATCAAACCCTTAAAAAACTAGGCTACAATGCCTCAACAGACACCAAAGAACTCAAGACCATGACACCTGATGTCTATTCTAAGATTATGAATGTTGCCAATGACTCTAGCTTACAATTGTATTCATCAGCCAAGATTCAAAAGCTAGGTGACAAGTCGCCACTTGAGGTCAAGATTGAAACACCAGAAAACATCACTAAGGTGACGCAGGATATGTACCGCAATGCGGCCGTAACTTTGGGTGTGGAACACGCCAAAATTACTGTAGCAGCACCTATTTCAGTTACAGGTGAGAGTGCCTTAGCAGGGATTTACTATTCACTTGAAGCTAATGGAGCCAAGGTGCCACAAGCCAACAAAGATTTGGCTCAAGAAGAGTTGAAGGCTTTGTCCGATATCAATGCTGAAAACAAGGACAAGTCAGGCTATGATGCTAATAAATTAAACGTTGCCCTAGCTGATATCAAGTCAGGACTCGCCAAAGCTAAAGAAAGCAAGGGAAATCTGACGGAGGAAGATATCCGTAAAATTGTTGAAGATACCTTGAAAAATTACAAACTTGATCAGGTTATAACAGGAAACCAAATCAATATCATCATCAATTTTGCTTTGAATCTATCGAAGAGTGATATCCTCAGCAATGCAGACTTCACTAAAACCCTGAATGACCTTAAACAAAGTATTGTTTCACAAGCTGGCGACAGTTTTAAAAATATCAACCTTAACTTTGATGCTGATAAGGCGCTAGAGGACGGCGGCAATTTCCTAAGCTCCCTCTGGCAAGCCATTGTCAACTTCTTCAAGAGTTTTGGTTCTTAAGAAAAATCATGGTATAATAGATGGTAACCGTAACGTTGCCGTCTTTTTTGTCGGTCAATAGAAAGAGAAGAAAATGTTAAAGAAAAATGATATTGTAGAAGTTGAAATTGTTGACTTGACCCATGAAGGTGCAGGAGTGGCCAAGGTGGATGGTTTGGTATTCTTTGTCGAGAATGCTTTACCGAGTGAAAAAATCCTCATGCGTGTCCTCAAGGTCAATAAAAAGATTGGTTTTGGTAAAGTTGAAGAATACCTTGTTCAATCACCACACCGTAATCAAGATTTAGATTTGGCTTACCTGCGTTCAGGAATCGCGGATTTAGGTCATCTTGCCTATCCAGAACAGCTCAAATTTAAAACCAAGCAAGTTAAGGATAGTCTATATAAGATTGCTGGAATTGATGATATAGAGGTTGCTGAAACTTTAGGTATGGAACATCCAGTCAAGTACCGCAATAAGGCGCAGGTCCCTGTTCGTCGTGTGAATGGTGTCTTGGAAACAGGATTTTTCCGTAAGAATTCGCATGACCTCATGCCTCTAGAAGATTTCTTTATCCAAGATCCTGTGATTGATGAGGTAGTAGTAGCTCTACGTGACTTGCTCCGTCGTTATGACCTGAAACCTTATGATGAAAAGGAACAAGCTGGCTTGATTCGAAACCTTGTGGTACGTCGTGGGCATTACTCAGGACAAATCATGGTTATTTTGGTAACAACCCGTCCAAAGATTTTCCGTGTGGAACAATTGATTGAACAATTAATCAAGCAGTTCCCAGAGATTGTGTCTGTTATGCAAAATATTAATGACCAGAACACTAATGCTATTTTTGGTAAGGAATGGCGTACGCTTTATGGTCAAGACTATATTACCGACCAAATGTTGGGAAATGACTACCAAATCGCTGGTCCCGCTTTTTACCAAGTCAATACTGAAATGGCGGAGAATCTCTATCAAACAGCTATTGACTTTGCAGCATTAAAATCAGATGATGTGGTTATTGATGCCTACTCTGGTATCGGGACGATTGGCCTCTCTGTTGCGAAACATGTCAAGGAAGTTTATGGTGTTGAAGTGATTGCAGAAGCGGTTGAGAATAGCAAAAAGAATGCTCAGCTGAACAATATTTCAAACGCCCACTATGTCTGTGACACAGCTGAAAATGCTATGAAGAATTGGCTCAAGGAAGGTATTCAACCAACCGTTATCTTGGTTGATCCTCCACGCAAGGGCTTAACCGAAAGTTTTATCAAGGCAAGTAGCCAAACAGGAGCTGATCGCATTGCCTATATCTCATGTAATGTCGCTACTATGGCGCGTGATATCAAACTCTACCGAGAATTGGGATATGAATTGAAGAAAGTCCAGCCGGTTGATCTTTTTCCTCAGACACATCACGTGGAGTGTGTAGTGTTGCTACAACGAACAAGAGGGTGAAAATCCTTGATTTTAAGCTATTTTACAAGCATTTTGTATTTGTAGACAAAGGCAATTTTGACGTCAAAAAAGTCCTAAAAAGGCACATAGATGTATATGTATTTATAGATGTCGTTTGCGCATCGGAAAAATGAATACAACAATAAATATTTATCTAAAGAGAGAACAATTGAATATTGTTCTCCTTTTTTTATTTTCAGGAGGGAAAATGACAAAGGAATTACAATCATCACGCTATATTGTCATTTCATTTTTAGTACGTGAAATGGGAATTGACATTGTTGAAGCCATCTCTCTTATGGCTGAATTAGAAAAAAGTGGCTTGGTTCGATTGGAATCAAGTGGAGATTTAATACTCAAAGAACTTGGAGGAGCGCTATGAAACGAATAACCGTAAATCAATACCAAACTTCAGAACGGTATTACAAATTACCTAAAATTCTTTTTGAGGATGAGAAATATATGGATATGAAACTAGAAGTAAAGGTGGCTTATTCTATTTTAAAAGACCGTTTAGAATTATCTCTCAGTCGTGGTTGGATAGATGAAGAGGGAGCGGTTTATTTAGTATTTTCTAATTCTAAACTGATGAGGCTGTTAGGTTGTTCGAAGTCAAAATTACTGTCCATCAAAAAAATTCTTAAAGAATATGACTTAATTGATGAAGTCCAACAGTCTTCAAGTGAGAAAGGAAGACTAGCTAATAAGATTTATTTAGGGGAATTATCTTCTACCCCAGTAGGTAATTCAAACAGGCCTAGTGTTAAAAAAACACTAGGGCAGGTTGAAAATGATACGTCCCCCGTCTCATATTCAGCCCCTAGTGAGACTGAAGTTAGTGAGACTAAATATAGTGAGACTGATTCTTTATTTATTGAGGATGAGGAGAATAGGAATACTCAACCTATTTTGAAAAGAAAAGTAGAAAAGGTCACAAAATATGATCGAGATTATATTTGGGGATTGGTACAAGATCAATTTAGACGAGAGGGTTTTTCTGAAACAGCCAGTGAAATTGCTATGACTGATTTTGAAAGAGTCTATCAATATGCTCTTGACAATGTTCGCTTTGTTAGACGAGCGGAAGTCCTTGCTGAATTTGTGTTTAATGGCTTGTATTCCGTTTGGAATAACCGTGTTAGAAAAGGAGGTGGTTAAATGTCGCCAATCGAGTGGATATTAGTTATGCTTATTGTCATTTCAAGTGGAGTGACAGTTCTGACAATGGTAGTCGATAAGAAAGGGGGGATAAAGAAATGAGATTTATTGATTTATTTTCAGGTATAGGGGGTTTCCGACTAGGAATGGAAAGTGTCGGACACGAGTGTATTGGATTTTGTGAGATTGATAAATTTGCTAGAGAATCTTATAAGTCTATATTTCAAACGGAAGGAGAAATTGAATTTCATGACATACGAGATGTTTCAGATGACGAATTTAAAAAACTTAGAGGGAAAGTCGATATCATCTGTGGGGGATTCCCTTGTCAAGCATTTTCAATCGCAGGAAGACGATTGGGATTTGAAGATACTAGAGGCACTCTGTTCTTTGAAATTGCTCGGGCGGCCAAACAAATCCAACCACGTTTTCTTTTTCTTGAAAATGTTAAAGGCCTACTCAATCACGATAAGGGACGGACGTTCACCACAATCCTTACCTCACTTGATGAGTTGGGGTTTGATGTTGAGTGGCAGGTGCTTAACAGTAAGGATTTTGGCGTTCCCCAAAACAGAGAGAGGGTGTTTATTATCGGACATTCTAGAAAGAAAGGTGCCCGACTCCTATTTCCTTTCAGACGAGAAGGTCAAGCAACTAACTCTGAGACTTTGAAAGCACTAGGAAATTTGAATCCATCAAGAAGTGGAATGAGTGGTAAAGTCTATTATTCAGAAGGTCTTGCGCCAACTTTAGTTCGTGGAAAAGGAGAAGGATTTAAGGTTGCTATTCCTTGCATTACACCAGATAGATTAGACAAGAGACAAAATGGGAGACGCTTTAAGGAAAACCAAGAGCCGATGTTTACTTTAAATACTCAGGATCGTCATGGTATTGTCGTTGTTGGAGATTTACCAACTAGCTTTAAGGAGACTGGTCGCGTCTATGGAAGCGAGGGCTTATCTCCAACACTGACTACGATGCAAGGTGGAGATAAAATCCCCAAAATACTGATTCCAGAACCAATCCAATTTTTAAAAGTCCGGGAGGCAACTAAAAAAGGATATACTCAAGCAGAGATTGGGGATTCAATCAATTTAGAAAGACCAAGTTCTCAGTATCGTCGTGGAAGAGTTGGAAAAGGTATAGCGAATACGTTAACAACTAGTGGTCAAATGGGAGTAGTAGTGGCTAGCTATGAAGGAGAAGATAAAAAAGTTTATCATGTAGCCGGTGTCTTGATAGATGGACAATTTTACCGTCTGAGAATTCGACGAATCACTCCTAAAGAGTGTTTTCGCTTGCAAGGGTTTCCTGATTGGGCTTTTGAAGCTGCTAGAAAAGTCTCTAGTAATAGTCAGCTCTATAAACAAGCTGGTAATAGTGTAACCGTTCCTGTGATTGCTGCAATCGCAAAGAAATTGAAAGAAATAGAGGAAAAAGATGAAAGCGTTAAATAAAGAGTCAATACTATATTGTGATGAATTAGAAACAGAATTACATGATGCAGAAATGATGCAGTTGGATGAACAAATATTTTTGATGCCCAATTATCCATGTGAGTTTGAAGTGAAATTTTTAGATTATTACCATAAAAAACACAATTACCCACTATTTTATGAATCCTATCTTCAAAACATTATGGAATTCCTTGAAAGTCAGGATATAAAGAACGGAGCTGATGCCTTTATAGATGATAATCAGAATCTTGTTTTTGTTTTATATGGGCAAGGCTATCGAGCCGAGGGAAAAGAGGGAATACTTACAACCCAAGTAACTGTAAAAGCTTATGATGAAGACAAGAAATCGATTAACTTCTCAAATTTATTAGATTCCTTAATCGTCTCAGAATATCAAATGGAACCGAATCTTTGGGAGGTCTCCCATGATTGATCTCTATCTAAGTAAAAATAGCCAAAGAAATCAACTTCTTTTAGACTTCTTCCAAAACTATGGCATCGAGGTATCTTGTCATTCTGTTTCTGAAATGACAAAGGAAAAATTAATTGAAATGATGAGCTATTCTTCAGATTGTTTTGAGTTTTTATCTCCAAATTTATTACGTTTTAAGAATCGAGATAACCTAAAATTAACAGATTTCATCGAAATGATATTAAAAAATCCTGAACTAACCATCAGACTTCCTCTTGCGGTTTCAAATAAGCGAGTTTATCCAAATCTGAATCTGGAGGAGGCTAGAGCTTTATTGCCAAGAGATACGAAACAATTGATTTACATGGCACAAACACATTATTTATCTAACTAAAGGAGAAGCAATATGGCTGAACGATTTTGGGAGAACTTGTCCATTATTTTGGCTGAAAGAAATATCAGCTGGATTGAGTTAACCAGAAAAATGTTTGCGGGAGAGTTTCACTATCCAAGTGAATTGAATCGTTTGTATCAAAAGATTCGTCACTATAAGATGGAACAACGAATGCCTCAAAGTCCATGGGTAGAAAGGATTGTGCAGGTATTAGATTTAGATTATGAAGATTTATTTCGGAGGTAATTATGAAAAGAATAATTCCAGTTTATATAATCCAACAAGTAAATGTCCTATTGGTATCTCTATACTTACTGAAATTGCTTTGTATCGGTGAGTTAACTATACTACAGATTCTCTATGGAGCGTCGCTCATTTCTTTTTTATGGATGTATGGCCAACGCAAACAAGCTCATAAGATCAATATGAAATCTAGGATGAAATGGCTTGGTATTGGATTCGTTAGCCTACTGCTTATAAGTCTATGTTTTAGCCTGATTCATGCTCAAGGAACTACGAATCAAGCAAACTTAATTGGCCTTCAACATCAAGTTCCTTGGTTTTCATTTTTATTGTTCTTAATCAATGCGAGTATGGTTGAAGAATTTCTGTATAGAGAAATTTTATGGAACTTGGTCAGAAAATTAGATATTCGAGTTGCTTTGACAAGTGTTTTATTTGCCTTAGCACATCATCCAGAAACCATTCTAGCTTGGTGTTTATATGTTTCACTAGGGATGTTTTTAGGGCTTGTACGTTACAAATCGGACTTATGGGGCAGTATGGGTCTACATTTGGTGTGGAACCTACTAGTTTATAGTTTGCTGCTTTTTTAGACAAAATTAGCTTATTTTAGGGAAATGAAATGCTAACGTTATGTAACAATGTTAGTCTTTTATTTCAAACTCTTTGATGAATATGAATTTAGCTCGACAGAAAAATAAGAAATGTGATAAAAATTTCAACTACTCTTATCTATAATAAAGCTACCTGTTCTTTGAAAATTGAATCCACTCCGTCTTGATTAGCGTGCCTGTGTAAGTAGGGACTGAGAGTATTTCCCTGTGAAGGGCAACTGGCACAAGACGTGTGTGAGAATTTTCTAACAGACACGGAGTTTATCGTTACCAGACTTAAACGATGCGACAAACTAGATAAAGGAGTTAATCATGAAGGTAGTAAACTTGTATGATTTGAAACAAATGGGAAATAAAGGTGGTTGTACCATCCAATTGATTCATCACTTTCCTTTTGGTATGGGCTTAGGACATCTCAAAAAAGACTACATTGAATTTAAACGTGTTGGTATCTTTGAAGGGAAAGCAGTAGAAGTTACTCTTCGAGAACCTTATTCGAGAGATCTGCTGCAGGTTGTCAAGTCGATTAAGCTACGTCAGAAATTGATAGCTTATCGTTATAAAGAAGGAAAGCTGCTATTTGTGAAGAAGGAGGCCTCTGATGTCCTCTGAACAACAGGAACGAATGGCAGTTCAATATGCAGAGCGTAGTCTTTTATTTACTGTAAAAAGTCTCTTAAAGATTCTAGAATGGTCTAGACGTCAGGCTTTAGCACAGGATTCCGCCTATAAGATAGGGGTGCAGAAATTAGAAGAATTGCTACAATCTCCTTATTCGATTGATACGATTAATCTGAAAAAAGATTTCTTAGACAAACCAATTGATATAGAGAAATTTAAAGCTTTTTTAGAAAAAGAAGAGATTCCTTTAGCCATCGCTTCGCAAGGGGATTCTCTACATTTCTACACGAAAGACCGTTCGATTCTAGACAATCATTTAGACCATCTGTTAGAAAAAATGGTTAATGATCCGAAGAAATTAGCTGATTTTACCATGGATAAGTCATTAGACCAAGCAATTGATGAGGCTAAATCCCAAATTACCTTTAGACAAAAAGGAGCCGTCAAACAGAAAGAGATGGTGAGATGATGTACAGTGGAAAGAAATTCCTACTATTCTCACTGTTAGGTATCTTACTAGGCTATCTTTTTCATCGTTTGACGCTTTTGTATGATTCCTATACTGGAAATACCTTAGATAAATGGACTCATCTTCTGATGGAAGGTCAAGATGAAGTTCTTCAGTCGCCATGGAATGTTTCCTTTACTGGAAAATCAAGTGCTTTTTTTCTACTAGGTTTTGTGATGATGTTGCTGGTTTATCTCTATCTAGAGACTGGTAAAAAACAATACCGAGAAGGGGTAGAATACGGGAGCGCCCGTTTTGGAACTTTAAAAGAAAAGAAGCTCTTTTACGGTAAGGAATTTTCTCATGATACGATTTTAGCACAAGATGTTCGTTTGACATTATTAGATAAAAAATCACCCCAATATGATAGAAATAAGAATATTGCGGTGATCGGAGGTTCAGGAAGTGGGAAGACATTTCGCTTTGTAAAACCCAATCTGATTCAGATGAATAGTTCCAATATTGTCGTGGATCCTAAAGATCACTTAGCTGAGAAAACAGGAAGACTCTTTTTGGAACATGGCTACCAAGTAAAGGTGCTAGATTTAGTCAATATGAAGAACTCAGATGGCTTCAATCCTTTTCGCTATATAGAGACAGAAAATGATTTGAATCGCATGCTGACGGTTTATTTCAATAACACCAAAGGCTCTGGCTCCCGTAGTGATCCATTTTGGGATGAAGCTTCTATGACTTTGGTACGAGCTTTAGCCTCTTACTTGGTCGATTTCTATAACCCACCTAAAACAAGAGAACAGCTCATAGAAGAAAGTCGTTTAAGTCAAAAGGAATATCAAAACTTGTTGAAACGTCAAAAAAAAGAAGTGGAAGAGCGAAAAAAACGAGGGCGTTATCCAAGTTTTGCTGAAATCTCAAAACTCATTAAACACTTATCCAAGGGTGAAAACCAAGAAAAAAGTGTCTTAGAAATTCTATTTGAAAATTATGCTAAAAAGTATGGGACTGAAAATTTTACCATGCGAAATTGGGCAGATTTCCAAAATTATAAGGATAAGACTCTGGATTCTGTTGTTGCTGTAACCACTGCTAAATTTGCCCTCTTCAATATTCAAAGTGTTATGGATTTGACCAAAAGAGATACCCTTGATATGAAGACATGGGGCAAGGAAAAATCAATGGTGTACTTAGTTATCCCAGATAACGATAGTACCTTTCGCTTTCTTTCAGCCCTCTTTTTTTCAACCGTATTTCAAACCTTAACAAGACAAGCAGATATTGATTTTAAGGGGCAATTACCTCTTCATGTGAGAGTCTATTTAGATGAGTTCGCAAATATCGGAGAAATTCCAGATTTTGCTGAACAAACCTCAACAGTTCGTTCTCGTAATATGAGTCTAGTTCCCATTCTTCAAAATATTGCCCAACTTCAAGGGCTCTATAAAGAAAAAGAAGCTTGGAAAACCATTTTGGGGAACTGTGATAGCTTAGTCTACTTAGGTGGGAATGATGAAGATACCTTTAAATTTATGAGTGGATTACTCGGTAAACAAACCATTGATGTTCGAAATACTAGTCGTTCCTTTGGCCAGACAGGTTCAGGATCCCTTTCTCATCAAAAAATTGCTCGTGATTTAATGACACCTGATGAAGTCGGAAATATGAAACGGCATGAATGTTTGGTTCGAATTGCCAATATGCCTGTCTTTAAAAGCAAAAAGTACAATTCCACTAAGCATCCAAACTGGAAATACCTAGCCAATCAAGAAAGCGATGAACGGTGGTGGAACTATCAAATCAATCCTTTGAGTCAAAGTCAAGAAAATCATCTTGAAGGCCTTAGAATTCGTGATTTAACTTTTGAATCTAGTTTAAAATAAAAATAGAAAAGAGGAAATAGATGATTACGCATTTTAAAGGTTTTGTTTATGGAGTAGACGCAAGTGCTATGTTTGCACAAGCTATGTCTTTGTTACAGAAGGGATTGATTGCAGTTGGTGCCTTTCTCGTTGTTGTGGGGATTGTCAACCTTGCAACCAACATTAAAGATGGTGGACCAGGTGTTCGGAATGCCATTCTGGAAATTGTCGGTGGTGTTATGGTAGGGGCTGCTGGAGCCTTTGTAACTCAGATTTCAATTTAGGAGGATAAACAATGACATGAATCTTAGTTTAGTCTCACCCTTTGTTTACCTTGCATCTGAAAAAATATCAGCTGAAAATTTATTTGAAGGATTTAATGTAGATTTACAATCTACGGTAGACCTGATTAAATCTCTATCTAGCTACAATCCAACCGTTTGGACTTATATGTCTAGTATTACTAAAAGTGTCATGCAGCCTCTTGGAGTTGCGATTTTATCAGTTGTTCTCATCCTAGAATTTTCGAAGATGGCAAAGAAAATTGCTAACTCAGGAGGAGCGATGACCTTTGAAGCATTAGCGCCGATGTTGATTAGTTATATTATGGTCGCAGTTGTAATTACCAACACTACCGTGATTGTAGAAGCCATCATCGGGATTGCGAGTCACGCCATTGAACAAGTGGCCTCGATTGTGGCTCACGGTGGGGCAAAGTATGATACCATCTCTGGATTAAAAGGTTCAGGATTTATTGGCCGTATGATTGTGGGATTTTTCGCCCTCCTCATTTGGCTTGTTCGGATAGTAAGTGCAGCTATGGTCAATCTTTTGGTATCTATTCGATTTATTCAACTCTACCTTATGATCCCATTTGCCCCTCTTACGATTCCAACATTTTTAAGTGATGAGTGGAAGTCTATTGGTATTGGCTATTTAAAAAATATTATGGTCTATGCGGTACAAGGGGTTCTTATTTTTCTGATTGTTTCTCTTGTTCCTTTATTTGAATCTGCTGGGAAAATAGCTGTTTCAAATGGTGCAGGAGTCTTGCAATCACTTGCGATTATGTTTGGTAGTTTAATACAAGCTATCTTACTGATTATTGCCCTCGTTGGTTCTCAACGTACGGCTCGCTCAATTTTAGGTATGTAATTAGATAAAGGCTAGGAAGTGATTGCTTCTTAGCCTTTTTAGAAAGGAAAGTCATGAATACACGTGTCTTTAAAGACATCTCAAAATACCAACACAGGGCTTGGTTAGGTTTCACCACAAGACAAATCATCTTTGTTTTACCAGCCTTTATTGTCACAATTATTGTTTTGGGCTTGAATCTCTTTTTCTGGCAATTTGGAGATTGGTTTGTTTACGGTTTTGTGTTTGCTTTTACCATCCCCCTCATGCTTTTTGGAGTCTATAAACCCAATGATTTATATTTTGAACATTATTTGAAATACCGTCTTCATTTTGAATTAACGGTTCCCCTACGCACAATTACAGGAAAGAAAGGACCTGAACATGAAAAGAAAATCAAATACATTAAAGAAACAAAAAACTTCAATGACTAATCAGAAAGAAGTAGTTAAAGGAAAAAAAGAGGAAGTGTTACCATCAACGACTAATACTCTTTCCTATCAAGCCCTGTATCAAAATGGTCTGATGCAGGTAAAAGAAGATTATTTCTCACAAAGTTATTTACTTGGTGATGTCAATTACCAGACCGTTGGTTTAGAAGACAAGGGCGCAATCATTGAGAAGTATTCTGATTTGATTAACTCACTAGATGACCAAACCAACTTCCAATTGACTATCTTTAATAAAAGATTGAATTTAGAAAAGTTTAGACAAAGTGTTTTGTATGAGGAAAAAGAAGATGGATATGATACCTATCGTAAAGAATTGAATCGGATGATGAATCAGAATTTAGACAGTGGTGAAAATAATTTTTCAGCTGTGAAACTGATTAGCTTTGGTAGAAAGGATTCTAATCCCAAACAAGCTTATCGTTCCTTGTCTCAAATTGGAGAATATTTCAAGAGTGGTTTCTCAGAAATTGATGCTCGATTTGAATCCTTGGCTGGAGAAGAACGGGTGAACTTGTTGGCAGATATGCTTAGAGGAGAACACCATCTTCCTTTTTCTTACCGTGATTTAACCAGATCTGGTCAGACAACTCGTCACTTCATAGCGCCTAATCTCTTGGATTTTAAAAACAAGAATTACCTACAAATAAATGACCGCTTATTACAGATTGTCTATGTGAGAGACTACGGCATGGAATTAGGGGATCAGTTTATTCGAGACCTCATGCAAGGAGATTTGGAATTGATAGTGAGCCTTCATGCTCAAAGTTCGACTAAGGCGGATGCTATGAAGAAACTACGAACAAAGAAGACCTTGATGGAATCTCAAAAGATTGGGGAACAACAAAAACTAGCTCGTACAGGTATCTATTTGGAAAAAGTAGGCCATGTTTTAGAAAGCAATATCGATGAAGCTGAGGAACTCTTAAAAACCATGACCGAGACAGGAGATAAACTATTTCAAACGGTCTTCTTGATTGGGGTCTTTGGTCAGGATGAAGAAGAACTTAAACAAGCCCTAGACACTATTCAACAAGTGGCCGGCTCAAATGACCTAATGATTGATAAACTTCCATATATGCAAGAAGCAGCCTTTAATAGTTTGCTGCCATTTGGTTGTGATTTTTTAGAGGGCGTATCACGGAGTTTATTAACGTCCAATGTAGCAGTGAACTCTCCTTGGACTTCAGTAGACTTACAAGACCGTAGTGGGAAATATTACGGTATCAATCAAATCTCAAGCAATATTATTACCATTGATCGTAGCCTATTAAATACACCGTCTGGTCTGATTTTAGGAACATCTGGAGCTGGAAAAGGGATGGCAACCAAGCATGAAATTATCACGACCAAAATCAAGGAATCTGGTGAAAATACTGAAATTATCATCGTGGATCCAGAAGCAGAATACAGTGTCATTGGACGGGCTTTTGGTGGAGAAATGATAGATATTGCACCAGATTCCCAAACCTATCTCAATGTCCTTGACTTGTCTGAAGAAAATATGGATGAAGATCCTGTAAAGGTAAAATCAGAATTTCTTTTATCCTTTATCGGCAAGTTATTGGATAGAAAAATGGATGGGAGAGAAAAATCGATTATCGACCGAGTCACCAGACTCACCTATCAGTCATTTAAAGAGCCTTCTTTGGAAGAGTGGGTTTTTGTCTTGAGCCAACAGCCAGAAGAAGAAGCGCAGAATTTAGCACTTGATATGGAACTGTATGTCGAAGGTTCTCTTGATATTTTTTCTCATAAGACCAATATTCAGACAGGATCTAATTTCTTAATCTATAATGTTAAAAAGTTAGGAGATGAGCTGAAACAAATTGCTCTTATGGTTGTTTTTGATCAGATATGGAATCGTGTCGTTCGGAATCAAAAATTAGGGAAGAAGACCTGGATTTATTTCGATGAGATGCAGCTTCTTTTATTAGATAAATATGCCAGTGATTTCTTCTTTAAATTGTGGAGTCGTGTCAGAAAATATGGAGCCAGTCCGACTGGAATAACTCAAAATGTTGAAACCTTATTGTTAGATCCAAATGGTAGACGGATTATTGCAAATAGTGAATTTATGATTCTCCTCAAGCAAGCAAAAAATGACCGAGAAGAACTGGTTCAACTCTTAGGCTTGTCAAAAGAACTCGAAAAATACCTAGTCAATCCAGAAAAAGGGGCAGGACTAATAAAAGCTGGTTCCGTTGTCGTTCCCTTTAAAAATAAGATTCCTCAAGGTACACAATTGTTTGATATCATGAGTACAGATCCTGATAAAATGGCTTCTAATTAAGGGGAAGGTAAATGAAGGATAAAAGAGAAATCATACGTGCCCGAAAGGCATTTAGAAGAAGTCTAAAAGATGAGAAGAAATTCTTGAAACAAGGAAAGAAGGAGGTGAAGAAACAGAAAAAAGATTCCGCTGTACTGGATGAAAAAGCATGGAAAAAAGAGATAAAACAAAAGCTAGAGGGGATGAGAGAAGCTTCAAAGGAGAGAGTAAAACAAGCAAATGAAGACTACAATCATATTCTTCAAAATAGTCCTCCATCTCTTTTGAATCGGAAAGAATTAAGAGACAGACGATTGCCTCATGCTAGGAAACGATTGAAAATAGCCAAGAAGCAATTTAGAGAAGCAAAGGCACAGTCAAAAGAAGAAAGAAAAGAGCGTCGTAAAGAAAGAAAAACCAATCAAAAATTTCTCTACGGTCAGGAATCGAAAGTAAAATCCAATTTTTTCTTTCAAGGGAAGAGTTTAGAAGAATTAAAAGCTAAGAAAGAATTCAAGACCGCAAAAGATAATCTAAAATCTACCAAACAAGCCTATAAATCCAAAAAAGTCAGTAGGAAAGCCAAAACTTTTCTTTATGTCCTTGGACGTGAAAGTGGAGAGTTAGCTTCAGAAAATGAAGATTTAGAAGGTTATCGCACTCTTCAAGAGACTATCAGAAAAGGAAAACGCTATAGTCGGCTTTCTTATAATTTGGGAAAAGCTAGTGTCAAAACAGGACAAGCAACAGGTCGTTTTACCAAGAAAAGACTGACCAACACAAAAGAGCGATACCATCATTTTAAGGATGGAAAAGGATGGAAACTAGCGAAAGATAATCCAAGTTCCTTTAAAAATCGGTTTCGAAAATTAAAGAAACAAGGTCTTACAAGTGTCCGAAATATCTATCAAAAACTAAAAGCAGCCTTTTCCTTCTTTACATTTGCGGCTGGAAATCCTGTAACCTGGATAGTTGGAGGATTAGTCTTTCTTCTCTTATTTATGATGAGTTTCTTTTTAGGATTTTCATCTGCTAGTTTGATTCAACAAGATGAATTTGAATTAACAAAAGCTTATACCCACCTAACTTGGGAAGATGCAGAACATACTCGTACAAATGACAAAGGAATTACCTATTACACAAAAGTTGATGATGTGATGGGGTATATGAACTTTAAATTCCATGACTATGAGTTACACAAACCAGTTCACTTATTTAGTTCAGAAACTTACAAGGATTATCTATCTACTTTGTGGCATGATTTAAACGATGGGGAAGATTTGAAATCCATGCAAGACCTCTATGAAACTCCTAAGTATAAACTATCGAAAGACGATCAAGAGGAAATGAAGGAACTAAAAGAAGAAGGTGTGTATGCTTCCATGCAGGAATTGGACAATCCATTTGAGGGGAAAAGAAACGAAGATAGTCTAACCATGACTTATCGTTATGGATACTATGATTTAGACGGAAAACCTACTCTTCAGGAGTACATTCTACTAGAAGCAAAGGCTCACCAAACGATTGTCGCACCAATGGATGGGGTCGTATCACTGGATGGCGACAATGTAATTCTCACTAACGGAAAAGGAGAGAATGAGAGTCGATTGACCTTGTATTCCATTCATAATGGCCGTGCGATTGAGGGGACAAGGGTCTTAACTGGTGATGTTATTGGTGAAACACCAGACGATACAGGTTTGAAAGTTTCCTATCAAAAGTATAAGAACAAGAAAGAAAAATTGGTGTATGTCAATCCGCAATTTTATTTTCCAAAGGTCATTCAACTTCAGACCACTATCTTACCTGCCATTGGTCAGTTTGGTGGGGATGAGTTTGAACGAGCAAAACATATTTATGAGTTTTTGAAATCTCAAGGGGCAAGTCCACAAGCCATTGCGGCTATTTTAGGAAATTGGTCGGTAGAGTCCTCTATCAATCCTAAACGAGCTGAGGGAGATTATTTATCTCCTCCAGTTGGCGCTACCGATTCCTCATGGGATGATGAAAGCTGGTTAGCGATTGGAGGTCCAGCCATTTATAGTGGTGCTTATCCTAATATCCTTCATAGAGGTTTGGGGTTAGGTCAATGGACGGATACC
Source organism: Streptococcus mitis (assembly GCF_946190335.1). Classification (GTDB taxonomy): domain Bacteria; phylum Bacillota; class Bacilli; order Lactobacillales; family Streptococcaceae; genus Streptococcus; species Streptococcus mitis_CH. The sequence continues at coordinate 32,903 of NZ_CAMHZN010000001.1, forward strand.
GCAGATGGTTCAACACGTCATACAGCTTTATTGAATTATGCACATAGCAAAAATAAGAAGTGGTATGATTTAGACCTCCAACTTGATTTTATGCTTCATGGGGATAGTCCTTACTATCAAAGTTGGTTAAAGGACTTCTTTAAAAATACGGGCAGTGCAGCCAATCTGTCCCAACTCTTCCTTACCTATTGGGAGGGAAATTCTGGTGACAAATTACTGGAAAGACAAACCAGAGCAACGGAATGGTATTACCAAATTGAAAAAGGCTTTAGCCAGACAAATGGAGGACAGGCAAAAAGTGACCCACAATCCCTTGAAGGGGTTCGTGGGGACTTGTATGATCATTCTGTTCCTGGTGGTGGAGATGGTATGGCCTATGCCTATGGACAATGTACATGGGGTGTTGCGGCTCGTATGAACCAGTTAGGATTAAAGCTAAAAGGTAGAAACGGAGAGAAGATTTCAATCATTAATACCATGGGAAATGGTCAGGACTGGGTTGCGACAGCTTCAAGTCTTGGTGGGGAAACGGGTTCCACGCCAAAAGCAGGTGCTATTGTTTCTTTTGTAGGAGGTACACATGGGACACCAGCAGACTATGGTCATGTGGCTTTTGTCGAGAAAGTTTATGATGATGGCTCTTTCCTTGTGTCTGAGACAAATTATGGGGGTAATCCTAACTATACCTTTAGAAAAATCTCTCAAGCAGATAGTGCAATAAGTTTTGCCTATACGACGAAATAGAAGAGTTTACACTTGAAATTTTAACCATTTTCAGGTAGAATAAATAGTGTAGATGAGTAGTCGGCTCATGGTCAATCTGATAGTAATCTTGGACATAAGGGCCAAGCGGTGGCGGACACCAGAACGAAATCCGATAGCAATCTTGGACGTAAGGGCCAAGCGGTGGCAGACACCAGAATAAACCGACTGACTAGGTGGCTTACAGACTCTGTAAACCACCTTTTTTGTGAGGAAAATATGGCAAATTCTAGAGATTATCGTAATCCAAATTACACCGAAAAAATAAAACTTCAGCGTTTTTTTACTCAGTTACAAATCGCGGCTTCTTTTTTTAAAGAACACTTCGTTGGCAAAATCATGTATTATGAAACAGAAATAGAAAGTGTTGAACTTCATTTTTCACCTACTAATTTCATGCACCTATGTGGTGTTGATTACCGAAAAGGTGCAGGCAGTTTCTTTGACGATTGTTTAAATAGGCATGTCATAATTGATGAGTTGAAAATAAAAAAAGATGGAACCACAATGCAAAAGTTACAGGTTTTAGGATCCATTGAGGAGTTATTGGGAAAGCATGTTCATTTAACTGGTTCAGGACGTTATTTGTATTTGGAGTTTGATTATGCTCTACGTACAAGAAAACAGATACTAGCATTAACATTGAAAGAGACATCAAGGAAAATTGTTCCTCAATCTTTATTAGATTTGAAGAGAAAGACAGTATTTCCAAAAGGTCAAAAAGTAATTTCAATTTACTCAAAACATTTACAAACGTCGGAACTTTTTTATTATTTAAAAGATTAGTTTACATATCTTTTGTGGCATAAAATATATTTTTATCATTTTAAGGAGAACGTAGTTTTGGCTCGTTCTCTTTTTTGTTGTGATACTTCTTTCAAGTAATATTTGGTAGGATTGGAGTGAAAAAAGATTAACTAGGAAAGAAGGAAGTATATGGAAACCATTTATCAACGTGATTCGGATCAGGATGGACTGACTGATGCTCAAGAATTGGCGCTAGGAACCAATCCTCTTAGCGCAGATTCTGATGGTGATGGACGTTCAGATTTAGTAGAAGTAGAAGAAGGAACCAATCCCTTAGAAAAGGATTTACAAGACATAGACCAAACAAGTATAACTGAACCGTCTTCAGTATTTATGGAAATGAAACAAAAGATTTCAGATATGATGGAGAGTCACTACAAGGAATTTATACAGGCTCTGATTAGTATTGAAACAGGGATTGAAAACCAACAAGACCTAGAAGACTTATATACTTACTACATGAGAACAGATGCCGTTTCTCTTTTGTCTAGTGATTTAGAAACCAGTCCTCAAGAGGTTGAAATGGAGATAGAGTTGTAGGGGAATCATGTGATTCTCCTATTTTCGTATAGATGAAAGGAGCGAGTATGGAAGTAATGCAATTATTGGCTATGTTTCGTGGAACGATTCCAAAAGATAGGGAGAAAATGGACCTATTTCTTCGTTATCAAGCGCAACATTTTGATGAGAAATGGCAGGACTTGGTAGTGAGTTTTTTGGCTGAAGAGGGCAAGATAGAAGAGATACCTCATGTCTATTCGTTTCATCAAGATATTATTTCTTTCCTAGAGGCCAGTTCTGAAAATAATGACCAAGATTTAGAAAGTTACACAAGAAGTTTTGGACAAGCGGGTCTAGATAAATTATCTCAATTAAGTAATTTTGAGAAAAACTTGGTGCTAGAAGTCGCAACCTATAACCTTTCCACTCGATTTTACATCCAATCTGAAAAAGAGAAGCTAACACCATTAAGTGAGCTTGTATTTCATCAAAATCAGGATGTCAATTTGGTCAATGTCTATCGGGTTGCGAATAATCTATCTGACCGTATTAGTAGAGATATAGAGGAGTTTCTTCTAATGGTTGATTCCAAAGAACTAACAAAAGAGGTTCTTGAGATTCATTTTGAAGAAAAAGAAGGAGATGTTCTAGCCTATTTGGGTTCAGAATTGATGGCTACTTTAGATACCGTGACGGATCTTGTTAATCATGAAGAAAACTACACACAACTCCCACTGACACAAAAGCTGAAGATTATTACTCATTTTGATGAAGAAAAAGCTAAAAGCGAAAAGTCTAATCAAGTAGAGGAAGTTTTATCTCCTTCAAGTGATATTGAACAGGAAACGAAAGAAACGAACTCCTTTTCTAATGTCGATAAAATTGTAGAAGAAGCTTTGAGGGAATATCCAATCGGTTCACAAGTAAGTTATAAAGGACAAGTATTTCAGTTGGTTTCGATTGAAAATGCACAGTTAAATGACTTAGTTCGCCTAGAGCTATTCAATGATTCCAACCAGTTATTTGAAGAAAATCCTATTTTATATTTGAACAGTTTGGAAGAGATTGAACAAGTATTGTCTCTGGTAGAACGTGAAAAAGAAGAGTCAGAGATTGAGATTGAATCACCAAGTGAAAGCCAGGAAATAGATTTGTTTTCCTATCTGGAAGAGGATAATGAAAAGGAAAAGGATAAGGAAACAAAACCTTTAATTTCAGGTATAGAAGAGACGGATGTCCCCGTTCAAGATTTTGTTTTTCCAGATGATTTAGAGGACTTTTATCCTAAGACAAATCGAGAAAAAATTGAAACGAATATCGCCGCAATTGATCTTGTTAAAAGATTAGAAAAAGAGGGACGACAAGCAAGTTCAGAAGAACAAGAGCTACTAGCCAAGTATGTCGGCTGGGGCGGTCTTGCCAATGAATTTTTCGATGAACTCAATCCAAAGTATGAAACAGAACGTTTAACTCTTAAGAGTTTAGTAAGTAAATCAGAATACTCCACTATGAAACAAAGTTCTCTCACAGCCTATTATACAGACCCAATGATTATTCGCCAGATTTGGCAAAAGTTACTGGATGATGGTTTTGAGGGAGGAAGGATATTAGATCCTTCTATGGGAACTGGGAACTTCTTTGCGGCGATGCCTAGAAGTATACGAGATAATTCGGAACTCTATGGGGTTGAATTAGACAGTGTGACAGGCGCAATCGCAAAACAACTCCACCCCAATACCCATATTGAAGTGCGAGGATTTGAAGTAGTTCCCTATCAAAATAATAGTTTTGATTTAGTCTTAACGAATGTTCCTTTTGGAAATTTTCGCATTGCCGATAAAAACTACGATAAACCTTATATGATTCACGACTACTTTGTCAAACACTCACTTGATTTAGTAAGAGACGGAGGACAAGTGTCGATTATCTCATCTATTGGGACAATGGATAAACGGACAGATAATGTCTTACAAGAGATTAAATCCAACACTCATTTTTTAGGGGGAGTTCGTTTGCCGGATACGGCTTTTAAAAAGATTGCAGGTACTCGAGTGACCACAGATCTCCTCTTCTTTCAAAAGGATCAAGCAAAGAATCTTAATGAAGAGGAACTTGTCTTTAGTGGCTCTATTCTCTTTGAGGAGGATAAGCGTGTCTGGATCAATCCTTATTTTGATGGGAAATACAACACACAAGTTTTGGGTGAATATGAGGTACGTAATTTTAATGGAGGAACCCTCAATGTTAAGGGGGGATCAGAAACATTAGCTACTGACATAATGGAAGCATTCGAGAATGTGGAAGCACCTAAACAAATTGACAATTCTTTGAAAGCACCTGTTTTTATCCAAGAAGAAGTGGATAATTCTATTCCTAGTCGTATACGTGAGAACTTAGCGCTGTATTCTTTTGGATATGAGGGAAATCAAATTTATTACCGAGATACGCATGGTCTTCGGAAAAGTTCAAAAGTAGACGAAATTAGTTATTATGTAGACGAGAAGGGAGAGTTTAAAGCTTGGGACAGTTCTTTGTCTGAACATAAAATAGACCGATTCGTGCAACTTCATTTGACAGATGAGGAAGCACTAGATGTTTACAAGTCAGAAGAAGCGAGTAAAAGAGGGAAATATAAGGGACTGTTCAAAAAAACTGTCTTTTATGAAAGTCCCTTATCGGATAAGGACATTAGTCGTATTAAGAGCATGGTTGATTTGAGAGAGACCTATCAATCCTTAATTGAAATTCAACGTCATTCAGATTATAGTCGGACAGATTTTCAGGTATTACTTAGTAAACTCAATCGTGATTATGACCGCTTTGTAAGTCAATTTGGATACTTGAACGCCTCAGTCAATCGGAACTTATTTGATAGTGACGATAAGTATTCTTTACTAGCAAGTTTAGAAGATGAATACATTGATTCTAAAGATCAGAAAGTAAAATATAAAAAATCTTTAGCCTTTGAGAAAGCATTGGTTAGGCCGGAGAGAGTGATTACAAGAGTATCAACGGCTTTAGATGCCTTAAACTCTAGTTTATCGGATGGTAGAGGGGTTGATTTAGACTATATGGTATCAATTTATCCCGAACATAGCCAAGCTGCTATTTTAGATGAGTTAGGTGACCAGATTTTAATGGATCCAGAAAGCTATTTAAGAGGGGAAAGAAAATACCTTTCTAAGAACCAGTTTTTATCAGGAGATATTCTCAACAAGATAGAAGTAGTTCAACTATTAGTGGAGGAAAACAACCAAGAATATGATTGGAACCATGCTTTAGATTTGTTAGAATCTGTTCGCCCTCCAAGGATTCATCTGGCAGATATTGAGTTTAAAATAGGGTCACGTTGGATTCCTCAATCCGTTTATGGTAAATTTGCCTTTGAATGTTTTACCAATCGTGAATTTGAATTGTCTTCGCCTGATGTTGAACAAGTCATTGAAGTGAATCCTGTCGATGGCCAGGTTCATTTAAGGACATCATTTGCTTATCGCTATCCAAGTGCCAAAGATAGTAGTCTTGGAGTCAGTGGGTCACGTTATGATACAGGAAGAAAGATTTTTGAGAATTTACTTAATTCGAACCAACCGACGATTACCATGACTGTTACGGAAGGAGAAAAGAAAAAGACCATCACAGATTTGGAAAAAACCTCTGTTCTAAGAGCAAAAGAGCAGCATTTGCAAGAGCTTTTTCAAGAATTTGTCTCACGGTATCCAGAAGTCCAACAAGTCATTGAAGAAAGTTATAATCGTCTTTATAATCGAACGGTTAGTCGAGAGTATGATGGTAGCCATCTAGTCATTGATGGCTTGGCACAAAACATCAGTCTTCGTCCTCACCAAGAGAATGCCATTCAAAGAATCGTAGAAGAAAAAAGAGCCTTGTTAGCTCATGAGGTAGGTTCAGGAAAGACCTTAACCATGCTTGGTGCTGGGTTTAAATTAAAGGAGTTGGGAATGGTTCATAAGCCCTTGTATGTAGTGCCCTCTAGTTTGTCTGCTCAATTTGGTCAAGAAATCATGAAATTTTTCCCTACTAAAAAGGTTTTTGTGACCACTAAGAAAGATTTTGTGAAGGCGAGAAGAAAACAATTTGTGTCACGTATTATTACAGGAGATTACGATGCCATTGTCATTGGGGATTCTCAATTTGAAAAAATCCCTGTCAGTAAGGAAAGACAGATGAACTATATAGAGGATAAACTCAATGAACTACGAGAGATTAAAACACATTCTGAAAATAAGTATACCGTTAAAGAAGCAGAGCAATCAATAAGTGGTCTAGAGAAACAATTGGAAGAACTCCAACGCTTTAATCGTGATAGTTTTATTGATTTTGAGAACTTAGGAATTGATTTTCTCTTTGTGGATGAAGCACATCACTTTAAAAATATTCGTCCAATTACTGGACTTGGAAATGTAGCAGGGATTACCAATACAACCTCTAAGAAGAACGTGGATATGGAAATGAAGGTTCGACAGATTCAGGAAGAGCATGATTTTAAAAACATTGTCTTTGCGACAGGAACACCTGTTTCCAATTCTATTAGTGAGTTATATACTATGATGAACTATATTCAACCAGATATCTTAAAACGCTATCAAGTTGATTATTTTGACTCTTGGGTAGGTGCTTTTGGAGAAATTCAAAACTCTATGGAATTAGCTCCTACAGGGGATAAGTACCAACCTAAGAAACGATTTAAAAAGTTTGTCAATCTACCTGAGTTGATGAAAATCTATAAAGAAACAGCCGACATTCAAACACAAGATATGTTGGATTTACCTGTTCCAGAAGCTCATATTATCCCTATTGAGAGTGAGTTAACTGAAAACCAGAAACTCTATTTAGAAGAATTAGTTATGAGGTCAGATATGGTCAAATGTGGAACAGTTGATCCGAGTCAGGATAACATGTTAAAGATAACAGGTGAGGCACGGAAACTAGCTATTGATATGCGTTTATTGGACTCTAGTTATAGTCTAGCAGACAATCATAAACTGCTTCAGGTAGTGGATAATGTTGAAAGAATTTATCGTGAGGGAATGGAAAATAAGGCTACTCAGATGATTTTTTCAGATATTGGCACACCTAAGAAAAAAGATAATGGCTTTGATGTTTATTCTGAGATTAAGGCTTTATTAGTTGATAGAGGAATCCCTAGTAAGGAAATTGCCTTTGTACATGATGCCAATAGTGATGAAAAGAAGAATAGTTTGTCTCGAAAGGTCAATGCAGGAGAGGTGCGGATTCTCCTTGCCTCAACTGAAAAAGGAGGAACAGGTTTAAATGTTCAGAGCAAAATGAAAGCAGTCCACCACCTAGATGTCCCTTGGAGACCAAGTGACATTCAGCAACGCAATGGACGGATTATCCGACAGGGAAATGAAAACAAGGAAGTGGATATTTACCACTACATTACCAAAGGTTCATTTGATAATTATCTATGGGCAACTCAGGAGAACAAGCTTCGTTATATTAAGCAGATTATGACTTCTAAGGAGCCGATTCGTGCTGCAGAAGACATTGATGAGCAGACCATGACCGCTTCTGATTTTAAGGCACTAGCAACAGGTAATCCTTATCTCAAATATAAGATGGAACTAGAGAACGATCTAACTCTATTAGAAAATCAAAGACGCGCCTTTCAACGCAGCAAGGATCACTATCGTCATACAATCTCTTACTGTGAAGAAAATATGCCCATTCTTGAGAAACGATTAAGCAAGTATGAAGGCGACATTCAACAGTCTGAAATATCGAAAGACCAGGCATTTTCTATGACAGTAGGCAAGCAAGCATTTGATCAACGAGCTGAAGCAGGGGAATCTCTACACCGTCTTATCCGTCATAATCAAGCTGACAGCAAAGAATTTCGAACCCTAGCAAGCTATCGAGGATTTGACATTAAAATGCTTAGTCTTCCAACCAATCAACCTCTTCCTGATACATTCTCTGTTAAGATTGTAGGAGAAAATCAGTATTCTGTCAGTTTAGATTTGTATTCTCCTTTGGGGACAATTCAAAGGCTTCAGCATACGATTGATCACATTAAAGAGGACCAAGTGAAAACTCAGAACTTATTGGATGAATTAAAGGATAAATGGAATACTGCTAAGGTAGAAATTGAGAAAAATTTTCCAAAGGAAGAGGATTATCAAACTAAAAAGGCCGAATACGATGTACTCGCGCCATTGATTGAAACAGAAACGGATTTAGATATTATTGATCAGGCCTTAAGACAATTCCACGAAAAAGGAAAGGAAAAGCAAGAACAACTTTCTTTTGAATTAGATTAAAAAATAGATATAAATAGCGGACAAGAAAAGAAAAGCGCGGTAAAATAAAGATAGAAAGAAACGAGGTAATAATTATGATGGAAGATACCTATTATCAATTAGAAGAGGCCTTGGTACAGGGATTTCAAACGCCTGAAGAATACCAAGCCTACAAGGAACTAAAGGAACATTATGAGGAAGTTACTGGGGATTACAGTTTTTCTAAACGAGAACTCACTAGTCAATTGGAAATCGCTCTTCAGAATCATCGAGGTGTGGACTTTGAAGAGCATGAAAAAGAGGAGTATTTGGACTTAGTTCAAAAGCTAGAGGAATTTGATTCCTCTCTTGCCGCCCATTACCGTCAGTTGATTGATTAGAAAGGAGAAAGTCATGAATGATTTACTCCTTATCCCAGTAATTTTTTTATCAGTAGGAGGAATTCTCATTCTTTTATGGAGACTCTTTCTTATTGCCAGTGGACTTTTCCTTATTGGTTTTGTCAGTTTTCTTATTTTCGTGGAGGGATATGGAATTTATCTGTTCTTTACAGAGACTGAATTTTACACGGAAGATTTGGCACAGAATGGATTATTTAGTTTTACGATTTTCTTTATCATCTTTAATTTAGTTTTACTTGTATTAGTAAGTTTGGCGGGATACAAATGGAAGAGGGGATATTAACAAAAGTGGAGAAAACTATATTAGTTCCTCTCCACTTTTACGTTTCTAGCTAATTGGTAATTATAACTTATTACGATTGAAGTCACCTATCCTTATCTTTTAAAAAATGATCAATCTTAGCCATCATGAGCTTGTGCTCGTATATTTTACAGATATCACGAGCCTGTAAATAATAGTCAAGAATTTCATCGTGCTTTAAAAAATCTTTTCCGGCATTTGCAACGATAGTTAAAAGAGGCGCCAGCTGATAGCTGGTCTCTTTTTGTTTACAAAAGTCAATGGTTTCTAAGGCTTCTTGGACGGCTTCTAATTCCTTACCTTTAGAGTGTAAATAATAGGCGAAATTATGTTTAACTCGAATATAACCAAATAAATACTCTTGGTGGTTTAAATCTTTTTCCTGATACAAACTGATAAGAAGTGAGTTATTTTCTTCGTATTCTGCATCACGCCCTACAGAAAAATAAAAATTAGATAAAGTATTGAGGAGTTTAAGATACACAGATGAGCTGACCGAAAGCTTTGGCAAAGCGTTTTCTAGACTGGCGATAGCTTCATCTTTGGAACTATGTAAGTAGAAAAGGATAATCGCTTGAATCCATAGAAGATAAAATTCATCCTCAGTAGACAGATACTGATACTTTTCTTTTTCTAAGTTTAAGAGGTATTCTAAATCCTCGTAATTACGATCTTCAAGTAATTTTTCTGCTAATTTCTTAAACGGTGCTATATTGGAAGTCATTTCAATCTGTTCATCGAAAAAATAATCTAAGGGAACTTGAAGCCGATTTGCAAGTTTATAGAGTAAATCAGCAGCAGGCATATAGTTACCACGTTCTATTTTGCTGATTTGGCTTTGCTCACAAATTCCTTCGGAAAGTGTTTTTTGTGAGAATCCTTTTTCTTTTCTCTTGGCTTTTAGTTTATCAGATAATATGCTCATCTTTAAACCTTCTTTAAATAAATTTACGATTAATTATATACTTTTAAAACTAAAAATTTATGTACAATTGACTAAACTAGAGCTAAACTATTGATACAACTGAATTAGAAGGATAAAGTACACTCATTAAGCAGTGTACTTTATTTTTGTTTTGTACATTATTTGTTGATTGCTTAATCAATACTACATCTCTATCAGGCAATTCAGACTTCATTTAGTCCTCTAAAACCCACGTTGAGGCGGTATTACTGCTTGTAAAAGATTAGAAACCTTTGAACGAAAGGGATAATCAAAACCCTTGAGTGCAAGGCTTTTTGTTTTAATGATATAATGAGATTATAAACGTGGATATTGTTTTAATTTTCTGGAGGAAGTGTAATGTTGAATTTAGTAAAAGGTCACCGAGTTAGCTTGGTAGAAAACCTGTTTGAATCATTTACAAAGTTAACTGAACATCATTTGATGGCGAATGTACACGCAGAAAAAATATTAGAGGTTTTTCAACACTTTATTGCGATTCATGACGAGCCCTTGTTTTTTATTTTGGAATTGCCTGTCAGTATTGATAGAGAAAAAGTAATAGCAAAGAATATTATCAAGGAATCCCATAAGGATGTTTATTATATTGATGGTTGTTCAAGAGAAGAATGTCTAGCACTGTTGATTAGATACGGTGATTTACTTGTAAATGATGGATTAAGTAAGTTTGGATTTGGTGGACATAAAAGTCACGATGAAATCATGCTTGATAGCTATAATGTTGTGACAATTTATAGTAAAGAACTATCGAAATTTAATGACTTTTTTGAACTTCATAATATTCAATCTGTAGAAGAACTAGTGACAGCTTGGAAAACTTTTTCTAAGACCTCACCAGGAATCTCTGAAATCTATGAAAGTAATGGAAAAACTGTTTATGATTTGCCCGAAAAATTAGCTGAATGGGGAATATATTTAGCTGAAACTCGAACAGAATAGGCATATCTATAGGATTAGAAAGAGAATATTTCTATTCCTCTAATACCCCAAATTTAACTTTAGTAAATTTATAGAAGGAAAAGCTAGATGTAAGCACACGTTGATGTGTGAGTATTTCTCGTGAATGATAAAGGATAGGGTATAATTCATTACACTGTTTTTGGATAAATATTGTTAGACTGTAACTTTTATGTTGCAGTTTTTCAATTTATACATGGTATAATTAAAATAATAAAATAAAGAGGATTTTTTATGAGTAAAGAACTAGTATTTCAAAGTGTAGAATCACTACAACAAGTTGTAAACGTAATTAATGAGGCTGCATCAGATGCAGAATTGTTAATTAAGGGAAGTGTTCCTGCAAATGTTGCCATACCTTATAATGTAGAAAGTAAGACATGAAAAAAAACAATCTAATTTTATTAATTAAAAATCAAATGTCAGATAAACAAAAAAATGAAAATCTTTTACATTTAAATACACTTTTACTAAGCTCAATAGAAAATCCTAGTATAGATAATGATTGTTTCATAGAATTATTTAGCTATTATTCTAACATATCCCAAGGAGAAGTAAGTGAACTATTTAGTTTACTGCAATCTTTAACCAAAGATGAAATCAATATCATTTATGACTTTTTAGAATATATTTCAAAGTTTGTCAAAGACTTAGGACTATATTGTGAATTTGAAAAATTTCTTACGGAGGTAAAATATATACAAGAAAGAAATTATCTAGAGGAAAAAATTGAGTCTACTTTTCCAGTTTTCAAGGTTGATAAAAATAACATCATAAGCTTTGATGATAGTGATAACTCTTATATATATTCTATAATGCAACTATCTACTAAAACTTGGATTGAGATAACATACGATGATTTTCTCTCAATACTTGAATCACTAGAGTGGCAAGCTTTTACTAATAAGGCTTTATTATATTTTACTCCTTGCTGTTTAAAATATATTTTTTCTAATTTATCTAAATTTTATTTATATGGTTACGTTGTTGAATTTTTATATATTGCCCTAAGAAACAAAAGTACAATATTTAACACTACTCAAATCAACTTAATTATTGATTTTTTAAAATTAATCCAAAATTTTAACCAGGAAATTAGTGTCGAAACACAAAAAAAAATAACAAGTACTATTCAACTTTATTTATAACTTCCCGACTGTAAAGGGTGGGATGGGTGACGACCGGCCGGTCAATCCGATACATGGTTTGAAATTTTTGGAGGGTGAAACTAACTTTGCTTTTGAAGGCATTTTGCCATAGGATTCAAAAAATTGCAGTTTTTGCTGTGGTTCGGCGGGGTCGTCTGAAAAAGGATGAACGCGTCTATCTGAACGCCCATCAGCCGTTCAGACTGTAGAACCAATACTTCGATGAAGAGAAAGGGATGCATTACAACCTGATGCGCTATTACGAGCCTGAGGTCGGTCGGTTTGTGAATCAGGATCCGATTGGGTTAGATGGAGGAGCTAATTTTTATCAATTTGCCACCAATGCTCAAATTTGGTTAGATCCATTTGGATTAAAAAATATTCTGTTTATGGATTGTATAGACCTGAGGATAGTAAACCTTGTTATATCAGTATTACGGATAATATAAAAACGCGTGCAAAACAACACAGGAAATCAGGAAGATTAGTTGAAACAGAACGCTTAGTAGAATTATATAGCGATTTGGATTACGAAACCGTCCGTGAATATGAGGAAGGCTGTATTCGACAACATGGAACACTGACGGGAAAAAACTTAAAAAAGTCAGAAAAGTAATTTTAATCCTAAAAAAATAAAACCAGAGGAAATAAATGTCATTCATTTGTTGAGAATAAGATCCGTGATGCAAAAAGACAAAAAGCAATGGTTTCGGGAAGAGACCATATTCTCAAAAATGGTTGTAAAAATCTTCCAATAATTTAACATTCTATGCTATAGAAAAGGAAAAGTATTATGAAAATCTTTAATTGGGAAAAAAATAGAACTTTATATAGATATCTTAAGAATGGTGATTTATTTTGTTTTAAAATAGCTGATAAATTATTCGGTTACGGTAGAATAATCGCTAAAAATAAGCTTGGTGCCACTGTAGGAATTTTTGATTTGTTTACTTCAAGCCCAGTTGAGCCATTCGATTATAAAAATGCTGGGAATTACCCAATTATATTCAAAACCGTTTTAGACTGTCATACCTTATTTGAATCAAAGCTAGAGTCAGACTGGCGGATAATTGCTCAAGATCCCGATTACCAAGATCCAACCCCAAGTGAAATTACTTCCATTAATCCTGCTTTAGGAGTGGCTCACAATGCAGATTTTTCCATTGCACAAAAAATAGATGAAGAGAAAGGTAAACAAAGAATACTCAAGAGCATTGAATTGCTTGAAACACCCAATAGTCATTATCATATATTAAGTTTTCTTATTCGTCGTAAACCAGAAATTTTTAATTTACCTATTGAATCATTTGCAGAATTTGGAGATTTTATTTCGGATGAGTTTCAAAAAATTCACCACCGGAATTTAAAAGCGTGAAAAGCAAGCCGTAACCCGCACAAAACCTCCAGTTCTTACGAACCCCTGACGCAAGTCCACGACTGGACAACCGAAGACGGAGAAAGCTGCCAACAAACCCACTACTTCCACTGCAACCAAATCGGCATCCCGAGAGAGATGACCGATAAGGACGGCAACCTGTTGTGGTACGGCGAATATATCGCCTGGAGGTGTCTGAAAGAGGACGAGCAGGTTTACAAGAATGCGCACCAGCCGTTCAGACTTCAAAAACAGTATTATGATTCTGAAACAGGACTCCACTATAACTATTTCCGCTATTACGATTCAGACACAGGACGTTTTGTAAGCCAAGACGTGATAGGTTTGGTAGGAGGAGATATTTGGAAAATTGGGGAAACAAAAAATATTGTAAAAGATGTTCAGCATCGGTATTCTCAAAAATGGTTAGATAGAAATAATTTAAAATATATAAGAGTTATGAAGGGTCCTAAGAAGGCTATGCAAAGTTAGGAAAGGTTGAAAATTATTAAATATATTAAGAGAAGGGGTAAATTACCAGCGGGAAATAAATGTAAGCATTAGTTTTATTTTGTTTTTAAGATAAGGAGATGAATATGGAAATACGAACTACGAGTGACTCTCCAAAATGGAGTAAAGTTAGTATATTAGATAGCGAAATAGAGAATGGCTTACAGCCTATTCTGAAAAAATATACTGAATTTCCTTTTGATTTAGTGTTATGTTTCAGGTGTTTAGAAAAAGATAGCGGCTGGAAATCTAAATCTCGATATTCAAAAGAAGATAATTATAATGCCCTTGGATTTGACATTGTTGTTTATGAAGAAGATTTTATACCCATTAAAAAAGATATAGATGCACAAAGAAAGATACTAGGTAAGGAGTTTTATCGATATTTTTTTGAAACCATGAAGAAAAAAGAAAGACAATTTCCTATACTTAAAAAAATTAATCCTAATTTCTTATATGATGTTGAAAAATGGTTATTGGAAAATAAATGGATAGATACTATTAGTGAATCATAGCAAGCCGTAGCCCGCACAAAACCTTCAGTCCTGACGTAGGGTGTGTGCGGTAAGCACGCACGCGGTTTCTGTTTTTCAGACGGCCTTTGTTGCACCGTACTTAGGACTTAAAGAACTTTACTACTTAACAGCTGCTAAAGATGGTTTCTATCCTGTAATGGAATGGGGTAAGCGTAAGCCTGTAGGTAAGGTTTGGTTGAAAAAAGGAGATATTTGGAAAATTGGAGAAACACGGAATGTTAAGAATGGGATTCAAAGACGATATTCTCAAGCATGGCTGCGAAGAAATGACTTGATATATAAAAGAGTGATGAAGGGACCCAAAATTAAGATGAGAATATGGGAGCGTCTAAAAATTCTTAAATATATTAAACGAAGAGGGAAATTACCTCCTGGTAATAAATGTAATCATTAATGAAAGGAAAGAATATGTTATTTGCAACTTGTGATTATCCATCATGGACAAAAGTAGATAAAATTTGTGATGAATTTTATGGAGTAGAACCAATTATTAAAAAATATCCTATACCATTTTCTATTGGGTTTTGTTTTAGATGCTTGGAGAAAGATAGCGGTTGGAAATCAAAGTCTAGATTTTCTAAAAAGGATAATGATTTAGGATTTGATATTGTCGTATATGAGGAGGATTTTATTTCTATTAAGAAAGATATTAATGCTCAAAAAAAAATTATTGGGACTGAATTCAAAGATTACTTTTTTGATATAATGAAAAAATATGAAAATAAGTTCCCAGAATTAAAGGAAATTAATCCTAAGTTTCTATTAGAAATAGAAAAATGGCTCATCGAAAATCAGTGGATTGAACCTATTGAACAAGCGTAGGTTAGTTTGAAGCCAACCAAAGTTTAAGGTCGTCTGAAAAAGGATGATTGTATCTATCAGAACGTACATCAGCCATTCAGACTGCAGAACCATTATTGCGACCTTGAAACGGGGCTGCACTACAACTTCTTCAGGTATTATGAGCCTGAAGCGGGTCGGTTTGTTAATCAGGATCCGATTAGGTTGTTGAGTAGAGATAACCTTTTTTCAGACGACCTTAATATTTTATTAAGATTATCTGAAATATTTGTTCTTTAAATAAACATTTTAAAAATATACTTGTGCTGCACCAATTTCTAAAAGTAATAGTAAGAAAGGAAAAAATGATGACTCTTTATCAAATATACTCTGCTGTTGATAATGAAGAAGCGTATGTGGACTTAAAACAGGATGATAGAAAATTTGTTGAATTTATTAATTACAATAAAGGCAATTATACAGATGAAGCAGTTTTTATAGCTCAGAGTGGATATACCTCCAAGAATATTTCTAAAACAGATTATATTCAAACAATTCCTAAGATGTTATTGTTCTCTGAAACTTTCATTAATAAATTAGCTGATAAATTAAAAAATGAATTAGATTTTTTTCCGGCTAAACTTAGAATCAAGAATGATGAATTCAAATTTTTCCTTGGAAAAATTAAATTAACTGCTAAATTAGTAGATATGGAAAAATCAAATTTTTATGAAATAGATGGAGAGAAGTTTATTGATTATCCACCTGTATTTTTAGGAAATATATCTGGTTTTGAGTTTTGTGCAAAAGATATAAATGATGATTTAATTTGGGCTTTTTCTGATAAATTCAAAGAATTAGTTGTGAGTAATAATTTGAAGATGGAATTTCTTCCTCTAACATGAAATACTCTGTAAGTAAGTTATAGCAAGCCGTAGCCCCGCACAAAACCTTCAGTCCTGACGTAGGGTGTGTACGGTACGCACGCACGCGGTTTCTGTTTTTCAGACGACCTCAAAACCCTCTATGAGGTCGTCTGAATCATTTGTTCTTTAACAATCTCATTACCATTAGCAATGGCATTCTATCTAGAGGTCGTTTTTCCTGATGGCTGAGAAACTAATTGACATAGACAAATACAGGAAAGGATATATATTATGTTGAAAATATTAAATAATTCTTTGGATGGAATTGTATTGGGTCAAAAAAAGGCTGACTTTGATGATGTTATTTTAAATAATCCCAATTATTCATTAGAGTTTGATAGAAAACACAAGATACAATCTGATTCAGAATTGATTACTGTATCCTCCTTGAGGAATTGTGATGAATTTTGCTTAAATGGAAAAGTTATTAACTTTTCAAATCTTGAAAAATTTTTAGAAGAGGAGAATCCTCTAATAGAAGTTTCGGATGAAGAAAATTATTTTTATATTTTTCCAAAATATAATTTAATTTTATATGTTGACTATAAGGATAATTTGTTTCTGCAGATATTAATTTACGATGAAAGTATAAGAGATTTATATGATAATAAAGGTAAAAAGTATTCAGACTTTCAAAAAAGTAAACTTAAAAACCCAACTTTAAATCATGATAAATTATTATTTATGCCTTATAAGAGCATAGGCGATTTTGAATTAAATTGTTCTCTATCAGATGTTATAAGAAAATATGACATATCAAACAATGTTATCCCGAAGGTAAAAAATATTATAGAGATAAACAATTTTGTACTAAGATTTGATAATGAAAAGTTAACTGAGGTTACAATTTTCAATGATAAGAAAGTAGAGTTTGCAATATACTATAATGAAATAGATATATCATCAAAAAAAGGGCTTACTGAGTTATTAAGTCAATATGAAGTTATTGAGAGAACGAAATCTAAATATCTTTTCAAAGAATTAGGTCTAGTTGTAGAAAAAGATCTGTCCGAATTTCGTTTTTTTGAACAATCATTATTAAAATTTTGGGTAAATTTGCATAGACCTATTACTAGCTGGTAATCACAAGTAAGCCATAGAAAACCGTAGACCACACAAAACCTTCAGTCCTGACGTAGGGTGTGTTGCGGTACGCACGCACGCGGTTTCGCCTACCGCAACCACATCATGGTCGATTACAGGCACAAGCGAGACGGAGTGTACGAGATTTACAAAAAAGATTAAAAAAACGTTTGAGTCAGTCCATATCTGTTGGAGGATATTCATCTACCAACTCACCCAAACGATTAGATTAGGAGGATATTATGAAAAAATTACTAGTATGGGGATATGCCCTACAAAGTTTAGATGAGTTAGCGAAAAGAAAAGTGCCTAAGGTTTCCTTAGGGGAAGTAGGTATATCAGAGGAATTCAACCCTAAAAAAACGCATCCTGATTTTGACTTTTCATGGAGTTGGTTCGTAAAGGGACAAGAAATTCCTCCAATGCCTGAAAAGGTTTATGTCTGCTTAAAGAAAGCAAGAGGTGTTACTTTTGATTTTCTTCCATATAATGATTTCTTTATCATGTCAGCGCGTTTTTTGGAATTTATAAAAAAATACGGGTTTGATCATGATTTTGGAATGAGTAAAGCAATTATTGTCAATACAAAAGGCGAGCTATTGACGAATGAAGTCTATTATTTAGTAAGAATAGTTGATTGGGAAATTCAGGATGAAATTGTTTACCCAGATTTAGCATTAGATGAAGATGATTTTTCACTGGAGGCATATACTAATTCAGATAAGGATATTTTATTGTCTTCCAATTATAATTATTCAAGAGCATTTATGGTGTCAGAAAATTTAAAAGAAAAAATATTGGAAAACTTTCCTTTGCCTTTTCTTTATTCTTTGGAAGAGTGGAAGGAATTAAATAATTCAGACTTTTATTGGGATTAATATAAATCAAAGAAGTGTTGGATGAACTTTTTTCCATCCCAACATCTACTCCCTCTCTAGTGGGAGAGGGCAAAACGACATCTACGAACCCTTGGCACAGGTACACAATTGGACTAACATGGTAATAAATACTCTTTAAAGAATGCACATAAGAAGGAGAAATTATGTATTTAGATCAAGTAAATTATGAATTAAACGAAAAAATCAATGATTTTGTATGTAACTCAAATGATGCTACTACGCCGGAGAAAAGCATTGATATTCTGAATCAAGCATGGGAACTTTTACCCAAACCAGCCACTCAATTTGTTGAACCTACTTCAGCAATCGCCTGTGGTATTTCCGAAAATTATAAAAATTTAGGTGATTATCAAAAAGCCCTTGAGTGGATGTTAATTGCACTTGAGGCACGAAAAGATGAACCTGCAGCAGGTGTGTTTATATGGACAGGAATCGTTTATTACGAATTGGGTGATATGGAAAATGCATATAAATATTTTGACCTAACTTATAATGAGCTACGTTACACACCTTTCTCTATGGAAGACAAAAAATATTGGCAATTTTATAAGCAACGTAAAGAAGAATTAAATCCTAAGAAAAAAACTAAGAAGTAAGATTCGATATTTTCATACGACCTTACTATCTTCTTTGAGGTCGTATGAAATGTTTTCTCTTTAACAATCTCATCACTAGTCAGCATGAAGGTCGTTTGGGACGGCAGGTATACCTATCTCTATACCGTTACCGACAACTATGAACTCCTGGCACTGGTACACAACTGCACCAACTAAGATGGAGAAAACCGACAACAAAACAAGATTGGATTGATTGTTTAACATAATAAGGAGTAATATTATGAATAAAATATTAGGATTTATAAAGAATAATTTATTAGAAGTATCAGGTAATCTTCAAAACAGTCGATGGAAAATTATTCAAGATATTTCAGTAGCACAAAGATATGCATATCAGCAGTATGATTTAGAGACTGTTTGGGCGGATTCGCGTGAATCGAACTCACTAATTTTAAAGCTATCTACAGATGAAGATGACAATTTTTGGGATGAATATGCTGTTCCTGCAATTGAAAAAAAATTAAATTCCTTGAACTTAGAGGAGGGATTAAAAGATAGTTTATTTAGTGATATAGATGCCGATTTATTTAATTGTTATTTAAATAACAAATATAAGAAAAATCATCCTTTTTGGAATATGATAGAAGATGCTTATTTTAAAGGATTTTGGCCTTGTGGATGGGAAGGTAAATATCCTGAGGGGAAGCTTGTCGTTTTTAAATTAAACTATGCTTAAATAAAAAACATCGTTCAGCAAGAAGACCTGGAGGTTATATAACCTATGACGTGGATTCCCATGGCAGATTGAGCCCCAAGCAAATTAAACAAGCACTAAGTCAAAGTTATAAGTATTTCAAAGAACAAGGAGCACTTTAAAATGAATAAACATGAATTAGAAGCCTTATATACTCTAAATGATCCTGCTACTAGCCAAGCTATAAAAATGTTACCTCCAGAGTGGCATAGTTTATATCCTTCATATCTTCAATTTTTAGAACTAAGCAATGGATTATTTGGAGATGAGATAACCCTTTTGGAGGCCGAGGATATCCAACAAAGGAATATTGACTATGAAGTAAAAGAATATTTGCCGAATTTTCTTATGATTGGAGATAATGGTGGAGGGGTTGCCATTCTGATGGATAATAAAAATCAAAATATTTTTGCTGTCGGCATGGGAGTAATGAGTGAAGACGCCTTAGAAAAAATATCATCTTCTTTAGAAGACTTTCTATTAGTAAAAAAAGGATTGTTTAATTATTTAGAAAACTAGTTCTAGCCCGCACACCCCAAAAACACAGGTTGGGTACAACCAAGCAAGCCGTAGCCCGTACGAAATCTCCAATCCTGACGTGGGGCGTGTGCGGTACGCACGAACGCGGCTTCCGCTTTTTAGACGGCTCGAAAACCAAACCCACTTCGTTTGGGACGGCAGCCATTTACTGCAAGAAGCCAGCTCGGACGGCAGATATACCTATATCTACACCGATCCCGACAGCTACGAACCTTTGGTACTGGTCCGCGCTGGCATGTAGCTACTGCCAAAATAGATGGAAATCTTATTCAAGAAAGAAATAATGGGAATGGTACATTATTTTGGAAGCCCTACAAAGATAATATAACCGAACAACATAGGAAATAGTATCATGACAACTTTAGAAAATAAGATCTTTACTTTAAAACAGAATCATTTAATGAAAAAAATGAAAGAAATTCAATTTTTAAATAATTTAATTTCAGATTCTGAAAAAATTATTCCATATCCACTTTCATATGAAATAATAAATCGTACTTTTATCCCCTATAGAAATATAGAATTATCAAAAGAAAATTTTAGTTTGTCGATAAAAAATAAACTATTAAATTTTTTAGCATCAGAGGAAAATGATATTGCTTATGTATACTTTTATGGAGGAATAAATGATTCGGCTGAAACATCAATAGAATTATTCCCCTTGTTTATTATCAAAATAAAAAATATTAACAATTGGCTAGAATTAATAAACAAACCTAATTTTTATTGTTTAAAATTCTTTAGTCATAAAATAGATAAAGTTATCGATATATCTCTACTCGGCAATGAGGAAGATGTGTTATCTATTTCTATTGGAGTGAACGCAAATAAATAAACTATTCCAGCAGAAGCACTCCTTTGCTTTGTATAACTTAAAGGTGGTTATCATGAAAGAATTATTAGAAAAACTAGAAAACTTACCTTCTATCTTAAGTATTGAAGATGAATTATTTTTTATTGATAGATTACAAACGTTACCTATTGATGAAATTAGTAAAAATAAAGAAATATTTAAGAGAATTATCTCAACTATACAAGAGTCTCACCAAGACAACGGGATATTTGAAATAACAGATGAAAATATTGAGATTTTCTTTGAATTTGTTATCTGGATTAGAAATTTAAAAAAACTATATAACCTTGATTTTGAGAAATATATAGATGGGTTAGATACAAATTTTGATGGTTCACAACAAATTTGATCTTCAACCGAAATGCCTAGTAAAGTACAAAGCACCTTAACACTAGGTAAAATACTTAATATATAGGAGATAGTTATGAAAAAATCCGAGTAATTTAAATTATGTGAAGAGTTGCAAATTATTCTAGATAAAGAATTAAAAGCAGGAAATACTTTACTTGAATTGCCATGTTGTACGAACTAGCCTCATGAGGGAAGTATTTTTGTATCACTAGCAAATAGACTAACCGTTGGTAAGGAAGTTTTAACAGATGATGTTTATTATTCTATTAATGATGATATTCACTATGGCTGGATTGATGAATGTTTTTGTAAAATTCATCATGATTTATTAGTCGCAGGCAACTTAATTATAGATAAACATAAATGATTTTTTAAGTAATTGTAGCTTGTTAAGAGAAATTGTGTTCTTTAATAACTCGTTTTCCACGGCTATTAGGAACAACTATTATCGAAGGCAGAGCTGCACCTCAAGGTTTGGGGTTGCCTAGTGGACAAACACAAAAATATATGAATGACTTAGAAGGGTTAATAAGACAATGAATCAGGAGCAATTTATAAAAAAGATTAATATAGTTTTAGTCGAAATTGATAAAATGATTAATAATTGTGATGAATATAGTTATACAAATAAACAGCAGTTGATTTCTATAAAAAATGAACTATATGACATGATTAATTATCTAAATTCAGAAACTATTTTTCAACCAAAAAAAGGAAAAGAATTTTTATTATCTCGGATAGTAATTGATTCTTGGCCATTTAATAATGAGGTGGGTAAACTCCTTGTAGAAATAGAAAAAGATTTCAATTCTTTGACAAGAAAATATATAAACATGTCTAAGTTAAAAATTTTTCTTGAAACTCCTTTAGACTTTCAAGAAAAAAATATTTTTGACAAATGGGAAGTCAGTTACCTTGATTTGATGGAAGTTAATCAAGGTTCTCCCTTAGTTGGAAGTTTGTCCATTAACGGTCAAGTTATTATTCAAGAACAGGGTTTTGGAGGGCCTTTGTTGTATTTCAATAGAAAAATTTATATTCCAGTTTTCATTAGACGATTTTGGGTTGTTGGATTTAGGCTTGCAGTATTAAATTTAGATGATTTATCAATTGAGTATATTGGAGGTATCGAAGACTTGGTTTATCTGAAAGAGATAAAAGATAATAGAATTTATTTCTATACAGATATCTATAAAAGCACAGAAAAGAATTTAACTTTAAATTAACAAATATATCTCAAGAATATGCTGTAAACAGCATAGCCAAAGGACTTCCATGTTAATTAAATTTAAAGAATTTATTCAAAAGTATTGGATAAGTATTATAATCCACCTGGAAAATATTAAGTAACAATATGATAAGGAATTGTTTATGGAAATTATTTCAATAAATACGTATTACAAAATAGAAGATGATATTCTTACCATTGCATTTGCAGATAGTGAAAAACCTAACCCTGATAATTACTTAATCTTGCAAAGAGAAGTTGACGACTTAGAATACTATTATTATGAAATTAATAGTCAACAATATTCAGGAATAGGTGGTTTTAAAAGGGTAGAAATTTATTCCAATAAATTAG
This sequence comes from Streptococcus mitis, assembly GCF_946190335.1. Classification (GTDB taxonomy): domain Bacteria; phylum Bacillota; class Bacilli; order Lactobacillales; family Streptococcaceae; genus Streptococcus; species Streptococcus mitis_CH. The sequence goes on from NZ_CAMHZN010000001.1 coordinate 55,774, forward strand.
TTATTTATTTTCAAGAGAAACAAAAAATTTATCAAAATAGTATTGAAAATCTAATTATTACTTATAAACCTGATAAAAGATTAAATGAATTTATTGAGTATATTTTTGGAGAATCTGATTGTAAAGTTGTAGTTTACTAAATTTAAAAAAAATTGACGGCATAGCTACAATATCTAAAAAAATAATAAAAGGATTAGGAAAATATTGAAGGAAATATCTTTCTATCATAAATTTATGGAGTATACTTTTATGTTCAAATTGAAATTATTTCCCGAGGACTTTTTTAATATATGTATTAAGCGTAAAGTGGAAATTAAAAAGTTAGATAAACTTCCTAAACTGGATAATAACTATTTGTTATTTATTACTAAATATCAGGAGGTAGAGATAATACCTGATATTTCCCTTTTTAATTATGAAGAGGCTTTAAATGAAAATAGATACTTAGAGTGCCATTATCCCGAAATATCAAGGTGTTATTGGAGTATTGGACAAGCAGGACAGGGAGATGGATGGTTTTTAAATAAAATAGATAATACTATTTTTCATTATAATCATGATACTGGAGAATATACCAAACCTGGATTTACAAATTTAGGGATAGGTTTCCCACAATTTATCCAGTTGGCTTTGTTATACCGAGATTTAGAACACCTATTAGATGAAGGAGAGACACTTACGGATAATATAAAAACTGAGTTTATAAATTCAGTAAATAGTATAAGTAATAATTTGTTTAATGTTTATCCATTTAAATATTTTTAATTGGAATAATTCAAATTCTATCAATAAAAATGAGAAAAGGCTCGCACAAAAACATTTAGGAATAAAATCAAAAAATCAATTTGAAACTTCAGTTTGTAAACGATCTGGTGTAAAACAAGGTAGAATTATGCCAAGTAAACGTCAAATAGATGTTTGGTAAGGAGCTAGAAAACTAAGAGAACAGGCTCAGCAATATTTGAGATCTTTAGGATATAAAATTTTAGGAGGTACTAAAATGTTAGGTGAATTAAAAATCATAGATGAATTTGCGGATAAATTTGATTTTCGAATGTTTGGTCCAGCTCTTTTAGAGAAAGAAGTTAGTTGGCCTGTAGATTATAATGGAAACCCTATGCTGTTTTTTATGGGGCTTCCTGCAAATTTATTAAATAAAAAGCTAGATATTAACTTGTATTGTAATATCTTTATTACTTACGATCATGAAGATGATCAACATTTATATGATTTGAGCGATAAAAATCCAGAGCCAAATAAAAGTTCTTGTGTAATTTTAAGTGATATTCGTTCTTCAAAAATAAAAAAGGTAAGCTGTATCGAACCTAGCAAAAAACTTTCAATCAGTGAGTCTGGTGATGAGGTACCATACTGGCTACAAGATCCTATTCAGAAACCAAATATGTCATTTCAATTCCAAATATATGCAGGAGAGATAGATAATATGTTCCAGCAAGATTTTGGAGATGAGTTTTATTATTTTTTCTGTAATGAAAATTGTTCAGAAGGTAATGTTTTTGTTCAAATTACCTAATGAAATATGTAGAGAAAAAAGTACCTAAGAAAACCTTAAGTCCTGACGTGGAGTGTGTGCGATACGCACGCATAAAGTTTTGCTGTTTAGACGACCTCAATACTTTCTTGAGGTTTTCCGAAATATCAGTTCTTTATTAATCCGATTACCGTTCAACATCAAGGTCGTCTGAAATACAACTTTCAGATGACCATACAGATTCCTGAGGAGATAATATTATGGATTTTGTTTTATTTGATCACCAACTATTATTGAACAGAAGTAACGATATTGATTATAAAAAAGGTATTATGAAATCCACTATTTCATTAATGAATTTTCTTAAAAAAAATGATTTACTCATAGGTATTGATCCTTTTAATGAGGACGGTTCTATTAAAGAAAATATCGTTATTAGAAAGTCTAATGTAACTGATGAAGGATTCCAATTATTTGTTAAACCAGTAAATAATTGGTGGAATGCTTTGGATAGGGGGACTCCTCCCGAGAAAGTTACTATTTTGGAGAATGGGTTGAAAAAAATTCGTGCTGCGAAAAAGTAATTTTATATTTTCAGACAGTCTCAATATATCTTTTGAGGCCGTCTGAACTATTTGTTCGTTAAAATCTCATTACCATTAGCAATAGCATTCTATCTAGAGGTCGTTTCCCCTGATTGCTGAAAAACTAATTGACATAGACAAATACAGGGAAGAATATATATTATGTTGAAAATATTAAATAATTCGTTAAATGGGATTGTATTGGGTAAAAATGTGGTGGAAAATCTGAGCAAGAAATCAAAGATTCACGGAAATAGAAAGGATTTAAATAATGAACCTGCCAAAAAAAGCAATTGATTCAATTGTTAAATTATCAGCTAAAGAAAGATTGGATTATTCTATTAAAACTATATCCGGTACTGAAACTTTATACCTATTAGATGGAAAAGATGACTGGATATGTTTGCAAGATGATGAAGGAAAAGAATACCTAATGATCTTTCCAGAATCTGAGTTTGCAGAGTTAGCTCTCCAATGGAATCCTCAAGCATTGAGAATAGATGAAATGGAACTAAAGAACTTCCTAGAAGATACTGTTCCTTTAATGCCTGAAAGTAATATTAGATTAGCTATTTTTCCTATAGATGAAAAAACAGAAACTATTATTTTGGATCCAATTGAATTTGCTAAGATGATCAATGATTATTTTTATGAGTGGTATGGGGAAGAATTTGATTTACCTTATTTATTAGGAGGTTAACAATGGTTTTACATAAAAAAGCAATAAATGCAATTCTTAATTTGTCCAGTCAAGAACGTTATGAGCATACTTTAAAAAGGATAACTGACTCTGGAGCTTTATATGTTTTAGCAGACAAAGACGGAGATTGGATATTATGGGGAGATGAGAAAAATTCATCTTTAGCCATATGGCCTGAATTAGAATTCGCAAGAATTATGGCACAGTCTGAGGATAAGAATTCTGATATTTATGAAATTGAGATAGAAGAATTTTTAGAGTATGGGATACCATGGTTAATAGAGAATAATATAGGTATAGCTGTCTTTCCGATTCCTAATAATCCTGAAACTATTGATATGAAGGCTATTCAGTTTGCTGCCTCAGTCAATAAAATCTTAGATGAAAGTTATGATGAGGCCTTAGATTTACCCTATCTTTAAACGAATAGTCAGTTCAAGATCTAACCAAACCGTAAGGTCGCCTGAAAAAGGATGAGCGAGTTTACAAGGATGCGCATCAGCCGTTCCGCCTGCAAAACCAGTATGCCGGCCGTGAAACGGGGCTGCACTACAACTTCTTCAGGTATTATGAGCCTGAAGCGGGTCGGTTTGTTAATCAGGATCCGATTAGATTCGGAGGGAAACTAATTTATATCAATTTGGATTTAATACTACCTTATGGATAGATATTTATAGTTTATCTGGTACTCTAACAATTCACTCAAGTGGTAGATCTTCAGGTTCTTCATCATTAAATTCATCAGGAGGTTCATTATGAAAATTAAAGCAATTATCCCATTTCTTATGAGTATAATATCATCTGGTTGTTCGTTAACTAATAATGAAATTGATATTAATGACATTTGGAATTTTAAAATTACTATTACTGGAGCTCAAGAAAATAGACAGGCTCATTTGACAGGTTTACTTAGCAATAGTGCAATGGGAATATCAAGTATAGAAACTACTATTTACAATGACAATGAATTAAATGTTGTTTTATTTCAGAAACTAGCAGGATCAAAATATTCTGGGAAATTAGACAAAAGAATTATTATTGTCAAAAATATTAGTAAAGTTACTTTTGGCTCTGCAAGGGAAATCATATGGCATAACTAACTAGCCTAGACGGAATCAAACTCCAATACTACCTGTAAAATATAAAAGGGTTATTTGAAATACTTTTTTAGATACCCCATCCCCTTCCCACTGGACGAGGTGGAAGACGCCAACGGCAACCATCAGCGTTTCGTTGATCATCCGCTGAACGGTCTGCCGCAATACGTCATCAACGGCAACGGACGGGTATTCTCGCTGAACTTCGGCAATGTGGCTGATGAGCAGTCGGCCTTGTTGGAACTGTTGTTCTAGTTAGTGTTTGTATATATTCAACGGCGGGAGTGTGTTGTGCTTTTGTGGTAGGAGGAAGTCTTGTAGGATCAATGTGAAGTTTAATATTGATATAGGAGCATGATAATTATGAGCAATAGTGATTTTTATATACAAAATATGATTGAAGCTTCTTTAGAATAAGAAGATTTCAGTCAAATAATTATACTACTAGATTCGCTACCATCTAAAAATATACGTAGAGCATTGTATTTATTATCAAAAATATTCCCAAATAAAATAGAAATTACTGAAAATGAATTTAAATTTATTAAATGTATATTATCCAATAATAAATTTATAGTAGTTCAAAGCATCTCTGATTTTCTGAGAGCAATATCTATACTCAACTTTAATGACCTACAAAAACAGGATATTACTGATTTGATTTTTCAAAATCTAAATGTTTTAAGCAAAAATTGTGATTTTGAGTTAAATATACTAATAGCAAAATTAATAGAACCCAATAAATTTTTTATGCAAGTTGAGAAAATTAAAAATAATTTAGATGATTATTCAAGAAAATATTTATTAGATTTTATTTTTTACGAGAAAGAATATCTTGAAAATGGCTTTAATGAAGATGAAATAAATGATTTCATAAAATTCTTGAGCAATCCTAGATAAAATAGCAAGCCGTAGCCTAAATGAAACCTCCAATTCCGACGTACCTAAATGGGAAGACTTAGTAAGGATGAAATTGATTGGATTAGATCCAAAGCTGACTGCATTGACCCAATAGTTTCTTCAACAGACGAATTACTAGGAATTAGAAATCATGAAAATTCTAGAGAACAAAAAGAACAATATCTGAGTGAGAAAAGGTACTATTGGTAATTTTGTGTTTTTAGTTTTACAGAGTGTAGTGTTATTGGAGTAAATTATTAACTAATTTAGTAATAAATTAGTTTACCTTTTTTAAAATAGGAATTTGGTACAAGACAGTATATTCTTTCGTTCTAAAGTGTTATTTAAATGTTGATTCTATCCCTTTCGTTCTATAATATAGATGCTTGCTAGCACCACATGAGGAGAAATCATGTGGGATATTATCAGTTGAATAAGTAAGAGTATAATCTACATCTCCAAAGTAGGAGTGGCTAGTTCCAGCAGAAAGACCTTCATAGGTTTTATAACTGAATAGATTGACTTACTTTGTTGTCGAATTTTTCCTGTTCTTCAAGTAATTCTAAGGAGTAGACGACAACTTTAAAATCAAATAAGCTAAAAACGCTCTAAAATCATTAAATTGACATAAAAGTGTTTTTTATTGTCAAAATATACAATTGAAAAATTTCCAGTTTTTTTAAAATCACTTTCTTAGATGACAATTTAATCAAAATATGATATAATACAGAAAAAGTAAAAATAACAAAAGTAACTTACAGAAGTAAAAGAAAAAAAAGTAAATAGATAGCCACGGCGGATATTCCTTGCATCGTTTAGAAGGAGTTGCTGTGGTTATCGTTGTTGCTGAGCTAATTAATTGCTCTTATTATTTAGATGAAGTTACTTTTATTATTGAATTAATTTGAATAATAATAACGATCAATGAAAGTACTCATCGATATTCCCTTTATGCAGTTTAGAGCACAAAGGAAAATAGTACTGATTTGATCGTTTTTTTCTGTATTGACATCATAAAACACAGTAAGAACCTTCAGTCATAATAAACAAGGAGGTAACATGAGATTTGTTGTCAAAAGACTTTATCTGAATCTAAATTCGGATAAGTTTTTTTATTAGCCTTGATTCTTTCATATACTTCATAACTAAATTGGAGTAATAATTTATGAAAATCGTTATCCTCACTATTATTACTTGTATTTATGGCTTATTTATGTCGTTCAATATGAGAAAGAGCTCTTCTCAAATTTTCTTCTTTTAATTTGTTCATATTTATATTATAAACTGAAGACAGCTAATTTTGATATTTTTCTCTGAACTGTACGATTTTGCGCCTGAAATGTAGGAATTACCTTTCGTTGTGATGTGATAAAACTTACAAGTTCTTTTTGTTATTCTTGACCTAGTTTTTATAGAAAGAAGGTCTAAGATGTTAAATAAAGTCAAAACTAAAGCCTTAATTAGTGTTGGAGCAGTGGCTGCGACTAGCTTTATTCTCATGATGGGATATACTGCTGGTCAACATTCTACTGCTAAACAAAGTCGCAAAGAAATCGAATTGGCTTCAGCTAAACTTGTAGAGGACAAACAAGCAGAAGATAAAGCCAGTATTTTGTCATCAGATACTGTAAAAGAATTTTTGACACAGTACTATACGAAAGAAAAGCTCGGAGAAAATAATACACGTATTCAACCTTATATGACTGAATCAGCTTATTCTCAAGAATTGTCAAGTCAAAATGATGCCATGAATCAAGTGTATAAGGACTATATTTTGGATTATCATTTTGAAAAAGCAGATATCTTTGTCAATCAGACTACGAATCAAGCCATTGCCATGGTCTCTTATAATGTAACCTATGTATCTGATTTAAAGAATGCCAACCAATCAAAGACAAATCAAACAGAAACCAGAACTGTTAAATTGTCCTATTCTAAACTACCTGGTAAGTTATTGGTCAACCAAGTACAGGTTTGGAAATCTGGGTTAGATGATTTAGATAAGGCAACTCCCAAAACTTTAGAAGAATCCTCATCTGTTCCATCATTACCAAATACTACAACAAAATGATGATATTGCATGGAAATAGAAGAATGTAAACAAATTTCAATTCTTGATGTAGCCAATCGTTTAGGTATCTCCTTTAAACAAGTTTCGAGCAGTGTCTATGAACATCCTGAACACGATTCATTTCGGATTTTTTCAACTACCAATACTTTTAAATGGTTTTCAAGAGATATTCAAGGTGATGTCATTGATTTTGTTCGACTTGTTCAGGGAATTTCCTTTAAAGAAGCTCTAGCCTTTCTTTCTGAAGAACCTTTTCAAAAAGAAGCTGTTCAAGAAAAAAGAGAGAGACCATTTTATTATCCTTTAAAGAGAATAGAAGATTCTAACTGTAGTCTGGCCAGATATTACTTAACAGAATGTAGAGGAATTTCAGAAGAAATCGTACAAAGGATGATTCAACAAGGTTTAATAGCACAAGCCAGCTGGAAAACAAATGAAACAGTTGAACCTGTTATTGTTTTTAAAATCTTTGATCATCGTCACAAGCTGCAGGCAGCAAGCTTACAGGGGATTTATAAGAATCACTCTCTTCCTAGAGAGAGGCTGAAAACGATTCTAAAAGGAAGCCATGGATATATTGGAATATCCTTTGATATTGGTAAACCAAATAGACTGGTCTTTTGTGAATCGTTCGTCGATTTGATGAGCTATTACGAACTTCATCAACAAAATCTATCTGATGTTCGTTTGGTATCTATGGAGGGATTAAAAAGGTCTGTTGTCGCTTATCAAACTTTACGACTGATAGCTGAAGAAAATCAGAAATTGGAATTTTTAGATACAGTAATACCTTCAAAGTTATTGCCTTTAATCAATACAATTCGTGATACAACCAGCTATTTTGATAATCATCCTGATTTATTGACACTGGCAGTAGATTGTGACGATGCAGGTAAAGATTTTTCTGATAAGTTATCTCAAGCTGGATTGCCTGTTTTACTGGATTTACCTGATAATGAATCTGGGAAAGAAAAAGTAGACTGGAACGATATTCTTCGAGAAAAGAAATCAGATTTACAATTGATGATCGAGAATGCAAAAGAGACATTTGGAAATCCACCAGTAAGACAAACCTCTCAATGTTTAGAATTGTGATAACAAAATCAAGATGTTTTAGCTAATATTAGAATGAAGGAGGATCGTATATGACCATTATTGAACGCTTAGAAGAAAAGGTCACTAGGCAAGAAAGTAAGGTAGCAAGAGAGACAGAAAAACTCGCTGCTTATAAAGAGCAACTGGAGACAGCGATGTTTGCGACGTTCAAAAGGCGTCAAAGCATTAGTCACATGAGTTTTGAAGAAGCTCTTGACCATGCATTTGGCAAAGAAAGACAATTCGATGATTCTGAATTTAGAAAGGATGAAATGAGTGAATGACAAAAGATTGGAATTTTAATCAACCATTGGAAAGTAAATCAGAAAATCAAGAAGATCCAGATAAAATTGCGGCCTTATTTGGAAATCATCAAGGAGCTAATGATGTAAATTATGAAGCAGCTTTTCAAAAGCGCAAACAAGCACCTGTGACGGAATCAAATTCTAGTTCTAAACCTAAAGTTACAGAGGTTAGAACAGGAAAAGAGACAGATATCACTACAAGTTATCAGCAACATCTTAAAAGGCTGATTGCGGATAACAATAGTGATATTCAAAGTAGTCAAAAGAAGATTGAAGAGCTACATACGTTGATTGACACAAAGAATAAAGACAATAAGAAATTGCAGTCCATTTATGATGCGATTTCCGAATTACACTAAGCAGTCTAAAGAGGCTGCTTTTTTTGAGAGGTTATAGATGTTTACAAAACTTTTTAAGAAAAATCACGACAATAGTGATGTATTTAAAAAGCTGATTCATAGACTATCTGATATGTCTGTCCAAGATCTTGAAAAAATAGACCGACTGCTAGATATCATTTTCACTCCAAATCAAGGATCAGAACAACTAAAAACAGAAGCAACTTATAGAGAAGAAACTTTGGACGACACATTAAAGGATGCTAAGAATCAACTTCATAAGGAACAATTGGAGAAGAATTTAGAGAGGTTTAGGAAAAATAGTCAATAACGCACCAATTTTGGTGCATTATGCTTTTTTATGCTATAATTGAATTATAAAAATAAAGGAGTTTGCCATGATTGGAAAGAACATAAAATCCTTACGTAAAACACATGACTTAACACAAGACGACTTTGCCCGAATTGTAGGAATTTCTCGAAATAGCTTGAGCCGGTATGAAAATGGAACGAGTTCAGTCTCTACGGAACTAATAGACATCATTTGTCAGAAGTTTAATGTATCTTATGTCGATATTGTAGGAGAAGATAAAATGCTCAATCCTGTTGAAGATTATGAATTGACTTTAAAAATTGAAATTGTGAAAGAAAGAGGTGCTAATCTATTATCACGACTCTATCGTTATCAAGATAGCCAGGGAATTAGTATTGATGATGAATCTAATCCTTGGATTTTAATGAGTGATGATCTATCTGATTTGATTCATACGAATATCTATTTAGTAGAAACTTTTGATGAAATAGAGAGATATAGCGGCTATTTGGATGGAATTGAACGTATGTTAGAGATATCTGAAAAACGGATGATAGCCTAATGGAAATCCAAGATTATACTGATAGTGAATTCAAACATGCTCTAGCACGGAATCTTCGTTCTCTGACAAGAGGAAAAAAGTCCAGTAAGCAACCTATAGCGATTTTGCTTGGAGGGCAAAGTGGTGCTGGTAAGACTACAATTCATCGTATTAAACAGAAAGAATTTCAAGGAAATATTGTTATCATAGATGGCGATAGTTTTCGCTCTCAACATCCACACTATTTAGAACTGCAGCAAGAATATGGCAAAGACAGTGTAGAATACACCAAAGATTTTGCAGGAAAAATGGTAGAGTCTTTAGTAAGAGAATTGAGTCATTTGGGATACAATCTTTTGATTGAGGGAACTTTACGTACTATTGATGTTCCAAAGAAAACAGCACAACTCTTGAAAAATAAGGGATATGAGGTACAATTAGCCTTGATTGCGACAAAGCCTAAGCTGTCCTATCTGAGCACCCTTATCCGATACGAAGAACTATACACTATCAATCCAAATCAAGCACGCGCAACTCCAAAAGAACATCATGATTTCATTGTAAATCATCTAGTTGATAATACACGACAATTAGAAGAACTAGCTATCTTTGAAAGAATTCAAATTTATCAACGAGATAGAAGTTGTGTATATGATTCAAAAGAAAATACAACTTCAGCAGCATTCCTCCTTCAAGACTTATTATTTGGAGAATGGAATCAAGTGGAGAAAGAGATGCTTAAATCTGGAGAGGAAAGATTGAAAGATTTAACTAATCGAAATGGTTGTTAAATCACGAATTTTAAAATATAGTCTATTGGATCGTCATTTAAAAAATAACGATCCTTTTTTTATTTTCTATTTTTGCTTGTTCTTTATCTTTTTCAAAAGTTATAACTTTCTTAAGTGATGGTTTCCTAACAATATAAGTACAAATTAAGCACAGTTTATGATTATTTTAAATCTTGGGGGTTATTAAACTCTTGATTTTTTCAACAAGCTATGGTATCCTTTTGTTAGTTAATAAACTTACAAAAGGAGAACAAATGTTTTCACCTACTAAATTAAAAGAAAAAAGAGAAAGTCAAGGATTATCTCAATCTCAACTTGCATCCAGTTTGGGAATTAGTAGAGCTTCGTACTTTAATTGGGAATCAGGTAAAACGAAACCGAATCAAAATAATCTAACCAAATTGAGTCAGATTTTGAATGTTGATCCTCGATATTTTGAATCAGAGTATGAAATAGTAGAAACCTATCTCGAGTTAACGGAAAATAATCAAAAAGCAACACTTCATTATGCTACAGAATTGTTGAACAAACAGAATGTAAAGGTTGTAGATTTACCTGAGCGTTTTGCTTATAAAGTTTACGAAAAATTATCAGCTGGTACAGGAACAGCTTATTTTGATGATGGTAATTACGATACAGTTTATTTTAATCATCAATTTGATTATGACTTTGCATCATGGGTGTTTGGAAATTCAATGGAACCGACATACGAAAATGGTTCTGTAGCCCTTATTAAGCAAACAGGATTTGATTATGACGGAGCTATCTACGCCATAGATTGGGATGGTCAAACTTTTATCAAGAAAGTGTATCGTGAAGAAAATGGGCTTAGATTAGTTTCACTAAATCGGAACTATTCAGATAAGTTTGCACCATATGATGAGAATCCTCGCATTATAGGGAAAATCGTTGGGAACTTTATGCCTTTAGAGGACTAAGTATGAGTTGGTTTGATTATAGTCTCGAACCTAAAAGTGACATTGCTTTTATTGATATGAAATCTTTTTACGCAAGTGTAGAATGTATAGATAGAGGATTACACCCACTTAAGACTTCGCTTTGTGTTATGAGTCGTGCAGATAATTCTGCGGGTTTAATTCTTGCTTCCTCTCCTATGTTTAAAAGGGTCTTTGGGAAATCAAATGTTGGACGTTCCTATGATTTACCATTTGATGTAAAGACTCGCAAATTCTCTTACTATAATGCTAGAAAACAAGGTTTACCGACAACGATAGATTATGTTCGTTATATAGAGGAATGGGCAAAATCAACTGTGATTGTTCCTCCGAGAATGGATACTTACATTGCTGTCAACATGGAGATTCAAAAAATCTTTCAAGATTTTGCAGCACCAGATGATATTTATCCCTACTCAATTGATGAAGGATTTATTGATTTAACAAGTTCATTAAATTATTTTGTACCAGATAAAAGTATTAGTAGGAAAGATAAATTAGATATTATTTCGGCTGCTATTCAAAAAAAGATTTGGAGAAAAACTGGAATTTATTCAACTGTAGGCATGTCTAATTCCAATCCCTTATTAGCTAAGTTAGCACTAGATAATGAAGCTAAAAAGACTCCGACAATGAGAGCCAATTGGTCCTATGAGGATGTCGAAAAGAAAGTATGGACTATTCTTAAAATGACAGATTTCTGGGGAATTGGAAATCGCATGGAGAAGAGATTACATAATTTAGGTATCTTTTCGATTAAAGAATTGGCTCAGGCTAATCCTGACTTGATTAAAAAAGAGCTTGGTATCATGGGTCTAGAGTTATGGTTCCACGCCAATGGGATTGATGAAAGTAATGTTCATAAACCTTATAAGCCAAAGTCAAAAGGGATAGGGAACTCTCAAGTTTTACCAAGAGATTATATTAAACAAAGAGACATTGAAATTATACTTCGTGAGATGGCAGAACAAGTTGCAGTTAGATTGAGAAGAGCTGGTAAAAAAGCAACAGTAGTTTCTATACATCTAGGCTACTCTAAAGTGGAACAAAAGCGTTCTATCAATACTCAAATGAAAATTGAACCAACCAATCAAACAGCACTACTGACAAACTATGTTTTAAAGTTATTTCACATTAAATATACTTCAGGAGCTATCAGGAATGTTGCGGTTAACTATTCTGGTTTAGTGGATGAATCCTTTGGATTGATTTCATTATTTGATGATATTGAAAAAATAGAAAAAGAAGAAAGGCTCCAGTCCACAATCGACGCTATTCGAACAGAATTTGGGTTCACTTCGCTATTAAAAGGAAATGCCCTGGATCAAGCTTCTAGAACCATTGCTAGAAGCAAACTCATTGGTGGTCATTCAGCTGGAGGATTAGATGGACTAAAATGATGAATCGTTCTTATTTACCTTTTTTGTCTGCAAGAGAGTATCAAGATCGTGGGATGGCTAAGTGGATGGGATTCTTTTTGTCAGAACATTCAAGTTCTCTTTGGGAAGAAAAAAATAAAGAAGATGTCTCAATTACTTTATCAATGGAAGAGAAAGTTTTACTTGTTCGTCAACTTTATACGAATACATTCCCTGCAACGTTTGTTTTTAAGTTTTCTAGTCAAAGAAAAGTAGTCTCGGGTATTGTTAAGGAGATTGGGAGAGAGTCTATATATATTAAATCAGACTCTGGTTTTCTTCGATTAAGATGGGATGATATACTCGATATACAGATAGAAGGGGTAGATTTATATGAATCGTAAAGAATTATATGATGATAAATTGCAGCTGGATTATTTTTCTGATTCTTATTTACGGTTTGAATCAGATTTTTATAAGTATTCTGCTCTAGACATACCATTAACATTTATCACTGATGACATTTTACGCACAATGGCTATGTCTCAAAAACATTATTTTAAACTTAACAAAAGCAAATCTTTAGACGGTCGTGACCATTATTTTGTTTTTTCTATCAAGATGAACAAAGACAGTAGTGGCATTAGACAGTATGAATATCAGAGACATTGTTTTAGTTTGTAAGAGTCCGACAGGGCTCTTTTTTCTGTGATAATTTTATCAAAAAGTATTTGTTATACTTTTTTTAATTTAGATTTATCTTGGGGGGTTGGGGGCGTGTCACCACATTTTCATATCGTTTGTTTTTTGAACCGTGAGGTTTAAAATGGCAGGCGATATGATTTTTGGGATATTGTGGACACAATATCTGAGCTCGCAAAGCCATACAAAAATGTTGAATCTATTTTGAAAAAACGTACTGACAGTGTCTGTAAGCTTACATTGTCAGTACAAGTATCTATGAGAGAGGATAAATCATATGAAAAGAGATATACGTAGTATTCGGAAACAATTTCGCTTAACAGAAACGGAAGAAAAACAAATACTAGATTTAATGAGAGAGAAAGGAGAGGATAATTTTTCTGATTTTCTCCGTAAAAGCTTACTATTGTCTGATGGACAAAAACAGATGGAAAAATGGTTCAGTCTTTGGAAACAGCAAAAGTTGGAACAAATTAGCCGTGATGTTTATGAAGTATTGATAATTGCTAAAACAAATCATCAGATTACTCACGAACATGTTTCTATTTTGTTAACTTGTATTCAGGAATTAATTAAAGAGGTAGAAAAAACTGCTCCTCTTAGTGAAAATTTTCGTAACAAATACATGAGGTAGTAGAGTGGAGCACCGATATAGAACAAATTTAAAAAAAGTCTTTTTATCTGACTTAGAATTAGTCAAATTGAATGAAAATATCTCAAAAAGTAACTGCTTATCATTCTCAGAATATGCTAGACGAACTCTACTAAATCCTGGTATGAATTTTATCACCATTGATACAAACAGTTATCAAGATTTGATTTTTGAATTAAAACGAATCGGAAATAATATTAATCAAATAGCCAGAAGCATAAATTATTCGAATTTAATAACGAAAGTTGAATTAGATGAATTGAGAAAAGGTATAGAAGAGTTAATAGTAGAAGTGGAGAAAGATTTTCTTATTCGATCTGAAAAATTGAGGAAATTTTATGGTCATCACTAAACACTTTGCGATTCATGGAAAAAATTATCGTAGTAAACTAATCAAATATATTTTGAATCCAAATAAAACAAAAAACCTAACACTAGTTTCAGATTTTGGAATGAGAAATTATTTAGATTTTCCTAGTTATGAAGAACTAGTGAAGATGTACAATGATAATTTTTTAAGTAATGATAGTCTTTACGAATTTCGTCATGATAGGCAAGAAGTAAATCAACGAAAAATTCATTCTCATCACATCGTTCAGTCCTATTCTCCAGATGACCATCTTACTCCCGAACAAATCAATCGGATTGGTTATGAGACAGTTAAAGAGTTGACAGGAGGTAGATTTCGTTTTATCGTAGCAACACATGTCGATAAAGGTCATATCCACAATCACATCATTCTAAATTCAATTGATCAGAATTCTGATAAAAAGTTTCTATGGAATTATAAGTCAGAACGTAATCTACGAATGGTTTCAGATCGTCTCTCAAAAATTGCAGGTGCAAAGATTATAGAAAATCGTTATTCGCATCGTCAGTATGAAGTTTATCGAAAAACCAATTACAAATATGAAATAAAACAACGGGTATATTTTCTAATTGAGAACTCGAAAAATTTTGAAGATCTTAAGAAAAAAGCTAGAGCTTTAAATTTAAAAATTGATTTTAGTCACAAGCATGCCACCTTTTTTATGACGGATTCAACTATGAAACAGGTAGTGCGTGATAATAAATTGAATAGAAAACAACCTTATAATGAAACATATTTTAAGAAAAAGTTTGTTCAAAGGGAAATCATAAATATCTTAGAATTTCTACTTCCAAAAATGAAGAATATGAATGAATTGATTCAACAAGCAGAATTGTTTGATTTAAAAATAATTCCGAAAGAAAAACATGTTCTATTTGAATTTAATGGGATTAAGCTTTCAGAACAGGAATTGGGAAAAACGAATCAGTACAGTGTTAGTTATTTTCAAGACTATTTTAATAACAAAAATGAAACTTTTGTCTTAGATAATAAAAATTTAGTTGAACTTTACAATAAAGAAAAGCTAATTAAAGAAAAAGAGTTGCCGACAGAAGAGATGGTATGGAAATCCTATCAAGATTTCAAGAGAAATAGGGATGCTGTTCATGAGTTTGAAGTAGAGTTGAATCTTAATCAAATAGAAGAAGTAGTAGACGATGGAATTTACATTAAGGTACAGTTTGGTATCCGACAAGAAGGACTTATTTTTGTACCAAATATTCAAATCAATATGGAAGAAGAAAAAGTTAAAGTATTTCTCAGAGAAACTAGTTCTTACTATGTATATCATAAAGATTCAGCAGAAAAAAATCGCTTTATGAAAGGTAAAACTTTGATTAGGCAATTTAATCTTCAGTATGAACCGCAGTATATGTATAGAAGAATTCCTCTTAGCAAAATTAAGGAAAAAATAGAACAATTAGATTTTCTTATATCTGAGGAAAATAGTCCGAATGATTTTGAAGATATATCAAAGGATTTCATTGCCCAAATATCATATCTAGAGAATATGATTGAACAAGTTCAAAATAAAATTAATGATTTAACTAGTTTAGAGGAAGTATTGTTGAAAGATACGACAAATAGTTCTAGCAATTTAGAAAATAGTATTCAAGATAAAAGTTCAGTAGATAAAATAGAGAAGGATTTATACATTTATAAAGGAAAGATTGAAAAACTGAAGGAACAACATAGAGAAGCAATAAATTTATTTGAAATGTTTAATAAAACAATAAAGAAATATAAGAAAAAACAAAATATGAAATCTATTGAGGAAAATGAGATACATTTAGAGTAAACAGTTTCCTAAAAAGTATATATAGAATAGTTTCATGTGCCAATTTGTCACATATTTAAAAATAAGAAAATAACTATATTATACTTGTTTTAGGAGACATTTGATGTTGAAAAGGATTAGAGATTTACGTGAAGATGATGATTTGACACAAGAATATATTGCGAAAATCGTTTTGAATTGTACAAGATCAGCTTATTCAAAAATGGAAGCTGGTAGCAGGTTAATCTCTATAAATGACCTTATCAAACTTGCAGATTTTTATAAGGTGAGTCTAGACTACCTTGTAGGTCGAGTGGATAATAAAGAAGACCATTACTCCAAAAAGTAGTAGTTTAAGAAAGCACATTGACAATTTAATAGTCCAAAATGGTACTTTCCTCATTTGTGGAGCAGTTTTGAATGGCTCGCCATGATAAGAGCGATATTAAAACCATCAATAAAATAGAGCGATACTTTATATGCCATGATACAAATGATATACAATGATACTTCTGACCGTTCAGGCTGCCAACGTAAAAGAGCAGCAAGTGAAATTCTTATGATGACTTCATCAGTCATGCCATGGAGGAGATTGATAAAAGATAAAAGGGAAGTGATTTTTTGAAATCAAATTTAGAAAATTATATAGTCGAGCTAGAGATGCTAAATCTATTATTCTTAAAAAAACTTATTAGCGAAAAAGAATATGAAAAAATAAAGCTGAAACTGCGTAAAATATACACAAATTAGCTGACCTTTTTTATTAGTTGCGGTAAAATAAATGCAGAGAAATAGGAGGTTAAGCCATGTCAAACAACGTTGAAATTATAAAAGCAAATCCTTTAGTAACTAGAAGAAATGATAATAGTGGTTCTTTATCGAGGAGAGTAGCAGCATATTGTCGTGTTAGTTCCGATAGTGATGATCAAAAAAATAGCTATGATTCTCAAGTTCGTCATTATAGAGAGTATATATCACAGCACCAAGATTGGATTTTGGTTGACATTTATGCTGATGAAGGGATTTCAGGAACTCAAGTTGGAAAAAGACAAGATTTTCAAAGATTGATTTCAGATTGCCTTGATGGAAAAATAGACTATATCATTACCAAAGCGATTGCTCGCTTTGCTAGAAATACATTAGATACTCTCAAATATGTTCGTTTGCTCAAAGATAAACAAATTGGTGTATTTTTCGAAGAAGAAAATATTGATACTTTAACTATGGATGGTGAGTTACTATTGACGATATTAAGTTCAGTGGCTCAACAGGAAGTTGAAAATACATCTGCCCATGTTAAAAAGGGTTTAAAAATGAAGATGCAACGTGGAGAACTTATTGGTTTTCAAGGTTGTCTTGGTTATGACTATAATCAAGATACAAAGTCGATATCAATAAATGAAAAAGAAGCCAAGATAGTACGTTATATTTTTGAACGATACATTGATGGCATTGGGGGTAGGGCAATAGCTAGAGAACTTGATGAACTAGGTTATAAAACTCCGAGAGGTCTTGATCACTGGCAAGATACAACAGTTTTAGGAATTATTAAAAACGAGAAGTATAAAGGTGATATTCTAATGGGAAAAACTTTCACTGTTGACCCCATTAGTAAGAGACGTTTAATAAATTTCGGTGAAGAAGATAAATACTACATTAAAAATAATCATGATGCGATAATTAGTCCAGAAATTTTTACACAGGCGCAAGAAATTCGATTACGGAGATCAGGAAACAAAAAAACCATAGCAAATACAAAAGGTAAACGAGAAAGATATTCAAGAATGTACCCTTTTAGCAGTAGATTAGAATGTGGTTTTTGTGGTACTGTTCTGTCTAGAAGAAGTTGGCACTCTAGTTCAGAGTACAAAAAGATTATTTGGCACTGTACAACATCTATAAAGAGAGGTAAAAAGTATTGCACTCATAGTAAAGGAATAGAGGAAAAAGCAATAGAAAATGCTTTTTTACAGAGCTACCAACAGTTGTTTTATGAAAATAATAACCTAACTGAAGACTTTCTTGAAATTATAAAAGAAGAGCTTACTGATGATACCTTAAAAGTGGAGTTGACTAAGATAGTTAGTAAATTAAATTCGTTGTACAAAAAAGAAGAAAAATTAGTTTCAATGAATCTAGATGGAAAAATAAGTGATTCTGTATATGAAGATAAATTCAATCAAATACAAATTGAGAAAGAAAAACTTTTAGAAGAAAAAGTAAACTTAGAAGTAACTTTAAAATCAGAAGTTGATATAAAAAGTAGATTAGAGAATTTTAAAGAAATTTTAACTTCACAAAAAACTTTGACGGAGTTTGACAAGGACATTTTTGAAAGTATCGTTGAAAAAATAATAGTAGGCGGAATAAATTCTGATGGAGAAATTGATCCAGCAATGTTGACTATAATTTTTAAAACGGGAGATTCTTCGACTAAAGATGCAAAATCTTACAAATCTAAAAGAAAGAATGCTAAAATAGATAATGATAAATTGTGTTTTAATTCCGTAACCGATGACGAAAAAAAGTGTACAAATAAAGAAAACAACGCACGTCGAATGTGTAAGCTTGTTGGAGAAACGTAGTTAATCCTCAAAAGGTTCAGTGAACCTTTTGAGTCTAGCAGACGCATCATGTTGAGGCGGTATCGCTGCTTGTACGAGCTTAGAAAAAAATGTTGACGAAAAAACCTTGGTGTCAAGGATTTTTTGGTATACTCAAAAAGGTAATTTTACAATTGACAATTTGTCAGTGGAGTAGTATAATTTATAATCAGGAGAAATAAAATGCGAGATGTAAAAGATCCGGAAATTCGACGGGCTGAGATTATGGATGCTGCTATGCTCCTCTTTATGGAGAAAGGTTATGCGAACACAACAACTCAGGGTATAGTCGATAAGGTAAATATATCACGAGGTTTATTATACTATCACTTTAAGAACAAAGAAGATATTCTGTATTGTCTTGTGGAACGTTATTCAGAGAAATTATTGAGAGATATTCATGTGATTGTCAATGATGACGACAAAACTGCTATTGAAAAAATAAGAGCCTTTATAGATGCCACAGTAATCTCGACAGATAACGTTTCAGCGGAAGGAACTGAGTTACAAAAGACGGTTGATCTTGAAGAAAATCGTTATATGTTAGATAAGTTATCTCATAAGCTCATTGAAAAATTGACTATATATTTTGAGAGGATAATAAATCAAGGCATCTCAGAAAAAGTATTTTCTGTAAAATATCCATCAGAAACAGCAGAATTTCTGATGACAGCCTATGTTTTTGTTTCAAATAACATAGGTATAATAACTTCAAAGAAAGAACCTGTCAAAGAATACTTGAATGCATTTAAGATAATGCTGGAACAAAATCTAAATACAAAAGGACTCTTTAGCAATTAAAAAAAGATAGAATGTTTGTAAAGAGAACTATGTACCGATAGCTAAATCAAAACAAGCTATCGGTATTATTTCAAAATATAACTGACAAATTGTCAATGGAGGTAAATTATGTTAGAGATAAAGAATTTTAGTAAATGTTATGGGGATAAGAAGGTTGTTGATAACCTATCTATTTCAGTACAACCTGGAGATATTTATGGTTTTATTGGAGCAAATGGTGCGGGAAAAACGACAACGATAAAGGCAGTTGTCGGTATCCATGATTTTGAAGACGGAAGTATAATTATCAACGGTCATTCTATTAAAGAAGAACCTGTTATTTGTAAAAAAATGATGGCGTATATCCCAGATAATCCAGATTTGTATGAACATATGACAGGACTTCAATATATTAATTTTATTGCTGACTTGTTTGAAATTCCTACAAAAATACGCAGGGAGAGAATCCAAAAATACGGTGATTTATTTGATATGACTGAGCATCTTTCGGGGATTATTTCTTCATATTCACATGGTATGAAGCAACGAACAGCCATTATTTCTGCACTGGTACATTCTCCTAAACTGTTGATTCTAGATGAACCCTTTGTTGGGCTGGATCCCAAAGCAACTTTCCTACTAAAGAAAATTATGCATGAGTGTGTTTCAGATGGAGGGGCTATTTTCTTTTCAACCCATGTATTGGATGTTGCAGAGAAATTATGTAATAAGATTGCCATTATCAAAAATGGAAAGTTAGTTGCAAGTGGTAATACAGGAGATGTCAAAGGTGATGAATCATTGGAAGCATTTTTCATGGAGGTGCAGGACAATGAGTAACATTTGGATACTGCTTAAGGCGCAATTGATTAATTTCTTTCCTATTAACGAGATTAGAGATTCAGGAAATAAAAAACAAAGTTCAATGGCTATTGCGAGTTTTGGCATAATAACTCTTTCCTTATTTTGCTTTGTTTATAATATACTAACAGCGAAAACATTGGTACACGTCGGACAGCAGGACTTGATACCTGCATATATGGTCTCTGTATCAAGTTTTTCAATATTATTTTTGACTGTCTTTTATTCGAATGGCATTTTATTTGGCAGTCGAGATATGGAAATTCTCCAATCCTTACCTGTTAAAAGTTCGTATATTATCACCAGCAAGTTCATGTTTATGTACTTATTGAATTTTTTAATAGGCTTGATGTTTATGCTTCCGGGTGGAATTGTATGGGGCTTGAACAGAAGTTTAAACCTCCTACAGATTATATTGTATTTTACTTCTATAATTTTTGCCCCTTTGATCCCCATGTGTATAGCGACATGCATGGGAATCGTTATTGTTGTCGCTTCATCTTTTTTTAAAAGAAAAAATGTTATCTCTCTTATTTTTTCATTTGCGATGTTAGGTATAATTGGATATTTTGCATTATCAGCTTTGCAATCAGGTGATGAAAGTAGTATTGGGGTTACTCTGGCTAAGCAAATTACTGGACTGTATCCAATTTCTAGACTATTTATGTCATACTACAATTTTCCAATGTACTATGGAATGGGATTTTATATAGTTCTTTCAATAGTCGTCTTTTATCTATTTGTCAAAATTGCTTCGTTGAAGTATGGAATACTTAATACACTTGCAAATACAAAATCGAGATATGCTAATGACAAAGTATCTTATGAAAGAAAATCGTTATTTTTTACCTTGTATCAAAAAGAGCTTGGACGATTTTTAAGTTCTTATATGGCAGTCTTGAATGCTGGGCTTGGAGTGATTCTTTTATGTGTCTTTAGTATATGTTTCCTGTTTAATTCTGTAGGGCAAATAGGAAATTCTGCAGGAATTGAAAATATAAATGAGTATCTTTCAAACTTAGCTCCCGTCTTTATTTCATCTATGCTTTCACTTAGTTGTCCAGCAGCTTCATCTATGTCTTTAGAGGGTAAAAATATTTGGATTTTGAAAAGTTCTCCGGTTGAGGTAAGAATGATTTTAAATGCTAAGATAGCTGTCAATCTTACACTTCATTTGATTGGATATATGATTTCTGTATCTGTATTTGTGCTAAAACTAGATATGAATCTCATTCAAGTCACGAACCTAATTATTGTTCCTATATGTTACTCCTTTTTTATAACTGTAATCGGAATTGCATTAAATAAAAAATATCCTAACTATGATTGGGACAGTGAGATGATAGTTGTCAAACAAAGTCTTCCTGTTATTGTAACTGGAATTATTGGTATGATTGCGCTTATTACGCCACTTTTGCTTAATTGGCTGTTTAATCTTCCGATTATATTTGTTTTACAGGTAGTATCAGTAGTTTTATTGATTATTACAATGGGTGTTTATTTAAAAATAAGCAAGTCAAATTTTATCTAGTTAAAGGAGAAAAATAAGATGAAAAACAGACTGATAAAAGATATTTTGGTGTTATTAGTAATGCTAGCTATAATAGTTGTTATTTGTAGATTTCTCCCAGAAAAAGTTCCGATTCATTTCAATGCAAAAGGAGAAGCAGATATGTTTGCAAATAAATACTATCTTCTACTAGCTACAGTCATCCCCTATTCTGCATATTGGAAGTTTGTTAGGCAAAGTGATAATAAAAAGATTAAATGAAACACCATCTATATTTACAAATTGCATCAAAATTAAGAACGACTATTTTAAGAGGTGATTATGCACCTGAACAACAAATTCCTTCAATAAGGAGATTAGCAGAAAACGAGAAGTGTAATCCGGCAACTGTCCAAAAAGCAATGAAAGTTCTCGAAGAACAGAATTTGATTATTAGCTGTGGAACATTAGGATATTTTGTGATAGCAAGCGAGCAAGAAATAAAGGAGTTAAGATATCAAGAATCTAACAAGCTAGTGAAAATTTTGTTTGAAAAACTTTGTGAGCTAGACTTTTCGGAAGATGAGATTGTCAATTTATTTTTTAGAAAAGATGCTTAGAAGAAGTTGAATGGAAATTTATTAGGATTTTTGTGAAAGTATAGAAAAGCCTTGATTGTAAGGCTTTTTGCATTTTCCAATAAAGAACTTGACATTATTAGTTACTTCCACTACAATAGAATTACATACCATCGGTATGATAGAAAGGAACTAAAATGGCAAGGAATAGAAACTCACATGAAACTAGAAAAAAAATACTAGAGGTCTCAAAAAATTTATTTTTAGAAAAAGGATTTGACAATACGTCAATACAAGATATCATAGATGGCTTAGGTGGATTAACAAAAGGTGTTATCTATCATCATTTTGAGTCTAAATATGATATACTGCAAACAATCATTAGCGAAAACAATCAAGAAATTTTAAATTATAATTGGAGAGGAAATACTGGATTAGAAAAGATACAAAATTCTTTGATGGATTCTTTCTCTAATTTTGAACACCAAAGGCTCGTTTACTCTGCCTCAATCATGCTAAGAAGTCCACGTTTGTTAGGAGAGCAGTATCTAGGTCTATTTTCTGATTTTTTACCCGAAATTAGAGAAAAAGTTTACGAAGGAGTTGAAGATGGGTCTATTAAAACAGAATATCCAGAAGAGCTAGCAGATTTAATTGTTTTAACTCTAAATATTTGGATTGGTTTCCAAATTTCCGTTTTTTCATTAGTAGAATTAAAGCACAAAATGAATTTCATTAAACTTACTTTTGAAGGTCTAGGGATACAGTTAATTTCTGATGAAATGATGGAAGTAATTTTCCAATTATTTGATCACTTAAAAGGTGTCAAATAAATTTTAAGTATTGATATTTTAAAAAATACCATACTCTAGATATGGTATTAAAAATTCCATTATACATACCTTTAGTATGTTTATTTTTTGAAATTAAACATACCAGAAGTATGTAAAGTGCTTTTTAAATAGTGTAATTAATATTAACAAAATTTTTTGGAGGAAATAATCTATGTTGTCGCTTATTAAAATTGAATTAAATAAAGTTTCTAAATCTAAATTATTTTTAGCCTGGTTGTGTACTATATTTATAGTGTTAGGTATTACAGCAATCATTATTATGGGTTTAGGTACTGACAATAAACTAGGAGAATTCACTGGACAGGATTCTAATGTTATTAGAATTACTGATAAATGGGAAGGTTGGGCAATTGCAACATCATTGTTTGCATCTTTATTTACCAAAGCAGCATTTTTGATTTTTGAATCTTATTTATTGTCTACGATTATTATTGATGAATTTAAACGAAGAACAATTTTTCAGCTGTTTTCCTATCCTGTTTCTAAAATAAAGTTACTATGGGGAAAAGTGCTTGCAGTAATTCTGATATCATTTATTGCTCATTTTACTGCACATTTAGTTATTCAATTATTAATTAAATTAGTAGCAGTTTTAACTGAATCAAATTATATACCAGTAGCTAATCAAATGATTAACTTAGCTGGAATTACGTTTGGAACAGTATTAATCGGAATACTACCTTTTGTTTTAGGTATGATTAGGCATTCAATAGCTATAACAATGCTTTCAGGACTTGGTTTAGCAGCATTACTCTCTAATATAAGTCCAGGCAGTTTAACTAATAATTTTGTTGATAACTTATTCTTCTTAATGTTTGCTAGTTTCATAAGTTTAATGATTGTTTCATTTTCAATTTATACTATTTCAAGACAAGATATTAATATCAAGTAGTATAGCTAAATTTAATGGAAGGAAAGTGCTAATTTTGTGGTGATTTATTTAAACGAAGAGACGGTATAAGTTGGTATTTATGCTCCTGAAGAAAATCCTCGCATTTAAATCTAGATATAGAAAGAGAGATAGGAATGAGAAATATTGTTGAAGTAAAGGAAGTTTTTAAAACAATTGATAAAGAAGAAATTTTAAGTGGTATCAACCTTCAAATTGCTGAAGGAGAAATCTATGGTTTTTTAGGTCCCAATGGCGCAGGAAAAACAACTTTAATGAAATGCATGTTATCCTTATCAACTGTTACATCTGGTAGTATTGAAATCTTTGGAAAAAATTTACAAGATCACAGAGAGGAGATTCTAAGTCAGGTTGGAAGTGTTATTGAAACACCAATTTTTTATGATAATTGCACAGCAAAAGAAATTTTAGAAATTCACGCGCAATATATGAGGAAAAATATTACCGAATCAGATATAATAAGAGCCTTAAGAATGGTCGGATTAAAGAATACGACTAAAAAAGTAAAAGATTTTTCGTTAGGAATGAGGCAAAGGCTTGGTTTAGCTCGGGCTTTCCTAACAAAACCTAAATTGTTAATTTTAGATGAGCCAATCAATGGTTTAGATCCAATAGGAATTCAAGAAATTCGGAATCTTTTGTTGTCTCTTTCTAAGGAATGTGGTGTTACAATATTCATCTCAAGTCATATTTTATCGGAAATTTCACAGATAGCAGATAAGATTGGTGTTATCAAAAATGGAGAAATGCTAGAACAGGTCTCTATGAGAGAGCTTAGGAGAGGGAATATTGACTTAGAAGAATATTTTATGTCACATTTTCTAAATGAAATTTAAGAATTATGAGGTAGATTAGGAATGAAACAATTGACAAAGTACCATAAGAAGTCTTTTTATACTTTCATGATTTTTAATATACTAGTTCCTTTAACTAATATTGCTTTTGCTTATTCTATTAAAATTATAATTGATAGTGGAATGTCCCAAAATAGGGAAGCTCTAACCCAAGCGATACTAATAAGCGCTATCGTAATATTTATCTATGCCAGTCTTAATTTTATATCCCTTCGATTAAGAAATAAACTTATTAGGCAGATTATGTCAAGATACAAAAATAAGGTGTTTAAATCTATTTTAGATAGGGATTATAGAGAATTTTCTAAGGAAAAATCAGGGAAATTTATTTCAATATTAACTGAGAACATGAAGAAAATTGAGCAGGATTATTTGCACCAGTATTTTAATATTTCAAAAAATATTTCCTTAATGATTTTCTCACTAGTAGCCATGTTTATAGGTAATTGGTTTTTGACCTTATTAGTTATCATTGCTAGCATTATTCCTATGATGATTTCAGGTTTTATTGGACAAAAATCAGCCTCTCTACAAAATAGTTCTATGATAGCCGATCAGAAATATTTAGCTAAGGTTAAAGATATTTTAGCAGGGTTTCTAGTTATAAAGAGTTTTAATGTGAAAGAGGCTATCGGTCAAGATTACAAAAACGAAAGCGAAAAATTGGATGAGATATATTTCATCAAAGGAAAATTTGATGTTTTATCTAATGTTATTTCTCAACTTTCAGGGATGATTGTTTTTTTAGTAGCCTTTGGTGGAGGAATGTATCTGGTCTTCGGTGGTCATACCACAATTGGGAGTGTTACAGCTACTGTTCAACTAGTCAATTTTGTAGTAATGCCACTAAATGAAATTGGTATGGGAATGAGTAAATTCCGTGAAGGTCAGGCTACACTGAATTCATTTGAGGTAAAAGATGTAATCGAACTTCAAACTGGTAAAATGAAAGAATATTTTGATGATGTCATTTCTTTTTCAAATGTAGATTTTTCCTACCCTAATGCTGAGGAAAAGATTTTTAATAATTTATCTTTACAGATTAAAAAGGGGGAAAAAATTGCAATAGTAGGTATGTCAGGTAGTGGAAAATCAACTTTACTCAATCTATTACTGCGTTTCTATGATGTAACAAGTGGGTATATCTCAATTGATAATCAAGATTTGCAAGCTATTTCAGCAGAGAGCCTTTATAACTTAATGACTATTGTTCAGCAAGATGTTTATATCTTTGATGATACTTTAAAAGCAAATATTACCCTTAGTCAATCCTTTACTGAAGATGATATAAAAAAAGCTGTACAGCAGTCTGGCTTAGAAAGTTATATTTTAGAAAATGAATTAGGTCTACAAACTTCATGTGGCGAGAATGGATCAAATCTATCTGGGGGAGAAAGACAGAGACTTAGTATTGCTCGTGCTTTAATTCGAAAAACACCGATCTTATTATTAGATGAGGCTACCTCGTCTTTAGATAATAAAGTTACTACTGAAATTGAAAATTCAATTTTAGAAATTCAAGATTTGACGGTTCTTGTTGTTACGCATAAGTTAAATAAGAGCATGTTGAAGAAATACAATAGAATTCTTTTTATGAAAAATGGAGTTATTGTTGAAGATGGTTCTTTTGATAACTTGATGGATAGGAAAGGTGAATTTTATAAATTGATTGAGTTGGGTGTGTAATTCTCTTTCGTTTTATAGTATAATTTTATAAAACACTCTATCACTTTCGTTCTATAATATAGATGTTGACTAGCACCACATGTTGAGACAGTATCACTGCTTGTACAAGCTGAGGCATCAGCGAACTAGAAGTAGATGCTCCGCCCATGGTATAGGACTCGTAAAATGAGGAGGGAAACCGACGAAATGATACGGTAAGTTCGAACCGCTGAGTTCGTGGCTCTGCTCTTCCGATCTGAGACAGCGAAAAGTAGAAGGGAATGGTATTGGTATCAATCAATGAGTAACAAAGTAACAGCGTGATTCGAAAAACTTGCTTGTAATTTGCGGAGGAACATCAATATGGATGAAATAACAAAAGATTCTATAAAAACGGCTAAACTAATGAAACAATTATGGCCCCAATTGACCGATAAAGAAGCTATTGATGAAGTAAAAAGATATACGAATGGCAAAAATACTGCAATCTTTACTGAAGTTGAAGGTGACACAATTGTAGGTCTAGCATTATGTTCACTCAGATTTGATTATGTTGAAGGTTGTAAATATAGTCCTGTTGGATTCTTAGAAGGGATTATTGTCGACGAGGAATATCGTTTAAAGGATATTGCTAAAAATCTCTGTACAAAATGTGAGGAATGGGCGAAAAATAAAGGATGTAAGGAATTTGCAAGTGACTGTACTTTAACGAATACGGATTCTATAAGATTTCATCTCAATATTGGATTTCAGGAGGCAAATAGAATTATTCATTTTAAGAAGAAATTATAATTTCAGAACGTGGTCAAAATTTATGTATCTTTAGAAAGTGTGAAAGATTGGACGAACAAATTTTTTTGATGGGTGGGAATCCCCCAATAAAGAAACATAGCATTGTTGATAAAATTGTATTATCAAGCAAGATTGAAAGAATTGTTATTTTTACAGTTTTTCGAGATAATTGGCAACCCTATATGAAAAAGTACACGGAAGTTTTCCAAAGTCAATTTCCTCATCTAAACACTGATTACTTACTTTTGGACACTGAGCAGATTAATTTTGATAGCTATCTAGATGCTGATCTAATTATTATAGGTGGTGGAAATACGGAAAAATATTTAGCTACTTATGTCAATCAGGAGTTCAAAAATTATATCGATCATATGCTTAATAAAGGGGCAAAAGTTATAGGATTTTCTGCAGGAGCCCTATTATTAGGAGAAAAAGTCTATGTCTCACCTAATGATAATTCAGATCATCAGATAAAGATAAAAAATGGATTAGGATTCTTTAGTCAGTTTTTAATTAGTGTCCATTATGATTCATGGAATGATAAAGCAAATAAGGATAGAGCTGAAGAACTCGTTAATGTTCCCATAATTCCACTAAATGATCATTCATGTCTTGTATTAGATAAACTTGGAAACATTATTGAGAAAATTGACTAGTTTTAATCATGCGAATCTGAATCTACGAAACTAAAGTATTGACGAAATGAATAATGAAAAGCCTTGATTGTAAGGCTTTTTTGTGTTTTTATGATAGAATATAGGTAGTTATAATCGAGAGCAACTAAGAAGCAGTAAAAATATTATTCATAAAATAATCAAGATAAGGAAGATAAAATGACAGAAATTGACAAAAAGAATTTAAAAAATTATCTTTATTGTACTTTTGGAATTACTTATATAGCTTGGGTGCTTCTTGCCATATTTACTCAATCTCATATTTTGGGATTAGAAACATTTATAGGGAGAATGTTACATATAGTAGGTGCACTTGGTCCAGCTATTGCAAGTGGCTTTTATTTGAAAAGGAATAATATAAAATTTAAACATTTTGTATTTAATAAAAGAAAAAATAGTAGTATTTATTTCATTATTCATTTGTTAGCAATTTTGATACTATTCTCTGTATCTTCCTTAGAATTAAACGGAGTATCAATTTATCTGATGCCACTATTCTTTATACAATTAATTTTTTTTGGTGGTGGACATGAAGAATTAGGATGGAGAGGTATATTACAACCGTTACTTGATAAAAAATATACTTATTGGCAATCTAATTTGATTGTAGGATCAATTTGGGGGATTTGGCATCTGCCTTTATGGTTTATAGTTGGAGAGAGTCATCAAGGATTTCCTTTTATTTTATTTTTTATATATACATTATTTTTAAGTTTTGTTTTAGGGCTTCTTTACCGTCAAACGAAATCTGTGGGGTACTGTCTATTATTTCATGCGTTCGCAAATTTGTTAAATCTCTATTTTGTGTTAAAAATTAATGTTATTTTTATCATCATTTTTATTGGTTATTTGATTTATACAATATTGGCTAGTAATAGAATTAGTAAGGAAAAGTAATTTTAACTTTAGATTAGTATATCCATTATTGAAAGTAACGATTTGCTAATTAGATGATCTATGTTAGAGAATTATCTATTATAATTTAAAGTGGAGTGATGAATGCCGTTTCTTTTGAAGTGGTGAAAATCTTTCCGTTCCACAGTATCATTCTAAAATGATTTTTACTGCCTTTTGTTTATTAGTATAAAAGAAAAATATTTTCATATGTGGAGGCGGTAGTTTTGATGTCAAAAGTTGCAACCAGTGAATAAATGAAGTGTAGAAAATAAAGGCTTGTTCAATTCAATATATGATGAATTACCGGCACCCAAACCAAAGAAAAAGAAATAATTAAATTAGAAGTAGTAGGTGAAATGATGAGAATCGGAGTTATTCAAGCAAGTTCTCAAGCGACTAAAAATCAAATAATCTATGATGCTGTATTAAGGTATGCTCCAAAGAAATCTGAGGTTATAAACTTTGGCTGTACGATGGAAGAAAGTGAAAAATACTCGTATATAGAAATTTCTATTCTTATAGGTATCTTGTTGGCAAGTAGGACAGTTGATTTCGTTGTTACGGGCTGTTCTTCTGGACAAGGAATGATGCTTGCTTGTAATAGTATGCCTGATGTCATTTGCGGGTATGCACCTACACCGAATGATGCCTATTTATTTGCTCAGATTAATAATGGAAATGCGATATCATTACCATTAGGTGAAGATTATACATGGTCAGGTACTGAAAATCTTGAAAGAACAATAGAAGCTCTTTTCTCGGAGCCATTTGGGCAAGGATACCCCAAGAGTGAGGCAGAGAGAAAGGTAAGAGATACCGAGAAACTTAAAGAAATAAGAAGAATCGGGCAGGTTCAGTTTGAAGAATTCGCAAATGTACTAGATATATCATTGTTTGAATCAATAAAGAGGAAACAGAATGTAATTCAGAATGTAAAGGCGTATGGGAAGAAAGAAATAGCTGATTTAATGAAATGAGTAAATCACAGTTTGTCGGGGTAATACCTTTTAACGATAACTTTATGCTATTGTCAAAAGGTTTATAGACATGTTCCCACATACATGTTCACTTGGCATACATAGTGTTTACTCGTTTTATGTCGAGTATGTGGTACTGCTTTTAAGAGCTGATTGAACAAGGAAAATTAGCTAGTGAAAGTTCTACAGTAAGGAGTTTAAACATGAAATTCCATGAATTTGGTAATAAGAATTTGCCTCCTATTTTACTGATACATGGTGGTGGCAGTTCTTGGTGGAATTATCTTTGTCAAGCACGAATCTTGTCAAAAGAATACCGTATTATTCTACCAACTTTGAATGGCCACGGCGAGGAATATCAACTTGATTATGTTTCTACTGAAGATTCTGCTTTGGAGATTCTAGACTATATCAAAGCAAACTGTGGTGGGAAATTGTTTGCAATCGGTGGTGTTTCACTTGGTGGTCAAATTGCCATGGAACTTTTGTCTTTAGACAGTGAAATTGCTGAGAAGGCCATCATAGACGGAAGCCTCTGTATTCCTCAACCAATGTTATCTAAAATCATCATCTTTCTAGTGTCTCTATTTGGTAAACTGATGTTCAATAAATTCTCTTGCAAACTTCAGTTAAGCATGATGAACAAACTCTATCCTAAACTGGCTTATCCAGAGGAAATTAAATCTTATTATTTGGAGGATCTGCCAAGGACGCCTGTTAAAACATTGGTGACCATTTACAAAAACTATATGGGGCATTACAAGCTGAAAGATATGATTTCTGCTAGCAAGGCTCAGGTTCTGTATATCTATGGTGAAAAAGAATTGAACTGTGTGAAAGAATCAGCGAAATTATTTCATCAGCTACATGCAAATACAATTTTGTATGAAGCAAAGGGCTATAATCACGGCTATTTGTCAGCTTACCTGCCTCAAGAGTGGATTGATTTGGTGGCACCATTTTTAAAGAGTTAACCATTGGGAATGTGTAATAAATCTGATATGTCACAAGGAGGAATCTTATGCTAGGAGCAACTGTTGGAGATATTGTCGGTTCTGTTTACGAATGGAACAATATCAAAACGAAGGACTTTCCTTTATTTCGTAAGGACTGCTTTTTTACAGATGATACGGTTATGACTTATGCTGTTGATGGTAAAAACGTATAAAACTGTGAAAGAAAGTGATTAAGAAAAGCCTTGATTGTAAGGCTTTTTGTTATATAAAAAATTTAAAGTGAAAAGGAATCAATTTAAACAATAATGTGTCTCATACAGATTGTTAAATATTGAACTTATATATCTGTTATGGTATAATATAAACAGATAAAACAGAGATAACAGTTGGATAGTTAGGAGGATATGGAGGGTGAATATACAGATTGATAATTCAAGTGATAATCCGATTTATTTACAGATTAAAAATCAAATAAAGGCTCAGATCATTTTGGGAGAATTAAAAGTTGGCGAGCAATTACCATCAATCAGATTTTTAGCTAAAGAACTTCGAGTGAGTATGATAACTGCTAAAAGAGCTTTTGATGATCTAGAACTTGATGGTTTCATTAATTCAGTTCAAGGTAAAGGTAATTTTGTTGCAGCTCAAAATAAAGAACTTATTCGAGAAGAATATTTGAAACGAATCGAATCAAAAATGCAAGATATTCTTGAGCTTTCAGCGATTGCAGGTGTTACCAATGATGAGTTGGTAGAGATGTTTAGTAGTTATATGGAGGGAAAATATGAGTGATTTTGCTATTGAAATCAAAAACTTGGTTAAAAAATTTGATAACTTTACATTAGGACCGATAGATTTTTCTATTCCTAAAGGCTCTATTGTCGGGTACATTGGCCAAAACGGGGCTGGTAAAAGTACAACCATAAAATTATTGTTAGGATTACTTAGGAAAGACTCAGGAGAAATTAAAATTTTAGGTTATGATAATCCTAATAGTCTTGAATTGAAAGATAAAATTGGAGTAGTGTTTGATGATTTATTAGTGCCGGAAGAAATGACACTCGTTGATTTGGAAAAATTTTGTTCAAGGGTATATTCAAAATGGGATAGAGAATTTTTCTATCAATTAAAAAAGAAATTTAAATTATCTGAAAAACAGGCTATTCAAAGTTATTCTCGTGGAATGAGAATGAAATTATCGATGGCAGTAGCTTTATCTCATAAAGCAGAAATTCTCATTTTGGATGAAGCTACAAGTGGATTGGATCCGATTGTACGGGACGAAATTTTAGATTTTCTTCTTGACTTTATTCAAGATGAAAATCATACAATTTTAATATCGTCACATATCCTATCAGATTTAGAGAAAGTGGCGGATTATATTGCTTTTATTAATGATGGTAAAGTACTTTTTGTTGAATCAAAGGATGAACTCAAAGAAAACTATGCTATCTGTACTTTATCTAATGAAGAAGTTAAAAATCTTGATGAGGAAGCTATAATTGGGAGAAGGATACACGCATTTGGACAAGAGATGCTTGTTAAAAGAAATTTTATTCCAGATGGAATCAGATTACAAAAACCTTCTATCGAAGATATTATGATATATTTTTTGAAAGGAGATAAAAGATAATGACTGCATTGATATTAAAAGATATAGCTACTTTAAAGAAAACACTACTATTAACGATTACTCTCTGTATTGCACTCATTGTTTATGGGGTATATGAAAATGAAATTTTTATGATACCGCTTATTTGTACTATGATACCGTTAATTTTAACTGCTATCGCTTTTGGCTATGATACGAGATCGAAGTTTGAACAATTTGCCTTTTCCATGCCTATTAAAAAGAGTAGCTTTGTACTAAGTAAATTGTTTTTTGCGTTTGTTTTTGGATTAGTAGGTTCAGTTTGTTTATTTGTTCAATTGGTAATAAAAAAAGAGATGTTAATAGACAGCATCATATTTATCTCACTAATTACATTAGTTGTAAGTATTTTGATATCAGCTATTCAACTTCCGTTTATCCTTAAGTACGGGGCTGAAAAAGGTAGGCTGATCATGGTTATAACATACTTTACAGTATTTGCTCTATCTAGTTTTTTTAAAGCAAAATCAGATTTACTGACTAATGTTGTGGAGTTTTTCTTAAAGAATTCGAGTTTAATGATTTTTATTGGAATGGTTTTTGTCAGTATTGTTATCATAGGAATTGCTATAAAAATATCTATTTTAATTATGGAGAAAAAAGAATACTAGAGAAGTTGAGAGGAGATTATAAAAACTTAGAAGGAGGAATCTCATGCTAGGAGCAATCGTTGGAGATATTGTCGGTTCTGTTTACGAATGGAACAATATCAAAACAAAGGACTTTCCTTTATTTCGGAAGGACTGCTTTTTTACAGATGACACGGTTATGACCTGTGCTGTTGCAGAAGCGATTATGAATGGGGGACAAAAAGACGACTTCATTGACGCGATGAAGAAATATGGCAGACTGTATCCGAATGCTGATTATGGTGCTCGGTTTAATGCATGGCTAAACAGCGATAACCGTGAGCCTTATAATAGCTTTGGGAATGGATCAGCTATGCGTGTTTCTCCATGTGCTTGGTTCATGGACTGTGATGTCTATGAGAGAACTGGTACGTGGCCATCATCTAGAGAACTTGCGAGTCTTTCTGCAGAGGTAACTCATAATCATCCAGAAGGTGTCAAAGGCGCTATGGCTACAGCTGATGCTATTTTTCTATGTCGTTTTTACTTTGGTGGTTATTGTAGAGAATACGAGCAATCAATTAACGACAATCCTACGGAGTGTAAAAGACGGATTAAGGATTATATAGAGAAGGAATACGGCTACAATCTATTTCAAACTTTAGATGAAATCCGTCCTAACTATCGTTTTAACGAAACATGTCAGGAAACTGTCCCTCAGGCCATTATTGCCTTTCTTGAAAGTAGAGACTTCGAAGATGCTATAAGAAATGCTATCTCACTTGGTGGCGACAGTGATACACTTGCAGCAATAACTGGTAGCATTGCCGAGGCAGCTTATGGTATTCCTGATTGGATAAAGGATAAGGCCTATTCTTACTTGGATGAACCCTTAAAGGATGTAGTTAGACGATGGGACAATAGAATAAAAGCGTATTAATCTCCAGTACGTCATATTTCTCTTTTCTGTATTTTCATTGTATAATGAGAGTACATTTACTTACATACGACGAGATGTAAACATTTCTATTTAGAATTAAGGAGAAATTAATGAAAAAGGCAATGTTAATTATCAACCCTACTTCTGGTGGCGAGAAGGCTTTGGATTACAAAGAAAAGCTGGAGAATAAAGCAAAAGAATACTTTGAGCACGTGGAAACCAAAATTACCGAAAAAGCGCTGGATGCAACACATTTTGCTGAAGAAGCTTCTCGTGAGCAGTACGATGCAGTGGTTGTGTTTGGTGGAGATGGGACTGTCAACGAAGTCATTTCGGGTATTGCTGAGAGAGACTACATTCCTAAGTTAGGGATTATCCCAGGTGGGACGGGTAACCTCATTACAAAACTGTTGGAAATCAATCAAGACATCGATGGCGCTATTGATGAACTGGATTTTGATTTAACCAATAAGATTGATATCGGTAAAGCAAATGATAACTATTTTGGTTATATCTTTAGTATCGGTTCTCTACCTGAGGCGATTCACAATGTTGAAATCGAGGACAAGACAAAATTCGGTATTTTAGCCTATGCTGTAAATACCATGAAGTCTGTTATGACGGATCAAGTCTTTAACATTAAGGTGGAGACGGAAAATGGAAATTATGTTGGTGAAGCGAGCCATGTTTTGGTTCTCTTGACAAATTACTTTGCTGACAAAAAAATCTTTGAAGAGAACAAAGACGGCTATGCCAATATTTTGATTCTGAAAGATGCTTCTATATTCTCTAAATTATCCATCATTCCTGATTTGCTAAAAGGAGATGTTGTCTCAAATGACAATATCGAGTATATCAGAGCGCGTAATATTAAGATCTCTTCAGATAGTGAGTTGGAGTCAGATGTTGATGGCGATAAATCGGATAACCTACCTGTAGAAATCAAAGTCCTATCTCAGCGAGTAGAAGTATTTTCAAAACCGAAAGAGTAGAAGGTAAAAATTAGTTTATTATTCACAATGAAATTAAGTTCTATATCAACGATTGGAGGAGGAATGAATTCTCTATTTGATGAATTTCGAACAATTTGTTCTCATTTAAACCAAATCGGAATCACACCGACGCTCATGGGATCCTTGGGTTTTGAATACCGTTCAAATGAAGAATGGAGGCCGTCTGACATTGACATTCATGTGCCTGGTGATCCTAGAGGTTGGGAAGCGCCTGATCATCTCAGAATTTATGAGTGGGACAAGATAATGAAAGTGATGAAACACTTAGGCTATGACTTAATAGATATTCATGAGCATGAATTCAAAAAAGATGGACTGAGTGTTGAATTCGGAAGTATCGATTCTTTACCTGATTTTGCAGGAGTTTCGGAATCAGATATAGAGCTGATTCATCTCGAAAACATCACTTTTCGCGTTCCAAATCTAGAACAGTTTTTAAGTATTTATAAGGCTTCTTCCCAAGATTCTTATCGAAATGAGCACAATAACAATAAGGATTTTAAAAAAATTGAGTGGATGGAAAGACATTTGTAAATCATCATTTGAAAAGTAGCAAGTTGTAAGACTGGTTGCTTTTTTATTTATAGAACCAAACTACTAGAATCTACGGACAAGCCTTGAAAATAAAATACGAAAGTAGTATACTAGAATCACAATTATGAAAACGTTTGCGTCGTAAATGCAACCAAGTAAATCAGGAGACAAATACAATGGAATTAACAGCCATTTACCATAGACCTGAGTCAGAGTATGCCTATCTTTACAAGGATAAGAAACTTCATATTCGGATTCGAACTAAGAAAGGGACATCGAAAGCATCAACTTGCATTATGGTGATCCTTTTATTTTTATGGATGAGTTTTATCAAGATACAAAGAAAATGGCCAAGATAACTTCTGATGCCATCTTTGATTATTGGCAGGTTGAAGTGTCCGTTGACTTTGCACGTATACAGTATCTCTTTGAAGTCACGGATACAGAAGGCCTAAGCATTTTGTATGGCGATAAAGGTTGTGTGGAAAATTCTCTAGAAAATTTCCATGCTATTGGGAATGGATTTAAGTTGCCCTATCTTCATGAGATTGATGCCTGCAAGGTTCCTGACTGGGTTTCAAATACAGTATGGTATCAGATATTTCCTGAGAGATTTGCCAATGGAAATGCTTTATTAAACCCAGAAGGGTCATTAGACTGGGATTCATCTATCACACCTCAGAGTGATGATTTCTTTGGTGGTGATTTACAGGGGATTATTGACCATCTGGATTACTTGCAAGAATTGGGTATTACTGGACTATATCTTTGTCCAATTTTTGAATCCACGAGCAATCATAAGTACAATACGACGGATTATTTTGAAATTGATCGTCATTTTGGAGACAAGGAGACCTTTCGGGAGCTGGTCGAGCAAGCGCATCAGCGTGGCATGAAAATCATGCTGGATGCTGTATTTAACCATATTGGTTCGCAATCGCCTCAATGGCAAGATGTTGTCAAAAATGGTAAGGAGTCTGCATACAAAGATTGGTTCCATATTCAACAATTCCCAGTGATGACTGAAAAACTAGCCAACAAGAGAGAGTTGCCTTATCATGCTTTTGGTTTCGAGGACTATATGCCTAAGCTAAATACGGCCAATCCAGAGGTCAAGGATTATCTTTTAAAGGTTGCGACTTATTGGATTGAAGAGTTTGATATTGATGCTTGGCGTTTGGATGTGGCTAATGAGATTGATCATCAGTTTTGGAAGGATTTTCGAAAAGCAGTTTTAGCTAAAAAGCCCGATCTTTATATCCTTGGAGAAGTCTGGCATACGGCTCAGCCTTGGCTAAATGGAGATGAGTTCCATGCTGTTATGAATTATCCTTTATCTGATAGCATCAAGGAGTATTTTTTGCGTGGTGTTAAGAAGACTGATCAGTTCATCGATGAAATAAATGGTCAGTCTATGTATTACAAGCAGCAGATTTCAGAGGTTATGTTTAATCTCTTGGATTCGCATGATACAGAGCGAATCTTGTAGACGGCAGATGAAGATGT
Source organism: Streptococcus mitis (assembly GCF_946190335.1). GTDB lineage: Bacteria > Bacillota > Bacilli > Lactobacillales > Streptococcaceae > Streptococcus > Streptococcus mitis_CH. Next base: position 92,919 of record NZ_CAMHZN010000001.1, read on the forward strand.
TCAACTGGTTAAATCAGCCTTAGCCTTCCTCTTTTTACAAAAAGGAACACCCTGCATCTATTACGGAACAGAGTTAGCTTTAACCGGAGGTCCAGACCCAGATTGTCGTCGTTGTATGCCTTGGGAACGTGTATCAAGTGACAATGATATGCTGAATTTCATGAAGCAGCTGATTAATATTAGAAAACAAGCGTCATCAACCATTCAGCATGGTAAGTATAGCCTAAAAGAAATCAAACAAGATATAGTAGCTCTGGAATGGACATACGAAGGCCGGGTCCTTAAAGCAATCTTTAACCAATCAACAAAAGATTATCTTTTAGAGAAAGAAACCGTAGCACTAGCAAGCAATTGCCGAGAATTGGAGAATCAGCTTGTCATCTCTCCAAAAGGATTTGTGATTTTTTATTAAAGAGCAATTATGAGCGACAGGAAAGTTGTAGTATAGAGAAGATTTTACAAACAGACTATTTGTCGTCTTGCTACAATTGGTATATAATTTAACTTAAAGAAAATAGGAGAATTAATCAGATGGAATTAAAAGATTTTACAGAAAAAGAACAGGAAATGATTAAGAAGGGGCTTACGACGTCTAAGATTAGTGACAAGGAAACTGCTGAAAAGATTCTTGAGCTAGTACCACAAGACTTGATTAAGCGAATTCCGTTTTTTGTAAGAAAACATGCTACGACACGTACGATTAAACGCATTTCAATTGAACACCCTGAACTCTACGCTGCAGCTCAAACAAGTGGTGAAATACCAGAAAAAGAACGCGAAGAATTACGTCAGATTATCACAGCTATCTTTGAACAAAAGATGAACAAGCATAGTATTAAGTAGAGAATGAAAATATATTTTATTGGCGGTTTGGGAAGCAATGTCTATCATAGCAAGGATTTTCTTCAAGAACTAAATTCGCAGGTCTGTTTTCTGAATCCATATGAAAAGCATCTTCGAGATGAAACAGAATTGAAATCATGGTTTAAAAAATCGATAGAAGAGGAAGAATCTATATGTCTGATAGGTCATTCTCTTGGAGGAGATTTGGCGCGTTATCTTGCATCTGAATTTTATGAAGTGACAAAACTGATTCTTTTGGATGGTGGCTATCTAGATTTAGATAAGATTTTACCTTTAGATACAGAGTTAGAGGAAACTAAAAACTATATTGAATCTCAAGTTGTTTCGGACTTAGATGTTCTTATTTCTAAAGAAAAATCTGAAGCAAAGCATTGGTCAGAAAATATGGAGAAAGCCGTAAGTCAGTCCTATCACTGGAATGAGGAGTATAATAGATATGAGTTAGCTATAAAATATGAAAATATAGAAGCGATACTCAGCCTACGGAGGAAAATACAAGCTTTTAAGAGAGAAGTGGGAGATACCTTGTTTATCAGTCCTTGCTATTCTAATGAAGCTACACGGAGAGAGGAAGCCTTAAAAGAATTGCCAGACTATTTTGATACTATTTTTCTAGAGAACTTTGGCCATGAGCTTTATACTGAAGCACCTAGAGAAGTCGCTAGTCTGATTAATGAGTGGCTCGCTTATTCTCAATGAGCTACTTGTATTGCTTGAAAAAAAGCATGTTTTTGCCAATGCTAATAAACGAACTGCTTTATTCGTTTTGGTGAAATTTATACAATTAAATGGCTATCGTTTTTCTGTTACGATTAATCGTTAAGATACATTTAAAAGAACTAGTGGACTAGTTCTTTTTATATCCGCTTTCACATTATACAACTTATACAAATCTATATAAAATATTATTTTTCCGAACAAAAATAGATTTTTTTTCAAAAAAGTACTTTACAGAGTGTTGGAAGTATGTTATATTAATAAAGCTTAGAAAATGAGATGATGTTTTCTAGCAAATATAAACCCGAGTAAAAAATGCCTACGGACAGGCAGGGTTGAATGCCGAAGCGTGGTTCAAAAGCCACATTATTGATAGGGTTAAAAGCCTACTTTTATAAGTTGATGTTAGGACACTTGTCCTAATTCATAAATTTTTAGTGTGGTGAAAGCACACGTCATCTTGTGAAACGATCAATAAAGTACGTAATATTTGCTACTAGAGAGTTAGGAAACATCGGGAACAGACATACTCAACAGAAACAAACATAAAAACGTCAGAAGATTGCAGAGCAGGTGAAAACCTGCTCTTTTTTCATGAGTCAACCTTTAGTCCCCTTCGTCTTCTTGAAGCGCTAAAAATACGGTAAAGGAGTATGTCTTGAAAAAGTTAGATCAAAATCAAGCCCCAATTTATGAGGCCATGGTGAAGTTACGCAAGAAAAGGATTGTTCCCTTTGATGTTCCAGGTCACAAGCGTGGACGAGGAAATCCAGAACTTGTTGAACTACTAGGAGAAAAATGTGTTGGAATTGATGTCAATTCGATGAAACCCTTGGATAATCTTGGTCACCCCATTTCGATTATTCGGGATGCAGAGGAGCTGGCTGCAGATGCTTTTGGAGCTAGTCATGCTTTTCTAATGATTGGTGGAACAACTTCATCGGTGCAGACTATGATTCTGTCAACCTGCAAGGCAGGAGATAAGATTATTTTGCCACGTAATGTCCATAAATCTGCTATCAATGCGCTGGTTCTATGTGGTGCCATTCCCATCTATATCGAGATGAGTGTGGATCCTAAGATTGGTATCGCTTTAGGTCTTGAAAATGACCGAGTAGCCCAGGCCATAAAGGACCATCCAGATGCCAAGGCCATTTTGATTAACAATCCTACTTACTACGGAATCTGTTCAGACCTAAAGGGTTTGACAGAAATGGCTCATGAAGCTGGCATGATGGTTTTAGTAGATGAGGCCCACGGAGCGCATTTGCATTTCACTGATAAACTTCCAATTTCTGCTATGGACGCAGGGGCTGATATGGCAGCAGTTTCCATGCATAAGTCTGGTGGGAGTTTGACCCAAAGTTCGCTTCTTTTAATCGGGGAGCAGATGAATCCCGAGTACGTTCGTCAGATTATCAACCTGACCCAGTCAACATCTGCCTCTTACTTGTTGATGGCTAGTCTAGATATTTCACGTCGCAACTTGGCTCTTCGTGGTAAAGAGTCGTTTGAGAAAGTCATTGAGCTATCCGAGTACGCTCGTCGTGAAATCAATGCTATCGGTGGATACTATGCCTACTCAAAAGAGTTAATAGATGGTGTGTCGGTCTGTGATTTTGATGTAACCAAGCTGTCAGTTTACACTCAGGGTATTGGCTTAACAGGTATCGAGGTTTATGACCTCTTACGAGACGAATACGACATTCAGATTGAGTTTGGTGATATTGGCAATATCTTGGCCTATATTTCGATTGGTGACCGTATCCAAGACATCGAGCGCTTGGTTGGTGCTCTTGCTGATATCAAGAGACTCTATTCACGAGATGGGAAGGACTTGATAGCTGGAGAATATATCCAGCCCGAGTTGGTGCTGTCTCCACAAGAAGCCTTCTATTCAGAGAGAAAAAGTTTGTCTTTAGACGAATCTGTTGGACAAGTCTGTGGGGAATTTGTCATGTGCTATCCTCCAGGAATCCCTATCTTGGCTCCTGGTGAACGCATTACACGTGAAATTGTAGAATATATCCAATTTGCTAAGGAACGTGGTTGCTCCCTCCAAGGGACGGAAGATCCAGAGGTCAATCACATCAACGTCATTAAAAGAAAGGAGAACTAGATGGATTTATGGTTTTCTGAAGTTCATACTCCAGATGTGAAATTGTCCCTGAGAACAGCCAAGCAACTCTACGCTGGTAAAAGTGAATGGCAGGATATCGAAGTCTTGGATACACCAGCTTTTGGAAAGATTTTGATTTTAAATGGGCACGTCTTGTTCTCAGATGCTGATGATTTTGTCTATAATGAAATGACCGTTCATGTTCCCATGGCTGTCCACCCAAATCCCAAGAAAGTCTTGGTTATTGGGGGTGGTGATGGCGGTGTCGCCCAAGTATTAACACTCTATCCTGAACTGGAGCAAATCGATATTGTGGAACCGGATGAGATGTTAGTTGAAGTCTGTCGTGAGTATTTTCCAGACTTTGCTGCGGGGCTAGATGATCCTCGTGTCACCATTTACTACCAAAATGGGCTACGCTTTTTGCGAAACTGTGAAGATGATTACGACATTATCATCAACGATGCGACAGATCCATTTGGCCATACGGAGGGACTCTTTACCAAGGAATTTTACGGTAATAGTTATAGGGCTCTGAAGGAAGACGGTATCATGATTTACCAGCATGGGAGTCCCTTCTTTGACGAGGATGAGTCGGCTTGCCGAAGTATGCATCGCAAGGTCAATCAAGCCTTTCCAATCAGTCGGGTCTATCAGGCCCATATCCCAACCAGTCCTGCTGGTTATTGGTTGTTTGGATTTGCATCGAAAAAATACCACCCTGTCAAAGATTTTGACAAGGAAGGCTGGAAAAAACGCCAGCTTTTCACAGAATACTACACTGCAAACTTACACGTGGGAGCCTTTATGTTGCCCAAGTATGTGGAAGACATTTTAGAAGAAGAGGAAGGAAGAAAATGAGTCGTTTACTAGTTATCGGATGTGGGGGCGTTGCCCAAGTCGCTATTTCAAAGATTTGCCAAGATAGTGAAACCTTTACAGAGCTTATGATTGCCAGCCGTACCAAGTCGAAATGCGATGACTTAAAGGCGAAGCTAGAAGGCAAAACAAGTACTAAAATTGAAACTGCAGCACTTGATGCTGACAAGGTTGAAGAAGTGATTGCCCTGATTGAAAGCTACAAGCCAGGAGCTGTTTTGAACGTAGCTTTACCATATCAAGATTTAACAATTATGGACGCTTGTTTGGCAACAGGTGTTCACTATATCGATACAGCCAACTACGAAGCTGAGGATACGGAAGACCCTGAATGGCGTGCTATCTACGAAAAACGCTGCAAGGAACTTGGTTTTACAGCCTACTTTGACTACTCATGGCAATGGGCTTATCAGGAAAAATTCAAAGAAGCAGGCTTGACAGCTCTTCTTGGATCTGGTTTTGACCCAGGTGTAACCAGCGTCTTTTCAGCTTATGCACTCAAACATTACTTTGATGAAATCCACTATATCGACATTTTAGACTGTAATGGTGGTGACCACGGTTATCCATTTGCAACCAACTTCAACCCAGAAATCAATCTACGCGAGGTTTCTGCACCAGGTTCTTACTGGGAAGATGGAAAATGGGTCGAAGTGGAAGCCATGTCTATCAAGCGCGAGTACGATTTCCCTCAGGTTGGACAAAAAGACATGTATCTCCTTCACCATGAAGAAATCGAATCATTGGCCAAGAACATTCCTGGAGTCAAACGCATTCGTTTCTTTATGACTTTTGGTCAATCTTATTTGACACACATGAAATGCTTGGAAAACGTTGGTCTCCTTCGTACGGATACCATTAACTTTAACGGACAAGAAATTGTACCAATCCAATTCTTAAAAGCCTTACTTCCAGATCCTGCCAGCCTTGGCCCACGCACTGTTGGTAAAACCAATATCGGTTGTATCTTTACAGGTGTCAAAGACGGCGTTGAAAAGACCATCTACATCTACAATGTCTGCGACCATCAGGAATGTTACACAGAAGTTGGTTCACAAGCAATTTCTTACACAACAGGTGTTCCAGCCATGATTGGGACAAAATTGGTGATGGATGGCACTTGGAGACAACCTGGAGTGTATAATCTTGAAGAACTGGATCCAGATCCATTTATGGAAGCTCTGAATAAGTATGGCTTACCTTGGGTTGTGGTTGAAAATCCACAAATGGTGGACTAATGAAGCTAGAACAAGTACCAACACCAGCCTATGTCATTGATTTGGCCAAGTTAGAAGCCAATTGCCGCATTCTACAATATGTTCAAGAAGAAGCTGGTTGCAAGGTTTTGCTTGCCCAGAAGGCATATTCTCTTTACAAAACCTATCCCTTGATTAGCCAGTATCTATCAGGTACGACGGCTAGTGGTCTATACGAGGCCAAGCTAGCTAGAGAGGAGTTTCAAGGGGAGGTCCATGTCTTTGCACCAGCTTTCAAGGATGCAGACTTGGAGGAATTGCTGGAGATAACGGACCATATCGTCTTTAACTCAGAGAGACAGTTGCGTAAACATGGGGCCCGTTGTCGAGATGCTGGTGTCAGTGTAGGTTTACGTCTCAATCCTCAATGTTCAACTCAAGGAGATCACGCGCTCTACGATCCTTGCGCCTCTGGCTCCCGTTTTGGAGTTACCCTAGACAAGATACCGAGTGATTTACTAGATCTAGTTGATGGACTTCATTTTCATACCCTTTGCGAGCAGGGGGCAGATGATTTACAAACAACTTTGAAAGCAGTAGAAGCGCAGTTTGGTTCGTACTTACATGAGGTCAAATGGCTCAATATGGGTGGCGGACATCACATCACGAGAGAAGGTTACGATGTGGATTTGCTGATTTCAGAAATCAAGCGTATACGAGAAACTTACAATCTTGAAATCTATATCGAGCCGGGTGAAGCCATTGCGCTCAATGCTGGTTATCTAGCAACTGAAGTATTGGATATTGTCGAAAACGGTATGGAGATCTTGGTTTTAGATGCCTCTGCAACCTGCCATATGCCTGATGTACTTGAGATGCCCTATCGTCCACCTTTGAGAAATGGCTTTGAGGCACAGGAAAAAGCCCATACCTATAGACTTTCTTCCAATACTTGCCTTACGGGTGATGTGATTGGAGATTATAGCTTTGAAAATCCAGTCCAAATCGGTGATAGACTTTATTTCGAAGACATGGCCATTTATTCCTTTGTCAAAAATAATACCTTTAATGGTATTGGATTGCCAAGTCTCTATCTCATGGACGAGCAGGGTGACTGCAGCTTAGTCAAAGCCTTCGGCTATCAAGACTTTAAAGGGAGATTATCATGATAAACAGTCCAAAAAAATTAGGCTATCGCATGCCAGCAGAATACGAACCGCATCATGGCACCCTCATGATATGGCCGACTAGACCAGGTTCATGGCCCTTTCAAGGAAAGGCTGCCAAAAGAGCTTTCAGCCAGATTATTAAGACCATAGCAGAAGGGGAAACTGTTTATCTTTTGGTGGAGCAGGACTATCTATCTGAAGCCCAATCCTATCTCGGAGACAAGGTCGTTTATCTAGATATTCCTACCAATGATGCCTGGGCGCGTGATACTGGTCCGACTATTCTCCTTAATGATATAAGGGAAAAGTTGGCAGTAGACTGGTCTTTCAATGCTTGGGGTGGTGCTGTTGATGGTCTCTACCAAGACTATGAAGCCGATGACCAAGTAGCCAGTCGTTTTGCTGAAGCCTTGGAAATGCCTGTTTACGATGCCAAGCCTTTTGTACTTGAAGGCGGAGCGATACACAGCGATGGTCAAGGAACCATTCTCGTGACTGAAAGTTGCTTGCTTAGTTCTGGTCGCAATCCTCATCTTAGTAAGGAAGAAATCGAAAACACATTATTAGAGAGCCTTGGAGCTGAAAAAGTTATCTGGCTTCCTTATGGTATTTATCAGGATGAAACCAATGAACACGTTGACAATGTTGCTGCCTTTGTTGGTCCTGCTGAGCTTGTTTTGGCTTGGACAGACGACAAAAACGATCCTCAGTATGCCATGTCAAAAGCAGATCTCGAACTTTTAGAGCAAGAAACAGATGTAAAAGGTCGCCCTTTCACTATTCATAAGCTTCCTATCCCAGCTATTCATCAGGTTGTCTCTAATGAGGATTTGCCAGGCTACATCTATGAAGAAGGAGAAGAAGAGCGATACGCAGGTGAACGACTAGCAGCTTCCTACGTAAACTTTTATATCGCCAACAAGGCTGTCCTTGTTCCCCAGTTTCAAGATGTCAATGACCAAGTGGCCTTAGATATCCTCAGCAAGTGTTTTCCAGACCGTAAAGTTGTCGGAATACTAGCAAGAGATATTCTTTTAGGTGGTGGCAATATCCACTGTATCACCCAACAAATCCCAGAATAGGAGAAAAAGATGAGAAATGTAAGAGTTGCAGCCATTCAGATGCAATGCGCCAAGGATGTGGCAACAAATATTCAAACAGCGGAGCGCTTAGTACGTCAGGCTGCAGAACAAGGCGCACAAATCATTCTCTTACCAGAGTTGTTTGAACGTCCCTATTTCTGTCAGGAACGTCAGTATGACTACTACCAGCATGCCCAGTCGGTGACAGACAATACAGCTATTCAGCATTTTAAAGTTCTTGCTAAAGAACTACAGGTTGTTCTACCGATTAGTTTCTATGAAAAAGATGGTAATGTCTTGTATAACTCTATTGCCGTCATTGATGCAGATGGGGAAGTGCTGGGCGTTTATCGGAAAACCCACATACCAGATGATCATTATTACCAAGAAAAGTTTTATTTCACACCCGGTAACACAGGTTTCAAGGTCTGGGATACTCGCTATGCCAAGATTGGGCTCGGTATCTGTTGGGATCAATGGTTCCCTGAAACAGCGCGCTGTCTTGCATTGAATGGTGCTGAATTGCTCTTTTATCCTACAGCTATTGGTTCAGAGCCGATTTTGGATACAGATAGTTGTGGTCACTGGCAACGTACCATGCAAGGACACGCAGCAGCAAATATTGTTCCAGTTATTGCAGCCAATCGTTATGGATTAGAGGAAGTCACTCCAAGTGAGGAAAATGGTGGACAGAGTTCCAGTCTTGACTTCTACGGTTCATCCTTTATGACGGATGAAACAGGAGCTATTCTAGAGCAAGCTGAAAGACAAGCTGAAGCTGTTCTGTTAGCTACTTATGATCTTGACAAGGGAGCAAGCGAACGCCTAAACTGGGGCTTGTTTCGAGATAGAAGACCCGAAATGTATCAACGGATTACGGACTAGTAGGGGAGAAATGAGAGGTTCATTCTGCTAGATTAACTTCTTTATTAGCAACTATAAGATACTAGGTCATCTAGCAAGTGGATTTTATATTTTAACTCTCTAAGGCTTTCTCGCGCTTTTATGCGAGGAGCTTTTCTGTTTAAGCTTTATCAATAAAACATGCTATAATAGTTGCAGAAAGGTGGTATTTATGGCTAGGATATTGGTTATTGAAGACAATAGTGACATTCAAGAGATTTTGCGAACACTTCTTACTGAGGAGCATGAGGTGATTCAGGCCTTTTCTGGTACAGAAGGAATCATGCTTTTTGACCAAGGTGGGATTGACCTCGTTTTGCTAGATATCATGCTTCCTGGGAAAAATGGGGATCAGATTTTAAAAGCCATCAGGGAACAAAGTCAAACTCCAGTCATTATGCTAACAGCTTTGAGCGATAAGAAGTTAATCAGTCAATACCTCTTAGACGGTGCAAATGATTACATAGTCAAACCTTTTGATTTGGACGAAGTCTTTGCCAGAGTTACTGTTCAATTACGCCAAAGTGCAGAAAAACCGCCTATGGAAATAGGAAAAACTGAAAATCTGCCACAAAACTTGAAAAATATCCAATTTGATTCGGAAAGTTTTGAAATCAAAAATAGTCAGGAAACGATTCGCCTTGCCAAGAAAGAATGCTTGATTCTTCAAACTCTACTCAAACATCCAAAGAAAATCTTTACCAAGGAAGAACTTTATGAATTGGTCTGGGAGGAGAGCTATCTACCTGGAGATAATACCCTCAATACGCATTTGAGTAATCTTCGTAAAAAATTAAACCAGCTTGACCCAAATCAAGAATATATTGAAACCATTTGGGGAGTTGGGGTAAGATTAAAAGGAGACAAGCAATGACCTACATGATAATCTTTATCCTATTGGTACTCCTAATTATTTTATCGATTGCATTGATTCGCTATCATCTAGCACTTAAAAACTTGAGTCAACAGATTGAAGACAAGATTCTCACAGGTAGTATGAAAAGAGTAGGAGTCAACATTTTTTCCAAACATTTTTTACAACTCTACCAGCAGATTGAGAATCTATTTCAGGAAGTGGAACAATCTCGGTTGGTTATGAAAAGGGAAAAACAGACTCTGGATATGGCCATCAGCAATATCGCCCATGATATTCGGACACCTCTGACTATCGCTTCAGGCTACACCCAACAATTGATAAAAACTCCTGAAAACAAATCAGAAACCTTACAAAAAATCGCCCAGCATCTTGATTTAGTTTCTAAACGTTTGGAGGCACTCCTAGAATATCGTCGTTTGATGGAAGGAGCTGTCAAACCGAAACTGGAAGAAGTTGATCTTTCAGCTTTTATTACCAAGAAGACTCTTGCTTTTTATGATGTTTTTCAGGCGACAAATATCACGCTTGATTTTAAAGTTGAAGCTGGTTTAAAAATGAGGACTGATGAAGATTTACTGGATCGAATTTTACAAAATCTGCTTGGAAATGTCCTCAAACATGGCAAGGAAGAAGCACGTCTATCTTTGAGAAAGGAAAAGGAACAGCTTGTCTTAGAGATTGCAAACCTTGTCAAACAGCCCATCAAAAAAATAGAAAATCTCAGTAATCGTTTTTATTCTGAAAATCTATCAGACACGGAAGAATCCTCTGGTTTAGGCCTTTATATCACTGAGGAATTATGTCATCTTCTCGGTACAGAGATGAAACTAAGCACAGATGGGAAATGGTTGTCGGTTTTCATTTATTTTTAACAAAAAGAAACCTCCTCTGTAGGCTAGAGGAGGTCATTTTTTATAGGCTTTTCTTTTTGAAAACTGCCAGTCCACTTAGATTAAAGATTACAATAAGAGCTAAGGTAACTATAAGGGTATAGAAAATGGATTCACTATTAGCAGTCATAGCATAGGAAAAATGCAAGGACAAATATGGTAAAAATTTGATATTTGGAAAAATGATCATTGGCATAGAAAGGATGATAGAGCTAATCAGATAACCAATAAATACGGCAAGATAAGAATGAGTCAGGTAGAGAATAAAGGAAATAATCGAAAGCCAAGCAAGGAGGCAAAGAAATTGAAGGGAAATGGTTATCAGTAGATTACCAATAAAGCCATCAGGCATCGTACCAAGTCCGTTCAGTAGAGTTGAGGGAACAAAAGCAATCACAAGGCTGGCGATGAGTTGCAAGAGAGCGATGCTTGCTAGTACAAAGGATTTAGCGAAGAAAAACTCTGTACGAGAAACACCAACTGTCAAACTATTTTTATAAAGCTTGCCGATTAGATCGACCCCAAGAACTAAACATGTTAGAATAATGCAGAGAAAAACAATGTTTGAATCATTGCTAGACGCATTGATAAGAGCTTGAATACCTTCCCAACCATGGGTTTGAATTTCTGGCTCTTCTGTCTGAATTGCCATCAGATGACCAGTAGCCCCAAAAACAGCACCCATTAGCAAGAGGACAAAGAGAATGAATTCTGTAATCCAGAATCCTTTGGAGCGGAAAAGACGGTAAAAGTCTGCTTGAATGGTATGTATCATGATTTTCCTCCTATTCGACTAATTGTGTGAAGTATTCTTCTAGGTTTTGACGGGCATAGTAAATCTCGTCAATAGCGACATCTGCCAAGGTTAATTCCTTAAGAATCTGTTTGACATCTTGTTCCTGACCAAAGATGTGGATTTCGTTCTCAGGATTGACAACCTTGAACTGGAGCTGGATTTGTTCTTTTAATACTTGACAAGCTTTCTCTTTGTCAGCTGTCTTAAGCACAATATAATCTTCACTTAGTGTTTCAAATTCAGCTTTGCTGATTTCACGGATAATCTTTCCTTGATCTAAAATACCAAAGCGATTTGCTACGAGATAGAGTTCTGACAAGATATGGCTAGAGATGAGAATGGTTATCCCTTTTTCTTGATTGAGCCGTTGAATCATTAGACGAAATTCTTTGATACCGATTGGGTCGAGACCGTTGATAGGTTCATCTAATATTAGGAAGTCTGGTTTCGATAGGAGGGCAATGGCGATGCCAAGTCTTTGTTTCATTCCTAGAGAGAAATCACGAAAGACTTTCTTACCTGTATCTGGCAAACCTACATAGTCAAGCGTTTCTCGAATGACTTGATCAGCATTTGGAATATGTCTAATCATACAATAATATTTCAGATTTTGATAGGCTGTTAAGTGATTATGAGCTACAGGTGATTCGATCACTGAACCTACTCGAGATAGAGCCCTGGTCCACTCATTTTCCGATTGACTAGAAAAGAGGGAAACAGTTCCTCTATCTGCAAACAGTAGTTGTGTAATGATTTTTATCAAGGTTGTTTTCCCAGCTCCGTTCTTCCCGATAAGTCCATAAATATCTCCCTCTCTTATCGTTAGATGAAGATCCTGAAGAATAGCTTGTTTGTCAAAGTTTTTGGACAATCCATGAATGTCAAGTACTGTTTTCATGATTCTCTCCTTTTGATTTATTTTGATAACTTTAGTATAGAGCATAGAAATCAAAGAAAGCTCAAGGATTTCTAAAGAGTTTCTAAAGTTTTAGGAATTATTAAATATCAAAACCCAGTTGACACAAACTGGGCTTCTTAATTATAAAATATACTTCTCAATGGCACGCGCAACGCCGTCTTCTTCGTTGCTGGCTGTAACGTCATCAGCTAGGGATTTGACATAATCGCTGGCATTTCCCATTGCAATACCAAGCCCTGCAAACTGGAGCATTTCGATGTCGTTATTGGCATCACCCATGGCCATAATTTCTGATGGTTCAATCTTCAAACTCTCAGCTAATCGTGAAAGAGCAGTAGCCTTTGTTGTTCCAAGTGGCATGGCCTCATAAATGACTGGCTGCGAACGAACTCCACTAAATCGTTGGCAGAGTTCCTCAGCAAATCGCTCTTCAAAATCGTCTGTTTGCTCTTTGGTGCCCAAAAACATACCTTGGAACATCCGATATTTGCCACTAGTCGCTTCCTCAAGAGAAATTTCAGTCAGGTCTGAGAAGACTAGGTCGGCATCATTTTGAATGATTTCATTAGGCTTACCACCGAGGACAAAATAATGCTCCTCATCAAAAAGAGTCAACTGAACATCACTTTTTTCAGCAAGGTTATAGAGGTATTCGATGTCGGCTGGACTGAGTTCTTGCCAATCAACTAGACTCCAATCGCTAGTCTGGTGAGTTGAGCAACCGTTGTTAACAATAACATACTCATTCTGGAGGTCAAGTCCCAATTTTTTGTAGTAGGGGAGGACACCGAAAAGCGGGCGACCTGTACAGAGAACCAGTTTGACACCTTTTTCAATGGATTTGTGAATAGCAGTAATGTGAGCTTGTGGAATTTCCTTGGCTTCATTGAGGAGGGTTCCGTCCATATCCAAGGCTAGTAGTTTAATCATAAGACTTCCTTCTTTATCTTTTGGTATTATTATAGCATATTTTGGAGAAGATGATGGTGAAAGGGTAGGGACTAGCTGATTTTACAGTTTAGGATGTTTTGATGACAATTCATGATTTGAAGAGGGATATTTTGAAAAGATACGCTATATTAAATTTGTGATTCAATCAAGTATTTTGTAAGCTTATCAATGAAAACAGAGGATTTAATATGAAAAAACGGATTATTCAAATTTTACTAGCATTGTCCTTAATTTTTTACAAATCAACTTGGTTTTGGAGGGTTTTCAATCACTTTGCTGCTAGATTTGTACCTGCTAGTCGAGAATTTTTTCAGATTCTGCTTTTGATGGAGAGTGGAGTTCTTTTGTCAGCAGTTATCTATCTACTAGTTTTTGCAGGAAAGAAAACTTTTCATTTCAAGTGTCAGCTGAGATATTTTATCTACCTTTTACTGGGCTACATCATCTTGTATATGTCTGACTTCCTCTTTTCTTATCTCTTATCCCCGCCTTCAAATCAAATTTCTTTGAATGAAACGGTAGAAATGATGGGACGACAGGAGTTACCCTATTTTTTGCTCATGGTTTGCTTCATCGGCCCTATTGCTGAGGAATTGATTTATCGCGGTGTGCTTATGATAACTTTTTTCAAAAACTCGCCTTGGTACGGAGATGTCTTGCTTTCTGCTATTATTTTCGGTTATATTCATATCGATTTTGCTTTAACTCCTCTTGCTTTTTTCATTTATGCTAGTGGAGGAGTGATTTTAGCATTGCTCTACCGAAAAACTCACTCTCTCTATTATCCCATTTTGCTCCATATCTTGATTAACATGACTGCTTTTTGGTATTTATGGATCAATCTATTTTTAGCAAGTTAGTACTTATCATTCAATGCCGGAAGATCCGGCATTTTTCTTTTCAACAGATGAGCAAGAACTGATTATTTTCAGACTTGGCTGGCTAATCATGGTATAATAAAAGGTAATGAAAAATTCCAACGAGGCAGAGATGAAATTACTTTATACTGATATTCGGACTTCTTTGACAGAAATTCTAACCAGGGAGGCTGAAGAGCTAGTTGCTGCGGGCAAGCGGGTCTTCTACATCGCTCCCAACTCTCTTTCTTTTGAAAAGGAACGCGCCGTGCTGGAATGCTTGTCTCAGCAGGCTTCTTTTGCGATTACCGTCACACGCTTTGCTCAAATGGCTCGTTATCTTATTTTGAATGATTTGCCAGCTAAGACCAGTCTTGATGATATCGGTCTTGGAATGGCTTTTTATAAGTGCCTTGCGGAACTTGATCCCAAGGACTTACGTGTTTATGGTGCGATTAAGCAAGATCCTCAGTTTATCCAGCAGTTGATTGAGCTTTACCACGAGATGACCAAGGCTCAGATGGTTTTTTTGGACTTGGAGAGTTTGACGGATGAGGACAAGAGAGTCGATTTACTCTTGATTTTTGAGAAAGTAACGGCCTACCTCAATCAAGGGCAGTTAGCTCAGGGGAGTCAGTTGTCCCATTTGATTGAGGCTATTGAGAATGACAAGGTAAGTAGTGATTTTACTCAAATTGCCCTTGTCATTGATGGATTTACCCGTTTTTCTGCCGAGGAAGAGAGGATTGTGGACCTACTTCATGGCAAGGGTGTTGAGATTGTCATCGGAGCCTATGCTAGCAAGAAAGCTTATACCAGCCCTTTTAGCGAGGGTAATCTCTACCAAGCCAGTGTGGAGTTTCTCCATCATCTAGCCTCTAAATACCAAACACCTGCCCAGGACTCTTCTCAATCTCACGAGAAGATGGATAGTTTTGACAAGGCCTCTCGATTGTTGGAGTCTTCTTATGACTTTTCAGAGCTCACTTTGGAGGTTGATGAGAAAGACCGTGAAAATCTGCAAATCTGGTCTTGTTTGACACAAAAGGAAGAGTTGGAGTTAGTTGCCCGTAGTATCCGTCAGAAATTGCATGAGAACTCCGACCTGAGTTACAAGCATTTTCGTATTCTCTTGGGAGATGTGTCTTCTTATCAATTATCCCTTAAAACTATTTTTGACCAGTATCAGATTCCTTTCTATCTTGGTAGAAGCGAATCCATGGCCCATCATCCCTTGACACAGTTTGTCGAATCTATTTTAGCTTTGAAACGCTATCGTTTCCGTCAGGAAGATTTGATTAATCTCCTCAGAACTGGTTTATATACTGACCTTAGCCAAGCGGATATTGATGCTTTTGAGCAATATATCCGTTATCTTGGTATCAATGGCTTGCCAGCCTTTCAGCAAACCTTCACCAAGGCCCACCATGGAAAATTTAATTTAGGGCGTTTAAATGCTCTTCGTCTGCGTATTTTAGCACCACTTGAAACCCTGTTTTCCAGTCGAAAACAGAAGGCTGAAAATCTCTTGCAAAAGTGGAATGTCTTTCTAAAAGAAGGAGCGGTGACCAAGCAACTGCAAGATTTGACAGCTACTATGGAAACTCTTGAACAAGAAAGACAAGCTGAAGTTTGGAAGGCATTCTGTCATGTTTTAGAACAATTTGCTACAGTTTTTGCTGGTTCACAGGTTAGTCTAGAGGAGTTCCTAGCCTTGCTTCATTCCGGTATGAGTCTATCTCAGTATCGCACCATTCCAGCGACAGTAGACACCGTTCTGGTGCAGAGTTACGATTTGATTGCGCCCTTAACGGCTGACTTTGTCTATGCCATTGGGCTGACTCAGGACAATTTACCAAAAATCGCGCAGAATACCAGTCTTTTGACAGACGAAGAAAGACAGAGCCTAAACCAAGCAACAGAAGAAGGCGTTCAATTGCTGATTGCCAGCAGTGAAAACCTCAAGAAAAATCGCTATACTATGCTTTCCTTGGTCAATTCTGCCCGTAAGCAGTTGGTCTTGTCGGCTCCAAGTCTTTTTAAAGAAAGTGAAAGTAAGGAATCTGCTTATCTTCAAGAGTTGGTCCATTTTGGATTTAGTCGGAAAGAGAAGAGGATGAATCACAAAGGGCTGTCTAAGGAAGATATGGGCTCATATCACAGTCTTTTGTCTAGTCTGGTGGCCTATCACCAGCAGGGCGAGAGGGGTGATAGGGAGCAAGATTTGACCTTTGTCAAGGTTCTGGCGCGTGTGATGGGTAAAAAACTAGACCAGCAAGGTCTGGAAAATCCAGCCCTTCCAACCAGTCCAAGCAGCAAGCAATTGGCTAAGGACACCTTACAAGCGCTCTATCCTGCTGACAAAGAATTTTACCTGTCTACGTCAGGTTTGACGGAGTTTTACCGTAACCAATACAGTTATTTCCTCCGTTATGTTTTAGGTTTGCAGGAAGAATTGCGCCTGCGACCAGATGCTCGTAGTCATGGGAATTTCTTGCACCGTATTTTTGAACGGGCCTTGCAATTGCCTGACGAAGATTCCTTTGACCAACGTCTAGAACAAGCTATTCAAGAAACCAGTCAGGAACGGGAATTTGAAGCTATTTATCAGGAAAGTTTGGAAGCCCAGTTTACCAAGGAAGTTCTGCTTGATGTGGCACGGACGACAGGCCACATTCTCCGTCACAATCCAGCCATCGAGACTATTAAAGAAGAGGCAAATTTTGGTGGGAAAGAGCAGGCCTTTATTCAATTGGATAATGGTCGCAGTGTCTTTGTACGAGGCAAGGTTGACCGCATTGACCGATTGAAAGCTGATGGAGCGATAGGAGTAGTAGACTACAAGTCGAGTCTAACTCAGTTCCAGTTTCCTCATTTCTTTAATGGGCTCAATTCCCAACTGCCAACCTACTTAGCTGCCCTAAAAAGAGAAGGGGAGCAGAACTTTTTCGGTGCCATGTACTTGGAAATGGCTGAGCCAGTCCAATCTCTCATGGCCGTCAAAAGTCTAGCAGGTGCAGTAGTAGAAGCCAGTAAGTCTATGAAATACCAAGGACTCTTTTTAGAAAAAGAAAGCAGTCACTTGGGTGAATTTTACAATAAAACCAAAGCCAACCAGTTGACGGATGAGGAATTCCAGCTCCTACTAGACTACAATGCCCATCTTTACAAGAAAGCAGCTGAGACGATTTTAGAAGGCCAATTCGCCATCAATCCTTATACAGAAAATGGCAGAAGCATTGCCCCATACGTCCAGCAATATCAAGCCATCACAGGATTTGAAGCCAATTATCATTTAGGTCAAGCCCGTTTCCTAGAAAAGTTGGACCTAGCAGATGGCAAGCGTTTAATCGGAGAAAAACTCAAGCAAGCTTGGTTTGAAAAAATAAGAGAGGAGTTGAATCGATGAAGCCTATTCCCTTTTTAACTGAGGAAGAAATTCAAAAATTGCAAGAAGTAGAAGCAAATTCGAACAAGGAACAGAAGAAAACTGCCGAGCAAATTGAAGCCATCTACACTTCTGGCCAGAATATTCTAGTCTCAGCATCAGCTGGTTCTGGGAAGACCTTTGTCATGGCAGAACGTATTCTGGACCAGTTAGCGCGTGGTGTCGAAATTTCTCAACTCTTTATCTCAACCTTTACCGTCAAGGCTGCCACAGAACTTAAGGAGCGCTTGGAGAAAAAAATCAGCCAACAAATCCAAGAAAGTAATGATGTTGACCTCAAACAACACTTGGGACGCCAGTTGGCGGACCTACCCAACGCTGCCATCGGTACCATGGATTCCTTTACACAAAAATTCCTTGGTAAACATGGTTATCTGATTGATATTGCGCCTAATTTCCGGATTTTACAAAACCAGAGCGAGCAACTTCTTCTAAAAAACGAAGTCTTCCACGAGGTCTTTGAAGCGCATTATCAAGGTAAACAGAAAGAGAACTTTAGTCATCTGCTGAAAAATTTTGCAGGGCGTGGCAAGGATGAACGTGGTCTGCGCCAGCAGGTCTATAAAATCTATGACTTCCTCCAATCCACCAGTAATCCTCAGAAATGGCTGAGTGAATCTTTCCTCAAAGGCTTTGAAAAAGCTGATTTTACCAGTGAAAAAGAAAAACTGACTAAGCAAATCCAGCAAGCCCTTTGGGACTTGGAAAGCTTTTTCCGTTATCATCTGGATTACGATGCCAAGGAGTTTCCAAAGGCTGCTTATCTAGAGAATGTTCAGTTGATTTTAGATGAAATTGGCTCCTTAAATCAAGAGTCCGATAGTCAGGCTTATCAGGTAGTGCTTGCGCGTGTTGTCGCAATTTCGAAAGAGAAAAACGGCCGAGCTCTGACCAATGCAAGTCGTAAGGCTGATTTGAAGCCCCTGGCTGATGCCTACAACGAAGAAAGAAAGGTCCAGTTTGCTAAACTAGGACAATTAGCAGACCAAATAACGATACTCTACTATCAAGAACGTTATCATGGAGACACATGGGAACTAGCTAAAACTTTTCAAACCTTCATGAGTGATTTTGTGGAGGCTTATCGTCAGCGTAAACGTCAGGAAAATGCCTTTGAATTCGCTGATATCAGTCATTACACTATTGAGATTTTAGAGAATTTCTCGCAAGTTCGTGAGGCTTATCAGGAACGTTTCCACGAAGTCATGGTCGATGAGTATCAGGACACCAACCACATTCAAGAACGGATGTTGGAATTGCTGTCGAATGGTCACAATCGCTTTATGGTTGGAGATATCAAGCAGTCCATCTATCGTTTCCGGCAGGCAGATCCCCAGATTTTCAATGAGAAATTCCAACGCTATGCGCAGAATCCTAAAGAGGGCAAATTAATTCTCCTCAAGGAAAATTTCCGTAGTAGTTCAGAAGTGCTGTCAGCAACCAATGATGTTTTTGCACGCCTCATGGACCAAGAAGTCGGAGAAATCAACTATGATAACATGCACCAGCTTGTTTTTGCCAATAGCAAACTGACTCCCAATCCAGACAACAAGGCAGAATTTTTCCTCTACGACAAGGACGATACTGGTGAGGAAGAAGAGAGCCAAGCAGAAACGAAATTAACAGGTGAAATGCGCCTGGTCATCAAGGAAATCCTCAAACTCCATCAGGAAAAAGGTGTTGCTTTTAAGGAAATTGCCCTTTTGACTTCCAGTCGCAGTAGAAATGACCAGATTCTTCTTGCTCTGTCTGAATACGGAATCCCTGTCAAAACCGACGGCGAGCAAAACAATTATCTCCAATCCCTAGAAGTGCAAGTCATGCTAGACACTCTGCGTGTTATTCACAATCCCCTGCAAGACTATGCCTTGGTTGCTCTCATGAAGTCTCCAATGTTTGGATTTGATGAGGACGAGTTAGCACGTTTGTCTCTCCAGAAAGCAGAGGATAAAATCCAAGAAAATCTCTATGAGAAACTGGTCAATGCTCAAAAACAAGTAGCTAGCCAGAAAAACTTAATTCATACGGATTTAGCTGAAAAACTAAATCAATTCATGGATATCTTGGCTTCTTGGCGCTTGTATGCAAAAAACCACTCCCTCTATGACCTGATTTGGAAGATTTATAATGACCGTTTTTACTACGATTATGTTGGAGCTTTGCCAAATGGTCCTGCTAGGCAGGCTAATCTCTATGCCCTAGCACTGCGTGCTGACCAGTTTGAAAAGAGTAATTTCAAGGGCTTGTCTCGTTTTATTCGTATGATTGACCAAGTTTTAGAAGCCCAGCACGATCTTGCAAGCGTGGCTGTCGCACCACCAAAGGATGCAGTAGAGCTCATGACTATTCACAAGAGTAAAGGGCTGGAGTTTCCTTACGTCTTTATCCTCAATATGGATCAAGACTTTAACAAGCAAGACAGCATGTCAGAGATCATTCTCAGTCGTAAAAATGGACTAGGTGTCAAATACATTGCAAAAATGGAGACAGGAGCAGTGGAAGATCACTATCCTAAAACCATCAAACTCTCCATTCCTAGTCTGACCTATAGACAGAACGAAGAAGAATTACAGCTGGCAAGCTATTCTGAGCAAATGCGTCTACTGTATGTTGCTATGACGAGGGCTGAGAAAAAGCTCTATCTTGTCGGCAAGGGATCTCGTGAAAAGCTGGAAGCCAAGGAATACTCAGCAGCTAAAAATGGAAAACTAAACAGCAACACTAGACTTCAAGCAAGGAATTTCCAAGATTGGATTTGGGCTATCAGCAAAGTGTTTGCAAAGGATCATCTCAATTTTAGCTATCGTTTTGTTGGTGAAGATCAGCTGACTAGAGAAGCTATCGGAGAGTTGGAAAACAAAAGTTCTCTCCAAGATAGCTCACAAGTAGACAATCGTCAGTCAGAAACCATTAAGGAAGCTCTTGAAATGCTGAAAGAAGTGGAAGTTTATAATACTCTTCACCGCGCAGCCATTGAACTTCCTAGTGTTCAAACCCCAAGTCAAATCAAGAAATTCTACGAACCAGTTATGGATATGGAAGGTGTCGAGATTGCAGGTCAAGGCCAGTCAGTAGACAAGAAAATCAGCTTTGATTTACCAGATTTTTCAACCAAAGAAAAAGTAACAGGAGCCGAGATTGGTAGTGCTACCCACGAACTCATGCAGAGAATTGACCTCAGCCAGCGACCAACGCTTGCTACCCTGACAGAAACTCTCAAACAAGTTCAAACCAGCCCAGCTGTCAGGGACAAGATCAATCTTTCGAAAATTCTTGCATTCTTTGACACAGCACTCGGTCAGGAAATTCTCGCTAATACCAACCATCTCTATCGCGAGCAACCCTTCTCCATGCTCAAACGAGACCAAAAGAGTCAGGAAGACTTCGTTGTCCGTGGTATCCTTGATGGCTATCTACTTTACGAAGATAAAATTGTTCTGTTTGACTATAAGACAGACCGCTATGATGAACCGAGTCAACTCGTAGACCGCTATCGTGGTCAGTTATCCCTATACGGAGAAGCTTTATCACGATCCTATTCGATTGAAAATATTGAAAAATACTTGATTTTACTCGGTAAAGACGAGGTTCAAGTTGTAAAAGTATAATTTATACTCTTCGAAAATCTCTTCAAACCACGTCAGCTTCAGCTTGCTGTAGATATGGTTACTGACTTCGTCAGTTCTATCCACAACCTCAAAACTGTGTTTTGAGCTGACTTCGTCAGTCTTATCTACAACCTCAAAACTGTGTTTTGAGCAACCTGTGGCTAGCTTCCTAGTTTGCTCTTTGATTTTCATTGAGTATTAGAAAGGAGACCTCATGACACTTCCAGTTAGAAAATCCCTGCATGATGCGGTTTTACAGGCTTCAAAAGCTGATACTTGGGAACAAGCTACCAAGGAATGGAATGAAGTTTCCTTGATTTTTAACGGTATCGGCCGTAGCAATTGTGTCTGTGGAAATGCCATCAAGTACGCCTACGAACTCTTTAACGGTGTCACAGGTCAACGCCTCTTTCCGATTGGTAGCGACTGTGTTCGTCATTTTCATCGATTGACCCTTGACCAGCAACTGGAAGAGGAAGAAAAACTGCTCAGAAAGGTTGAAAATCTGACCAGAAAAGCCCAGAAAAAGGAAAAAATCAAGGTCAATAAAAGTGACTTTGACGAGCGACTTCTAAAATGGCTCTGGGAAAAAGGTGTTTTCAAACCCAATCGTGGCAATCAATTTGCGCCTGAGAGTGACTACCAGCTTTTCTTAGAAGTCTTTCAGGGAGGAAGTTGGACTAAGGCAGAGCCCAAGAAAAAGGCTCGGATGGAAGAAGTCCTTGAAAAGTGTATCAAACCCTTTTTACTTGGAAAACCAGATGACCAACTCTACCTTGTCAAGCTAGGTAAGGAGAAAATTGACTACGAACAAGAACTCCGTATTCAGGCAGAGAAAGAGCGCAAGAAGAGGGATAAAATAGCCAAGCAGTATGCAGACAATCTAGTTCTAGCCATGGGCCCAGCAGAGCGGGCTTATCAAGATTATTTTGGTTTTACAGAAACCCTGACTCAAGAAGAACGCAAATGGGAGAAAATTCTTTTTGGTAAAAATAGAACAGAACGGGCCATCAAGGCCAAACAATATCAAAAAGAGCTGGAAAAAGACCAACGAATTGCGAGTCAGGATCCAGTTGAAAGAAAACAGAAGCAGACTTGGCTCCTCAATTCCTATTTTCGTGACCTTCCTGAAGAAAAAGCCCGATTTGCTCGCCTCTTATTAGCATATCGAAAAAGTGGAGAAGTGGCATTTTCAACGGAATATCTGTCAGACCATCTGCTCGACTTTTTCTATAAAATGAAAGCTTTTGAGTTTGAAATCACACCAGAACAAGTCCGAGACTTTTTAAAAGAAAGCCTCCAGGCAGACCATCTATCATCAGCACAAGAAAGCTGGATAGATGGGATTCTCCTCAACTGCCTCAAACCATTTTTAGAACGATTATTGATATAACTAACACCTACCGTGGAAATTCCATGGTAGGTGTTAGTTTTAATAGTCAGTGTCATTATTATTCTCAACAGATTTATTCGAAAACAAAACACACTTATTTATATATGCTTTATTATACTGGATAACTTTTAAAATATTATGAGAGACTTAATTATAACTAGCTTATTTTAATGTTTCGTAGTATAATAACATCAGGAAAACAAACTGTATAAACCAATATTTATAGGTTATTCAAAAACTTATATATATGTGTTGAATTATTTATTACAGCGCCTAAAACTCTATTATATAAGGAAATATTACATGATTGATATCCATTCTCATATTGTTTTTGGTGTAGATGATGGACCAAGCACAAAAGAAGAAAGCCTAGCTCTTCTGAAAGAAGCTTTTTCACAGGGAGTTCGTACAATTGTATCCACTTCACATCGTCGTAAAAATATGTTTGAAACTCCAGAAGATACAATTATGACCAACTTTAAAGAGGTTCAAGCACTTGCTAAGAAAGAACTGCCCGACTTAACCCTTTTATATGGAGCTGAAATATACTTCACCCAAGATGCTCTTGACAAATTGGAAAGCAAGCAGATTCCTACTCTGAACGATACACAATATGCTTTGATTGAATTCAGCCCGACCACCCCCTATTGGGAAATCCGCAATGCAGTAAATAAAGTTTTATTGTTAGGTATTAGACCTGTCATTGCCCATATTGAACGCTATGCTGAACTAGAAAAAAATGAAAAAAGAGTTAAAGAGCTGATAGATATGGGATGTTATACTCAAATAAATAGTTCAAGTGTTCTTAAGCCTAAAATGTTTGGGGATAAGTATCGCTTACTCAAAAAAAGAGCTCAGTATTTTCTATCCTATAATCTAGTTCACTGTGTGGCTAGCGATATGCATAATCTAAGCTCAAGACCACCATATATGAAGCAAGCATTTGACGCAATTAGTCATCAGTATGGAAAGGAAAGAGCAGAAGAATTATTTTTAGTAAATCCTCAGTTGATTATATCGAACAAAAATATTTAGCAACATTTAATTTAGGTATATTTCCTGTATTTTAATCACGTAAGCTTGAAAATCTTATTTTTTTATGTTATATTGAACTGTATGATTTAATTCTTGGTAAATATACATATTTTTATTAGTTCTAGCTTTTTATACTCAGGACTATATATATATATATATATGCATCAACGTAGTGAGTGGCGCACGCATATATATGTGTGCGCCTTAGTTTTTTCTAGGAGAATGATGCTTATGTATAGGAGAATTAAGAGAATTATAGGTCTTCTAATTTCTATACCCTCATTACTATTAATTATCCCGATTTGTTTAATAGCATGTATCTTTATTGTAATCGAATCAAGTGGTAATCCTATTTATATACAAGAACGAATTGGTTTAAATGGACAAAGTTTTTCAATTTATAAACTCCGATCCATGTATCAAGATGCTGAAAAGAATGGTCATAAATGGGCGAGCAAAAATGATACACGCATTACAAAAGTTGGACGTTTTATTCGTAAAACACGAATTGATGAATTACCACAAATCATTAATGTAATTAAAGGTGAGATGTCCATTATTGGACCACGACCAGAACGACCAGAGTTTATCAATGAATTTTTGAAAGATATCCCTAATTTTAATGAACGTTTAGCTGTCCGCCCAGGAATCACAGGATGGGCTCAAGTAAATGGTGGTTATGAATTAACTCCTAAAGATAAATTAGTCTACGATCTATTCTATATCAATCACGAAAGTATCAAGTTAGATTTTCTTATACTATTAAAAACAATTAAAGTGATGGTTACCGGGAACGGATCTAGGTAGTTCTAAGAAAGAAAAAATAAATAAAAGGAAACAAACAATAATATGACTATTTTTAATAAAAATATTAATAGAGTTTTTTCTTTGATAAAAAGCAAACTACTATTTTTACTTCTATTTACTATAGTAGGGACGACAGCAGTTGGTCTATATACTGTTTTTATCATTTCTCCTATATACAGTGTATCCTCTAAGCTCATAATGAAGAACACTTCAAGTCAAACAAATGGGCAAAATAATGATGCGCAAACGATTGAAGCTATAAACCTCTTTCAAAGACAAGCTAAGACTTATTTAGAGATAGCAGATCTTCCCCCTGTAAAAGATGAGACCAATAAAGCATTAAGCTTATCACCAGATGAAATTTCAAAAATCAAGTCTGTTAAATTAACAAATGACTCAGGTTCTCAGTTGGTCACAATAACAGTGAGAGGACTAGATCGAAATTTAGCTGAACGTTATATTAAAGAGTATGTGTCTCAGTACAAGAAATTTACAGCAGATAGATTAGGGCGCGACAACTTGTCAGTTGTTACAGAAGCACTGGGAAGTGATTCTCCAGTTTATCCCGTTCTATGGAAGAATCTTCTTGTATCTATTCTAGTATTTTCTTTTGTAGGATTTAATGTTATTTTCATCAAATATGTACTGAGTGATTCGATTGATTCTTACGAAGACTTGGAAGAGTTAGTGGGAACACCTGTTCTCGGGATGATTCCGACTATAGAGAGAAAGAGAAGAGGTGAGTGACATGCATATCGAAGTTATTCATAACAGTAAATCCATCGTAGCTGAGTCCTTTAGAACTTTAAGGAGTAATCTTCAGTTCTCAGAATTTGGAAAAAATATTAAAATCATTGTCGTTACAAGTGCCAACCCCAATGAAGGCAAGAGTGAAGTCAGTATCAATCTTGCCGCTTCTTTGGCCCAACAGGGGAAAAGAGTGATTATCATAGACGCGGATATGCGTAAACCAACTCAACATAAATTAACCGAGCTAAATAACACTGAAGGACTCAGTACCTTTCTATTAAAGAAGTCAGGAGTAGATTCTATTAATCATTTGACGATAAATGATGTGAATTTAGATGTACTGACTTCAGGACCTGTTCCGCCTAATCCTTCTGAGATGTTAGCTAGTTCTTCTATGGATGAAACACTTAAAGCATTTGAGGATTTTTATGACTATGTCATTATCGATACACCTCCCTTGCTAGCAGCAACTGATGCCCAAGTTTTAGCCAGTATTTCGGATGCTACCCTTCTGGTAGTAGATATCAAAAAATCAAAACGACGACAAATAATAGAAGCAAAAAGAAGATTAGACCATGTTGGAGCTAGACTACTTGGTGTGATAATGAATAAAATTGATTCACATAAAGATACCTATTATTACTATTATTAAACTAACTATTTGAAAGGCAGGAGAGAAAAAATGACAATCTATCTTTTAATGTTCGTCTATATCTCTTTCCTTGCCTTTTTCTCATTAAAATATGAGGATAAAGTAAAAGAGTTAGGTTTCCTTGTTCTTCCGACTTTTTTCTTTTTTTTAATCATTGCGGGTTTTCGTACTTCTAGCGTCGGAGGAGACTTAGGAACTTATATCCATATTTTTGAATCAAATCATTTACAACTTCCGGATTTATCAAATCTATTTCGTTCTCGATTTGAACTTGGTTATTTAGTAAGTAACATTTTTCTAAGAAACTTTAGTGATCACTATCCATTTTTATTATTTGCCTATGCCTTTATAACTTTAGTTGCCTGGTTTCTTGTGCTTTATAAGCATTCTAAAAATGTTTACATGAGTTTACTGATTTACTTCAGCTCGTTAGGACTCTTTTTTTATTCTTTATCAAATATCAGGCAAGGTCTAGCGATCGCTTTAAGTTTTTTAGGGTTTCACTACGTAGTAAAAAACAAGAAGATTTTAGCATGGGTATTTATCTTACTAACTCCCTTATTTCATACATCTGGTATCGTCTGCCTCTTGTTTTTCCCCCTTAAAAAAATCGTTTTAAATAAAAGAATATACCAATTTGTGTTCCTTGCATTTCTAATCATCTTACCTTTTATCAAACAAATTGCAACTATCTTTATTTCTTTCTTCCCTCAGTATACTTCCTATCTGGAATCATCATGGTTTTTGGAAAGCAATAAATGGGCACCTGTATTTTTAACAATTTGGTATGGTATCGTTCTGGTCTTTGGTGAATTAGTGATTAGAAAACAGAAGTTATCGACTGAAGAAGAATTTATAAGAACTTTGTTCTTTATCTCCTTTTTATTTACTGCGTCAACTTTGCAAACAAGTCTTTTTGGCAGATTCGCACACTATTTTACCCCCTTTATTTGCCTATATATCCCTATGATTTTATCTAAAATAGGTGACAAAAAAGTTCAATGGATTTTATTTTATTTGATGATATTGGTTTACGCTTCAATCTTTCTAGTCATTGTTTATTTTAAAGCTGACTGGTACCATGTCGTTCCCTACCGTTCAGTTATTGTTGATTGGTTATTTGGAAATTAGGTTTAGGAGTTATAAAATGAAATTTTCAGTTCTAACGACAGTCTATAAAAAAGAGACTCCTACAAATTTAAGGAAAAGTTTACTAAGTTCTTATCAACAGACCCTTAAACCGACAGAAATCATTTTAGTTTGTGATGGCGAATTGACTGAAGAGTTAGAAATAGAAATCCAAAAGTTACAGAGAGAGATTCCAATTTTAAAGGTTTTTCATTTACCTGAAAACTTAGGCTCAGGACCAGCCTCTCTCTTTGGAGTTAATCAATGCCAAACAGAATTCATTGCAAGAATGGACAGTGATGACTATTCTCTAGAAACAAGGTTTGAGAAGCAATTAGCAGCCTTTGAAAAAAATCCCAACCTCATCATGGTTGGTTCCAATATCCTAGAGAAAAATACAGAGTTTACCGCCTTAAAGAAAGTACCAGAAACTACAGCCGAAATTCGTCAATATTCGAAAATGAGAAATCCCTTTAATAATCCATCGAGTATGATGAAAAAAAAATATATCTTGAAGGCTGGTAATTATCGTAAGTTCCGCTATCTAGAGGATTATGACCTCACAATGAGATTGTTACACGATAATCCAACTAAGGATTTTTTGAATATCCAGGAACCTTTAGTAGTCATGCAGACAAATGATTCAAGCTATCTGCGGAGGGGCGGTTTCCTGTATGTAAAGACTGACTTTATGCTCCAATTAGATTTTTATCGCAGAAGAGATATTACTCTAGTAGAATTATTTAGAAATATTTTCCTTCGTAATGCGATTCGAATTCTTCCAAATTCAATTAGGAAATGGGTCTATAAGAAAAATATGAGAGAAAATGTAGAGGTGGTTAGGAAGTTATGAAGAGAGTCATTACATACGGAACATTTGATTTATTGCATTACGGTCATATTAATCTTTTAAAAAGGGCAAAATCCTTGGGAGATTATCTCATTGTCGGGCTTTCTACCAATGAATTTAATAGACTAGAAAAAAATAAAGAATGTTATTTTGATTACGAAGAAAGAAAATCTCTATTAGAGGCTATCAGATATGTGGATCTCGTTATACCAGAAGAAAATTGGGATCAAAAAATCTCAGACATCGAAAAGTATCATGCTGATGTGTTTGTCATTGGAGATGATTGGCAGGGCAAATTTGATTATTTAAGTGATATGGGGATAGAGGTTGTTTACTTACCACGAACAAAAGAAATTTCAACCTCTAAGATAAAGAATGATTTGAATCAAGGAAACTAGGATGAAATATCAAGTCATACATGTAACAGGTGGTGTAAGGAATACCATGAGCGGGGTACAAAGTTTCATCAAAAATCATATCCCAACTGATGATCAAGAGTTTGAATATATGGTGGGCGAATCAAATGGTGACGCTCATTTCCCATTTAATCAATACCTAGATGAAAAAGAAATTAAACGAATTGTATTTCCTGCCCTAAAGATTTCTAAACTATTTGCCTATGCGAGAGAGTGCCGACAATTTTATGAAAATAATAAAATTGACATTCTACATGTTCATAATCCTATAACCGCTTTTATACATAATTACTATGCTCGAAAAAATGGTGTTCCAGTTAGGATTTACCACAATCATAGTAGCCAATTTTCAGACACTTGGTTAAAAAGTATTCGCAATCGATTTTTGGTCTTTTTAGCTTTGAAAAATGCGACCCATCGTATCTCTTGTGGTCAATTAGCTGGATTGAAGATATTTGAAAAAAAAGAATTTCAAATCCTTCCAAATGCAATTGACATCAACAAGTATCGGTTTTCTCCAACTTTTCGAGAAGAAATTCGCAAAGAGTTTCATATAGCTGAACATCAAAAAGTAGTTGGGATGATTGGTATTTTAAATCCTTTCAAGAATCAGAGTTTTTTGATTGAAATTGCTAAAGAATTGCCTGATGTTACTTTTTTCTTTGTTGGTGAAGGACCAGATCGTTCAATTCTAGAAGGAAAAAGTAAGGAATTGAAGAATATTATCTTTACAGGAAAAAGAGAAGATGTTCATAAATTTTATTCAGCCTTTGATATTTTTGCCTTTCCCTCTTTGTATGAAGGTTTCCCAATGGTACTGGTAGAAGCTCAATGTTCTGGAGTCAATATTATCATGAATGAAACAATTGATCAAACAACTCAGATTGTTGATGAACTCTGTACAGCTATGCCACTAGATAAGGTTAAATGGGTGAACTATATAGAAAAAATGCCTTTCAAGGAGAAGCAACGACAGCTGAATGAACACCTAAAGCGGTTTGACATTGAAGAAAATGTTCAAAATTTAAAAGAAATTTATAAGCAAGGTTTAAAAAGAGAATGATCAACTATTTGAAACCCTTACTTTTTAAAGTAAGTGATTTTACTTATAAGATAAATAAAATTATTCCCAAGAAAAGGAACAGAATTGTTCTCTATTCTAATTGGGGGTTTAGAGATAATCTTAGAACCCTATATCACTATTTAGTGGATAATGACTATCAGGAAACTTATGAAATTATTTGTGCTTCAACTGATTTTTATCATTTAGAAAAAGAACATGATGTGAAGTATGTTTCTATTTATCGAGGTTTCTTTTATTTTTTAACATCTAAATATTTTTTCTATTCTTTTGGCAAGTATCCCATCAAACCTACTCCAAAGCAGATGGTTGTCAACTTGTGGCATGGAATGCCCTTGAAAAAAATTGGGAATCTTGAAGTTGGCATGGAAAAGATTGACTATAATTTCTTTACAAAATTAGTCTCCTCTTCAGATTTATTTACTCCAATCATGAAAGCAGCCTTTAATGCTAAAGACGAGCAGATGCTTCTTGTTGGCAATATTCGAAATGATGAGCTCTTTAAAGAGAAAGAGGAGAAGAAAATCATCTGGATGCCAACCTACCGTAATTCTAAAAACTATCATGATAGCCAAGCAGCACTGATATTTTCTTTAGAAGAAGAGGATTTTCAAAACATTGACGAACTACTCTCAAATCATGGGTATGAACTTTACATTAAACTCCATCCTCTTGAGGAATCTCAGTTGAAATTTGAAATGAATTATGCGACGATTCATCTATTGACAGAAGATATCATCAGTGAGCAGTATGGGACTTTATATACCTTTTTGGGCACAACCAGCGCATTAATTACAGATTATTCTTCAGTATTTTTAGATTACTATTTATTAAGTAGGCCAGTTGCATTCACCATTAATGATTATGAGGAATACAAAGAAAAACGAGGTTTTGTATTTGAAGATGTGAAGAGTTTAATGGTGGGAAGTGTCATTCGTGATTCGCATGATTTATTAGAATTTCTAGAGAGTGTCATGAAATCTGAAGATCCTTATATTGACGAACGAAAAAAAGTTAATAACAAGGTTAACGCCATTCAAAAAGATTTTACAAAGACACTTTTGGATGAAATTGGATTAAAGAAATAAGGTTAGGATAAAGAATGATTAGTGTAATCGTACCCGTTTATAATGTAGAAACTTATCTGGAAGAATGTTTGGAAAGCATTCAAAATCAAACCTACACAGACCTTGAAGTCCTTTTAGTCAATGATGGTTCAACAGATGGCTCACAAGCTATTTGTGAGCGTTATTGCCAAGCAGATAAGCGTTTCCGATTAATCAATCAAAGCAACCAAGGTCAAAGTGTTGCACGAAATACGGGTGTAACAGCTTCAAGAGGCGAGTTCATTGCATTTGTAGATAGCGATGACATGATCCTAGCAAATTATTTAGAAACCTTGATGCACTATATGAGTGACGACGTCGATCTTGTGGAAAGTCAGTTCACCGTTCATAAAAAGAAATTCTTGGCTGAAAAGTCTCAAGATATCAAGATTCTTTTTGAGGGCAATTCTGAAGAGGCAGTGAAAGTTGTCCCTAACCACCTACTAAGTGTCAATCCAGTCACAAAGCTCTATAGAAGAGGCATTGTTGAAGCTATTCCTTACTTAGAAGGGCTCATTTTTGAAGATATCTATAGCGGAATAGGCATGCTTAAATACATCAGAAAGATTGTTAAGATTGATTATGTTGGTTATTATTACCGGCAACACGCGACTAGTACCATGCATCGAACCTTTACTCCCAAAAACTTGGATGTCTTTACCGTCAGTGACCAATTGATAGACTTGTATTCTGATAGGGAAGAACTTCTTCCTTATATTGGTAAATACCTAGTTCATGTAGCAACCATGCATTATCAAGACTATATTCAAAAAGGAAATCCCTATGCAGAAGTCTATAATCAAAAATTAGCCGACTATGTAACTATCACCAAGAAAAATCCTGAGGTAGCCAAAAGTTCGCGTATGATTAGACTTTATAAGCTGTGTCCAAGATATTACAACACCATCCTATTTCCTTTCTATCACTCTATATGGAAATGGAAAAATGGCATTAGGGAAGACAAGATAGAAGAATGAAGCAGTATCATACAAGAGGGAAAGAGGAAAATGATTAGCGTAATCGTTCCAGTTTATAATGTTGAAGAATATCTGGAAGAATGTCTAGAAAGTATTCGAAAGCAAAGCTATCAAGATATAGAAGTCATTTTAGTCAATGATGGTTCTACAGATGGATCCCAAGCTATTTGTGAGCATTTTTGCCAAACAGATAATCGCTTCCGATTGATTAATCAAAAGAATCAAGGTCTAAGTGTAGCCAGAAATCGTGGTGTGAAAGATTCCCTTGGCGAATATATCATGTTTGTCGATAGTGATGATGTTGTTAAAGAGAATATTATAGAAGTATTACTCTCCTATATGAAGCCTGATGTGGATTTAGTAGAATGTAATTTAACTCAAAATAAAGAAGAATTACAGAAGAATAAACCGATTCAAGTTGTTTTCGAAGGTAATTCACCTGAATCCATTATAAAATGTATAGCATTTAAAGAAGTAAAGTTTTGTGCATTTACAAAGCTGTATAGAAGAGAAATCGTTGAAAAAGTTCCATTTTTAGAAGGTATTATTTATGAGGATGTTTATACCGGAATGAATTATCTAAAATATATCCGAAAAATGGTAGCTGTTGATTTAAAAGGATATTATTACCGAGTTCGTCCGAATAGTATTATGACGACATCCTTTAGTGAGAAAAATTTAGATATAATTACAGTAGGAAATAAATTAATCGAATCTTTCCAAGATGATGGATATTTATTACCGTATATTGGATACTTTATGTTTTATCTTGGACTTAGCCATTATCAAAGAGATGGAATTACGAGGAAGAGCCCATATGTTGATGTATATGAAAATTTTATCAGAGAGTGTGCTTTTATCGCAAAGCAATCTCAAGAAGTTGTTGGTAAATACCGTTTACTAAGACTTTATTTAATGGCACCTAAATATTTTACAATAATTACTCATCCAGTATATCAGTTTATTGATAAAATATGGAATAATTTTAAAATGTTGATTCACAAACTATAGCTGAAGGAGATTATGAACAATAATGATTAGTATAATTTTACCAGTTTATAATGTGGAATCCTATTTGAAAGAATGTTTAGAGAGTATAAGGCAGCAAACTTTCACGACTTTTGAAGTTATTTTAGTGAATGATGGATCTACTGATTACTCAAAAGAAATTTGTGAGGAATATTGTAGAAAAGATTCTCGTTTTCACTTAATAAATCAGGAAAATCAAGGACAGAGTATTGCAAGAAATAGAGGCGTTGCTGAGTCTACAGGAGAATTCATTGTTTTTATTGATAGTGACGATATAGTAAGGTTTAATTTGTTGTCGCAATTAAATAAGCATATGTCTGATGAAATTGATATTGTAGAATGTAATATAACCGAGGATATTCATTGTTTAAATTCCGAAGGAAAAGAAATTGATGTTAAAGAATTGGATTCAAATGAAGCGTTATATGAATGTTTTAATCATGGAGTAAGTTGGAGTCCAGTCGCAAAACTCTATCGTCGTGAAATAGTGGAGAAAGTTCCGTTTTTAGAAAATTTAATTTATGAAGATTTTTATACTGGAATCGTCTCTTTAAAATATATTCATAAAATGAGAAAAATTGACTATATTGGTTATTATTATCGATATCATACTTCTAGTACGATGAATCAGACATATTCAGAAAAGAATCTTGATATTTTTAAGGTTGGCGAAAAATTATTAGAGGAATTTAGAGAAGATAATTGGTTACCTTATGTAGGGAATATGCTATTTTTAGTCGGTATTGGACATTTTAAAAAGTATAACATAAGAGTTGGACATCCATATTATCAGTTATATGTTGATGCAATTGATAACTATTTTGAAATAGCTAAGAAATAATCAGATATTTTCAATTCTAGTAAACTATTAAGATGGTATAGTTACTCACCAAAATATTTTTTAAGTATATTTTATCCTTTATATTTAAGATATTTAGACATTCGAAAAAAATGGAAAATTTAATAGGAGCCTATTTATGATTAGTGTCATTGTACCTGTTTATAATGTTGAAGAGTATTTGGAAGAATGTCTAGACAGTATTCAGCATCAAACTTATACGGATATAGAAGTGATTCTAGTCAATGATGGTTCAAGGGATGGCTCACAAGCTATTTGTGAGAGATATTGTCATCAAGATCCTCGTTTTCACTTAATCAATCAAGAAAATCAAGGACAGAGTGCTGCTAGAAATCATGGAGTTACTGCTTCTAGAGGTGAATTGATCACTTTTGTAGATAGCGATGATGTAATATCTACTAAATATCTAGAAGTTTTAAATGAATATATGAATGAAGATATAGATATTGTTGAATGCGAGTATAGAGTTACTAGAAGTGTTTTTGAACAATTAAAGGAAGTAGAGAATATTCAAATAGAATTTGAGGGAAATTCAGAAGAAGCTGTAATAAAGAGTTGTAATTACGGTTTGTCTTATTCTCCAGTCTGTAAATTATATCGAAGACATTTAGTGGAAGATTTTCCATTTTTAACGGGAGTTATTTATGAAGATATTTATCACGGCGTAGGATTATTGAAATTTATACGAAAAATGGTAAGACTTGATTATGTAGGCTACTATTATCGAGAACATTCAAACAGTACCATGAGAAGACGATTTTCTGAGAAAAATCTAGATTTGTTTACTTGTTGTGATAAACTAGTGGATTTGTTTGCTTTAGATGAAAAATTAATCCCTTATATCGGAAAGTTTTTAGTTCAAATTGTAACGACCCATCATAAAGATTTTATCGAAAAGAACAATCCCTACCAAAATTTATATGAAG
Source organism: Streptococcus mitis (assembly GCF_946190335.1). GTDB lineage: Bacteria > Bacillota > Bacilli > Lactobacillales > Streptococcaceae > Streptococcus > Streptococcus mitis_CH. The sequence goes on from NZ_CAMHZN010000001.1 coordinate 127,203, forward strand.
AAAAATTACGAGAATACATAAAACTTGTAGAAAAATCTCCAGAAGTGGCAAGAAGTAGTAAAATGGTTAAACTGTATCGACTTGCACCAAAATTCTATTTACGCTATACTTTCCCAATTGTGAATAGAATATGGAGAAAGATGCATAGTTTAAAAGAACTTATTTACAAAGGAAAACAACAATGAAATTCAACAAATTGATTAGTGTCATTGTACCTGTTTATAATGTTGAAGAGTATCTGGAAGAATGTTTAGATAGTATTCAATGTCAAACTTATAGCAATATTGAAGTAATACTTGTTAACGATGGTTCTACGGATCATTCACAAGAAATTTGTGAGCGCTATTGTCAACAAGATCCTCGCTTTCACTTAATCAATCAAGCAAATAAAGGATTAAGTGGCGCTCGTAATCGTGGTATGATTGAATCTAAAGGCGAATTTATCACTTTTGTAGACAGTGATGATGTCATTAAAGATGATATGTTGGAGCAATTATTAAAGCACATGACTTCAGAAGAAATGGACATCGTAGAATGTTGGTATACAAATGATCAAAAAGAAATAGAAATCCCTTCTCCCGAGAATGTCAAAATTATTTTTCAAGGGAATGCCCAAGAAGCTTTAGTCTCTTTATGTAAAGATAATATTGTTCGTTTGAATGCAGTTGCTAAACTTTTTCGAAGACAAGTGATTGTCAATTTTCCATTTTTAGAAGGTCTATTTTATGAAGATGTGTATGGAGGAATGGGAATTTTAAAACAGATTCATAAAATGGTGAAAATCGATTATATAGGATATTATTATCGCGTGCGTTCTGGTAGTATTATGAATCGCGAATTTAGTTTGAAAAATTTGGATTTGTTTACGATTTGTGATAAAGTGGAGCAACTATATGATGGAAATGCTGACTCACTCCCATACGTACAACGTCGCTTATTCCATTTAGTTTTGATGCACGTTGTCGACTACCGTATATTTGAGGGAAATCCCTATCAAGAAAAATATGACGAGTACCTGAATCGTTACGCTAGAAGTTCAAGTAGCTCATTTTTAATGAGAGCCTATCGCTTATTCCCTCAAAAGATTGTCTTCATTTCAAGAGTTGTTGGAGCCATTCAATGGAGATTTGAAAAATATATTGTAAAAAGATTTTGGAGAGGATTGAAGTAGTATGAATTATTACTTAAAAGAATTTTACGCAGAAGCCAAACATGCAGGATCTAAAGCAAGATTAGATGCTGAAAAAATAATGCTAGAAGCAGGATATCAACCTTTTTCCCTAAATAATAATTCAAATCCCATCACTTTGACAAAAAATGATGTGTTAGTTCTTCAATTTCCATTATTATGGCATACCTTAAAAAAACAAATTTTTACGAGATTTTTAAAAAAAAGAACATTCAAAGCTTATTTGCTGATTCACGATATCGAGTCCCTGAGAAACCAAAAAATCAAGTCATTTACAGATTTCAAATACTCTATTATCCATTTTTTACAAAATAAAATCGTTCTTGAAAAAGTCGATGGTATTATCGCTCATAATGAAAAGATGAAAGCAGAACTAGTGCGATTAGGAATATCAAAGGAGAAAATCGTTCCATTAGAGATATTTGATTATTTGATTCCCCATTATAAAGAGAAGAAAATTTATGAGAAAAACACGGCTATAGTTGCTGGAAATTTCGATATTCGAAAAACAAAATACGCAAGACAATTACCCGAAGAGCCAGATTTTTCTATTTATGGCATTAACTTTGAAGAGGAGAATCTTCCTCACAACGTTCATTATCAAGGTGCTTTTTCTCCTGATGAACTTTCTAATCACTTGCATGGCGGTTTTGGTTTAGTCTGGGATGGAGATAGCCCTCATACTTGTAGTGGGATGTATGGAGAATATTTAAAGATGAATAACCCACATAAAGCCTCTTTATATTTAGCATCAGGTTTTCCAATCATCGTATGGAGTCAATCTGCTTTAGCGGAGTTTGTACGAAAAAACCATTGTGGAATACTTGTTGATTCATTATTTGAAATTGCAGATTGTTTAAACTCGATTAATGAAGAAGATTTTCAAGAGCTGATTAAAAATAGTAAAATAGTAGGAGAGAAACTTCGTAACGGATATTTTCTAAAAACAGCTTTAGAAAAATGTGAAAGGAATTTGTAGAGTTTATGAAACTACAAATCTTACAAAAAAAAATGGCTCGCTATCGTCAAATTTTAAAATATTATGGCCTTAAACTAACATGTATTTACTTTCTTGCACAAAAATCTGACAAGATGTTTTATGATTTTCGTAGAAAGATTCTTTTGGATTTTGTACTAAAATTAAGAAAAGAAGCACAACTAGTTGATTCGAGTAATGAAAAAGAGGAAGAAACAACAGAATTTCCGAAAATGATTTGGACAATGTGGCAACAGGGAGAAGCGCAAATGCCTGAGACGGTCCAGGCTTCAATGAAGACCATAAAAGACTTCGCCAAAAGAAATGACTGCGAATTCTACTTGTTGACGGATGAAAATCTGGCGGATTTCATCAATATTCCAAGAGACATCACCGAAAAATACAAGAAAAAAGAATTATCAGCTGCGCATTATTCCGATATTATTCGTTTTAGTCTCTTATACCAATACGGTGGAATTTGGATGGATGCAACCTTATTTGTATCTCCCTATGCAACTTTAGAAATGTTTGAGGGTGACTTCTTTACTCTGAATCATCCACCCTTACAGCCAGAAAAAATGGAACGAACTGTCGGTGACTTTAAATGGGCAGGTTTCTTTCTGGCAGGAAAAAAAGGCAAGCCTTATTTTAAACATATTCGGGATTTATATCTTTACTATGTTCGTAAATATCCAGTTTTTATTCATTACCTGATGATGGATTATTTTATTTTGTCCGAATATAAGTGCAGTCCTTATTTTGAAAACTTAGTGGATAGATTACCTATTCTAGCACCAGCTGAGCGTGTTTGGTTTTTAAGAGACCATGCCCATGATCTTTTTGATGAAAAAGAATGGGAAGAAGTGTTAAAAACAACACCGATTTTAAAAACGACTTATAAAATCAAGAAAGAAGAAGTCCTTCCAGGAAGTTATCTCGATCAACTTTTACAAGGAAAATTAAAGGAATAGATGAAATACACGAAAAAAAGTAGAACAGAATTTGCCACCTTAAATACAAGTATTGCTCTGGCATTGCAACCTTTTCAAGTACTTCTTGGCTTTATCAATCGAACTATTTTTATCAATTTACTTGGGGTAACCTATCTAGGATTAAACAATTATTTGTCTAGCTTAGTTTCTATCCTGTCTTTGGCAGAATTAGGGGTTGCTGGAGCCATGAGCTATGCACTATATGGACCCTTAGACAGAGAAGAACATGGAAAAATCAATGCCTTTATGATTCTTTTCAAAAAATTATATAGAATCATTGGCTTTTCTATTTTTATACTGGGCGCTATACTTTCTTTATTTCTTCCTTATATGATAAAGGATTATACGGTAAATAGTGAAGTATATTTGATTTTTTTCCTCTTTGTATTTAATTCTGCTTCAAGCTATTTTTTCTCCTATAAACGAACCTTACTTTATGTCGATCAGCGTAATTATATGATGACTTTGATTGACTTTGGATTAAATACGCTTCGTGTATGCTTGCAAATCGGAATTTTATTCTTTACCAAAAATTATATCTTTTATCTATTGATCAGTATCATGATGAATTTTATAGGGAATATCATCATGTCGGGGATTGTAGATAGATTGTATGGTTACTTGTTTAAGAATGAGATAACACCCATTAATCAGGAGGAAAAAGGGAAATTCATCCGAAATATCAAAGGAAATATAGTCGGTAGTATTGGAGAAACGATTGTTTTTCAAACCGATAGTATTCTAATGGCAAGTTTTGTCAGTTTAGCAGCTATTGGTATTTATGGGAATTATACCTATGTTTTAGGATTTCTTTCACTGATTTTAAATACTGTGATCAATTCAGTTGTTTCCTCCGTAGGTAACTTAGTTCATTCGAAATCTACGACAGTAGCAGATACGGTTAAATTCCTAAAAAAATACCAATTTATTGCTTTTAGCCTGATTTATTTTGCTAGCTTAGGCTATTTAATGTTCATTCATCCATTTATGACCATCTGGTTAGGGGAAAAATTTTCATTTAATCGTACTGTTGAAATTTTGATTGTCCTTCATTTTTTCCTAACTTTTTATAGAAGACCGATTCTAACGTTGATTTCAGTTTATGGCTTAAGTTATGAGCAAAATAAAAAAGTTATCGTCGAGATTTTATTAAATATTTCCCTTTCACTCTACTTTTTAGCGATTTTAGATTTAGGAGTCGCCGGAATATTATTAGGAACAATCGGTTCCACAATACTAACTTGTTCTTGGTATGAACCCTATAGCACCTTTAAGTATGGATTGAAAGCTTCCTCAAAGGACTTTTTTAAAACATTGTTACAAGATTTCACTGTCGCAGGGGTAAGCTTTCTACTTTTGAGTTTACTGGATAACTACCTCTTAACTCAGCTAGATTTCATTCTCAGTTTGACCATCAAAATCGTCCTTTATTTGATAGTATTGGGTGTCTACGTTTTCCTATTTAGAAATCATGAAGGCGGTAGACAAATCATACTGATGATTCAAAAAGTATTAAAGTTTAAAAAATAAGGAGAAATCAATGAAAAGAATATTGGTTTGTGGTCTGGTTTCAGATGTTGGTGGCTTGGAAAAAATTGTTCTAGATTTTTATAACCATATTGATACCTCTGAATTTGAATTGGAATTTTTACTACAAGGTCCTGAAGATGTTGAATTTAGTGATCATTTTAAAAAGCTTTGTCGCAATCCTCTAGTCGTTCATAGAATCCCCAAGTTAAGACCTCATATCCAGCAAGCCTTAAAAGAATGGGATGATTTTTTTAAGAAAAATGCTCATCGTTATGATATTGTATGGTCCAATCAAAATGGCTTGACACATTTAGAATTTTTAAAATTGGCAAAGAAATATGGGATAGAAAAAAGAATCGTTCATGGACATTGTGCTACAGCAGATAAATTTTATCGCTTTGTTCATCCAGTCAATCGTCTTTTTGTTGGAAAATATGCGACCGATTTTTGGGCCTGCGGAACAGAAGCATTGAACCATTTTTATCATGGTCAAGAAAGAGAAAAAGCTTTAGTGATTCATAATGCCATTGAGGTAGAAAAGTTTATATATAACCAAGAAAAGCAAGTTCAACTTCGTAAAGAATATGGTATTCCAGAAGATTGTTTTGTTGTAGGGCAAGTTTCTCGTCTATATGAAAAACAAAAAAATCAAAGTTTTTGTGTGAAGGTTTTTTCTGAAATCGTCAAAAAAGAACCAAATTCTCGTCTCGTATTTATCGGAAGAGGAGATACTGAGTTTTTAGAAAATGTGGCAAAAGAATATGGAGTAGCAGACAAAGTCATCTTTACAGGCTTGACCACTAATGTCGGAAAAATGCTAAATATTCTAGATGTTTTCTTCTTCCCATCAAATTTTGAGGGATTACCGATTGTATTAATTGAAGCACAAGCAAATGGATTACCTGTTGTAACAGCAAATCATTTACCAGACGCAAGGATACTAAATAACTATGATAAAAGTCTGTCTTTGCATGATTCTCTTGAAGAATGGGCAGATAAGATTTTGTCTGTCAGAGATCATCGAGAGCTTGATAAAGCAAAGGTGAAGCAGCTGATAGATGAAAACGGGTACGAGATTGAATCAGCAACCAGACAGTTGGAAAAATTATTTAATGAGTAATAAAAAAGTTGATGGAGAGGACAAACATGTCTTCTCTAATTTCATTTCAATCAGACCATTATCCGGTAGTTTCATAAATAAAATTAGGTATGTTTTAATAGTACTTCTAAAAGATATTGCATAAAAATATATTTTGATTATTTTATCAGATGATTAATTAACTTAATTGAATGCAATACGACTAATTTTATATTTAATAATCTCATGGATTAGAGATAGGTATTTGCTGAAAATTAATATATTAAAAAATGAGATTGCATTCAATTTTCCTTAATAAAATAGCTTTTCTAGACAAAAGCTTATGCAAAAAAGAATAATTTATGATAGAATAGAAGGCAAGAAAGAAAACGTTTTTACATTTTTTTCAATCCGAAGGAGATATATTATGGCTACAATTCAATGGTTTCCTGGTCACATGTCTAAAGCGCGTCGACAGGTGCAGGACAATTTAAAATTTGTTGATTTTGTGACGATTTTGGTAGATGCACGCTTACCTCTATCTAGTCAAAATCCTATGTTGACCAAAATTGTTGGTGACAAACCAAAACTCTTGATTTTAAACAAGGCAGACTTGGCTGATCCAGCAATAACCAAGGAATGGCGTCAGTATTTTGAATCAAAGGGAATCCAGACTCTAGCTATCAACTCCAAAGAACAAGTAACTGTAAAAGTTGTAACAGATGCGGCCAAAAAACTCATGGCTGATAAGATTGCTCGCCAGAGAGAACGTGGGATTAAAATTGAAACCTTGCGTACCATGATTATTGGGATTCCAAATGCTGGTAAATCCACTCTCATGAACCGTTTGGCTGGCAAGAAGATTGCCGTTGTCGGCAATAAACCAGGTGTTACCAAAGGGCAACAATGGCTCAAAACCAATAAAGACCTTGAAATCCTAGATACGCCAGGAATTCTCTGGCCTAAGTTTGAAGATGAAACTGTTGCGCTTAAGTTGGCCTTAACGGGAGCTATTAAAGACCAGTTGCTTCCTATGGATGAGGTGACCATTTTTGGTATCAATTATTTTAAAGAACATTATCCAGAAAAGCTGGCTGAACGCTTCAAACAAATGAAAATTGAGGAAGAAGCGCCTGTTATTATTATGGATATGACCCGTGCTCTCGGTTTCCGTGACGACTATGACCGCTTTTACAGTCTCTTCGTGAAGGAAGTCCGCGACGGCAAACTCGGTAACTATACCTTAGATACATTGGAAGACCTCAATGGCGACGATTAAAGAAATCAAAGAACTCCTTGCAACGGTCAAGGAGTTAGAAAGCCCTATTTTTTTAGAACTTGAAAAGGATAATCGCTCTGGAGTTCAAAAGGAAATCAGCAAGCGTAAAAAAGCCATTCAGGCAGAATTGGATGAGGATCTTCGTTTGGAATCCATGCTTTCCTACGAAAAAGAACTTTTCAATCAAGGATTGACCTTAATTGCTGGTGTTGATGAGGTCGGCCGAGGTCCTCTGGCTGGGCCAGTAGTTGCTGCAGCCGTCATCTTACCTAAAAATTGTAAGATTAGAGGTCTCAACGACAGCAAGAAAATTCCTAAAAAGAAACATCTGGAGATTTTCCAAGCGGTTCAAGACAAAGCCTTGTCAATCGGCATTGGTATCATGAATAATCAGATCATCGACCAAGTCAATATCTATGAAGCAACCAAACTGGCCATGCAGGAAGCAATCTCCCAGCTCAGTCCTCAACCTGATCACCTTTTGATAGATGCTATGAAACTGGATTTACCCATTTCACAAACATCTATCATCAAAGGTGATGCTAATTCCCTTTCAATTGCAGCAGCTTCTATAGTAGCCAAGGTGACACGTGATGAATTGATGAAGGAATACGATCATCAGTTTCCTGGTTATGATTTCGCTGCTAATGCAGGATATGGAACTGCTAAACACCTGGAAGGACTCGAAAAACTAGGAGTTACCCCAATTCACCGGACCAGCTTTGAACCCATTAAATCGCTGGTTTCAGGAGAAAAAGAAAGTTAAATTAGAAGGAATGATTATGGAGGAACAGTCAGAAACACTCAGTTCCAAGAAAGAATTTGCCTTTGCCTCAAGTACTATATTATCCCAAGTTGGACGAGGAATCATCGTCGGTCTCATTGTTGGAATTATCGTTGGATCCTTTCGTTTCTTAATCGAAAAAGGCTTCCACCTGATACAAGGACTTTATCAAGATCAAGCGCATCTAGTGCGCAATCTTTTTATCATTGGTCTATTTTATTTAATAGTTTGTTGGCTCAGTGCGAAATTAACTCGGTCAGAAAAAGACATCAAAGGTTCAGGAATTCCTCAAGTTGAAGCCGAATTAAAGGGACTCATGACCCTCAACTGGTGGGGCGTACTTTGGAAAAAATATATTTTAGGAATTCTTGCTATTGCTAGCGGTCTTATGCTGGGGCGTGAAGGACCAAGCATTCAACTCGGAGCGGTCGGCGGTAAAGGAATTGCCAAATGGCTCAAATCCAGTCCAGTAGAGGAACGTTCCCTAATTGCGAGTGGAGCTGCCGCTGGTCTAGCTGCAGCCTTTAATGCACCAATTGCAGGTCTTCTCTTTGTCGTAGAAGAAGTCTATCATCACTTTTCTCGCTTTTTCTGGGTATCTACTCTCGCAGCTAGTCTCGTAGCAAACTTTGTTTCTTTACTCATATTTGGCCTAACACCCGTACTGGATATGCCAGACAATATCCCACTCATGACTCTAGACCAGTATTGGATTTACCTCCTTATGGGAGTTTTTCTTGGACTATCTGGTTTTCTCTATGAGAAAGCTGTACTTAATGTTGGCAGTGTTTATGATTGGATTGGTCAAAAAATCCATTTGGATAGAGCTTATTATCCAATTCTGGCTTTCATTCTCATCATACCAGTGGGGATTTTCTTACCACAAATCCTTGGTGGTGGGAATCAGCTGGTTCTTTCCTTAACTGAGCAAGATTTTAGTTTCCAAGTTCTATTAGTTTACTTTTTGATTCGCTTTGTTTGGAGCATGATTAGTTATGGAAGTGGCCTTCCAGGAGGTATTTTCCTACCAATTTTGGCGCTTGGCTCCTTACTTGGAGCTCTAGTTGGTGTTATTTGTGTCAATCTTGGACTTGTCAGTCAGGAGCAATTCCCTATATTTGTCATTCTAGGAATGAGTGGTTATTTTGGAGCAATATCCAAGGCTCCCTTAACTGCTATGATTCTGGTAACCGAAATGGTAGGAGATATTCGCAATCTCATGCCACTCGGACTAGTGACCCTAGTTGCCTACATCATCATGGATTTACTCAAGGGTGCTCCAGTCTATGAGGCCATGCTAGAAAAAATGTTGCCAGAAGAAGCGACAGATGAAGGAGAAGTCACTCTCATTGAAATCCCTGTTTCTGACAAAATCGCTGGAAAACAGGTTCATGAACTCAACCTACCACATAATATCCTCATCACCACCCAAGTCCATAACGGTAAAAGTCAAACCGTTAACGGTTCAACCAGAATGTATCTCGGAGATATGATTCACCTAGTTATTCCAAAAAGTGAAATTGGGAAAGTCAAAGATTTGTTGTTGTAGGAGTTTTTACATAATTTATGTTATGTAAAAAATAAACTTCTTAATTAATTAAATATATTAGAAAACCGATTCTCAGCAATGAGATCGGTTATTTTTTACTTACAAGATATCTCACGTACAAGTAACTGAACTTTGGTAAAAATAAGATTATAATTAAGTTAGAAATGATAATGCATAAAGATAGAAAGGAGTTTACTGTATCAAATCTGTACAGTAAGATTAAAATCATGAAAAAGAAAACAATAGCAATTATACAATGTATTTTGTATCTCATAGCTCCTTATATAGCTCTTCAGTTGTGTAGTATTAACAGAAGTTTAGTGGGTGAGTTCTTTATTATTTTCTTTATTCTGTTGACTATTTCATTCTGGTTTAGTATTTGGAAACTAGAAAAAGCACTAGCTAATGATTCACAATAGAAACTCCGAAGACTTATCTAAGTCTTTTTTAAAAAGCTCTATAACATCTTTCCGAAAAACTATAATTTTCTTGAAAAATATACGAGTCTATGCTATACTACTAGTAGAGTTTATTTATGGAGAAAATACATGAAACGCGAGATTTTACTAGGACGAATCGACAAACTAAAACAAGCCATGCCCTGGTATGTTCTGGAATACTATCAATCTAAGCTTGCTGTCCCCTATAGTTTTACAACCTTGTACGAATACCTCAAGGAATACGATCGATTTTTCAGCTGGGTTTTGGAGTCTGGAATTTCAAACGTTGATAAAATATCTGATATTCCTTTATCTGTCTTGGAAAATATGTCTAAGAAAGACATGGAATCCTTTATCCTTTATCTACGTGAACGTCCTTTGCTGAATGCTAATACGACCAAGCAAGGAGTTTCTCAGACAACTATCAATCGAACCTTATCAGCACTTTCTAGTCTTTATAAGTATTTGACTGAGGAAGTTGAAAACGATCAGGGAGAGCCTTATTTTTATCGTAATGTAATGAAGAAAATTTCAACAAAGAAAAAGAAAGAAACGCTTGCTGCCAGAGCTGAAAACATCAAGCAAAAACTCTTTTTAGGTGATGAAACAGAAGGTTTTTTAACTTATATCGACCAAGAGTACCCACAACAACTTTCTAATCGAGCTCTTTCATCATTTAACAAAAATAAAGAACGTGATTTGGCCATCATTGCCCTTCTATTGGCGTCTGGTGTCCGTTTATCTGAAGCTGTTAACCTGGATTTAAGGGATCTCAACCTCAAAATGATGGTTATTGACGTTACAAGAAAAGGTGGCAAACGTGACTCGGTCAATGTTGCTGCTTTCGCCAAGCCTTATTTAGAGAATTATCTGGCCATTCGAAATCAACGCTATAAGACGGAAAAAACAGATACAGCCCTTTTTTTAACTCTCTACAGAGGAGTTCCTAATCGTATCGATGCTTCCAGCGTTGAGAAAATGGTTGCTAAGTATTCTGAGGACTTCAAAGTCCGTGTAACCCCCCATAAACTGCGCCATACGCTAGCAACCAGGCTCTATGATGTAACCAAATCTCAAGTTTTAGTCAGCCACCAACTAGGACATGCTAGCACACAAGTCACTGACCTCTATACCCATATCGTCAATGATGAACAAAAGAATGCCTTGGATAGTTTATAAAATACATAAAATAAATTATGTAAAATATATATCAAGAAAAGAAGATGGTCCTACAACCAACTTCTTTTTTCTTTTTATCCAACTACTGCTTCAGCGATTTCTTCACGGCTAATACCAGCGAAGTAGCGTGTGATATCAATAGTTTCTAGAGCTTTAAGGACATCTTCGCGTTCATATTTCACTCCACGAAGGACATCTTCTACTGCAGCAACGTCTTCAATACCAAAGAAATCCCCATAAATCTTGATGTCTTGGATTTTTGATTCAGTAACATTAGCAAAGACTTCAATCTTACCACTGGTGAATTTTGTTCCACGACGGACGTTAAATTCAGGTGATTTACCATAGTTCCAGTCCCAAGTACCAAACTTAGTATCCTTGATGTGATTAATTTCAGCCAATTCTTTCTCAGAAAAAACGTATTCTGTCATCTCTGGATACTCTTTTTTCATGTATTCCAAGAGTAAGTCACGGAATTCTTCGACTGTGATTTTTTCTGGTAATTCATTGATAATATTGGTCACACGAGCACGAACCGATTTCACACCTTTTGATTCAAATTTATCTTTTGAAACCTTAAGGGCATTTGCGAGGACTGACAAATCAACGTCAAAGAGCAAGCAACCGTGGTGCATGATACGGCCATTGATATAGGCTTGGGCATTGCCACAGAATTTCTTGCCATCAATCTCAAGATCATTACGACCTGTGAACTCAGCTTTAACCCCAAGTTGAGCCAAAGTATTGATAACTGGAGTTGAGAAGCTCTTAAAGTCAAAAGCCTTGTTTTCATCTTCTTTTGAAATGATCGTGTAGTTGAGGTTATTTAAATCGTGGTAAACAGCTCCACCACCACTGATACGGCGGACCACCTCAATACCATTTTCTCGAACATAATCACGGTTGATTTCTTCGATAGTGTTCTGGTGACGACCAACAATGATAGATGGCTTATTAATCCAAAGTAGGAAGATTTGATCCTCATCCAAAAGGTGTTTAAAGGCATATTCTTCCAAGGCAATATTAAAGGCAGTGTCGTTTGAATGATTGATAATATATTTCATGATATCCCTTTATACGATAGAGACTGGAAAACACCTTTCCAGTCTAATCTATCTTTCTTTTATTTTTTCTTAGGTGAATGGATGGCCATTCCTAAAACATCCGCAAATGCTTCGTACATCACTTCAGAGTAGGTTGGGTGTCCGTGGATAGTCTTCAGCATTTCTTCAACAGTGATTTCCATTTCGATAATGCTTGACGCTTCGTTAATCAATTCTGCGGCTGCAGGACCAATGATGTGAACACCAAGGATTTCTCCGTATTTCTTATCAGCGATAACTTTTACGAAACCTTGAGCAGCATCTGAGGCAATGGCACGACCGTTAGCAGCAAAGTTGAATTTACCGATGGCTACATCGTATTTCTCACGTGCTTGTTCTTCAGTCAGACCTACTGCTGCTACTTCAGGAAGAGTGTAGATGGCTGCAGGAGTCAAGTTCAATTTAGCAACAGCATGGTTTCCCTTGAGGGCATTTTCAGCGGCAACTTCACCCATACGGAAGGCTGCGTGGGCCAACATCTTCGTACCGTTGATGTCACCTGGTGCATAGATGCCTGGAACAGAAGTTTCCATGTATTCGTTGACCTTTATGCGTCCACGGTCCAATTCAAACTCAACATCGCCAATTCCTTCAAGATCTGGGACACGACCGATTGAAAGAAGAGCTTTGCTTGCGATGATATCGTCTTTTCCTTCAACCTTGATACGAAGTTGACCATTTTCCTCGATGATTTCTTGGAGTTTAGTGTCAGTTAAGATTGTCATACCTTTACGCTCAAGAATCAAGCGAAGGTTCTTAGAAACTTCTGCATCCATAGCTGGCACGATACGGTCCATCATTTCGATAACAGTCACTTTTGAACCAAATGTCATGAAGGCCTGTCCTAGTTCGATACCGACAACGCCACCACCGATGATTACGAGACTTTCTGGGACTTCGTTCATTTCAAGAATGTCGTCACTGGTCATCACCAGTGGAGATTCCATACCAGGGACGTTGATCTTGCTGACTTTTGAACCACCAGCAAGGATAATTTTCTTGGTTTCAAGCAATTCAGAACCATTTACCAAGACATTCTTATCTTTAGTAATAGTACCAATTCCCTTATGAACAGTAACTCCGTAACTACGAAGAAGACCTGCAACACCACCTACCAAGGTATTAACAACTTTAGATTTAGTTTCTAAAAGTTTATCCATATCTACAGTGAAGTTTGGATTTTCGATGACGATACCGCGGTTTGCTGCATGACCGATGTTTTCGATGATTTCAGCATTATGAAGGTAGGTCTTGGTTGGAATACACCCACGATTCAAGCAGGTTCCACCAAGTTCAGATTTCTCAACAAGGGCAACCTTACCGCCAAGTTGGGCAGCTTTAATGGCTGCCACATAACCAGCAGGACCTCCACCAATCACAACGATATCAAAGGCATCGTCACTCTTACCATCGTCGTTTGAGGCACTTGCTGCAGGTGCTGGGCTAGCTTCTGGCGCTGCTGCTCCAGCTGTTGGGATATTTTCCCCTTCTTCCCCAAGGTAACCAATGACTTCCGTTACAGGGACTGTTTCACCATCTCCTTTGAGAATGGCAATCAAGTACCCATCTTCTTCGGCTTCCAATTCCATGCTGACTTTGTCAGTCATGATTTCCAAAAGGATTTCTCCTTCTTTTACAAATTCTCCGACTTTTTTATTCCATTGGACGATTTGTCCTTCTGTCATATCCACGCCGGCTTTTGGCATAATTACTTCTAAGGCCATGTCTTCCTTCCTTTATCTATATCTTAAAAATGAATACTCTTGTTCTTAAATCAACATTGAGATTGGATTTTCAATCAATTCTTTCAAGTCTTTCATAAACTTAGCACCAGCCATACCATCTACAACACGGTGGTCAATTGTTAAACCAAGACTCATGATCGGGCGAATCACAATCTCACTATTTACGACAACTGGCTTCTCGATTGTCGAGCTCACACCAAGGATAGCTGAGTTTGGTTGGTTGATAATAGGACCAAAGGACTGCACGCCAAACATTCCCAAGTTACTGATTGTGAAGGTTGAATTTTGCAGTTCGCTTGGAGCCAATTTACCATCCAAGGTACGGCCAATGACGTCTTTGAATGCAACAACCAACTCTGATAAACTTAGTTTTTCAGCATTGTAAACAACAGGAGTCATCAATCCATTATCCATCCCAACTGCCATAGCAAGGTTGACATAGTTGTGCGTGATAATAGTCTTGCCGTCTTCTGTCAATGAAGCGTTGATGTATGGGTGTTTCATAAGAGTCTTAACAACTGCAAGTGAAAGAAGGTCTGTTACAGTAGTCTTCTTCCCAGTTGCTTCCATAATTGGCTCAAGAACCTTCTTACGAAGAGCCAACATTTCAGTCATATCAACTTCATAGTTGAGCGTGAAGGTTGGAGCAGTTAGGTAAGATTCAACCATACGTTGGGCAATAACCTTACGCATTGGTGTCATTGGAATACGTTCAATTTCACCGTATGGTGTTACATTATCAGGAACTTCTTCCACTTTTTCAATCTGAGCAGGAGACTTGATGGTGTCGTTTTCAATATTTTCAGGAAGCAAGGCCAAAACATCCTTCTTCATGATTTTACCACGATGTCCCGTTCCTTGGATTTCCTGCCAAGCAATGTTATGTTCGAGGGCAATTCGTTTTGCAAGTGGCGAAATGCGAACCACGTTTGTATCTTTATAAGTTTCCACGTCTTCTTTGTGGACACGACCGTTTGCACCTGAGCCAGAAACGTCGTAGAGGTTGATCCCTAAATCATCCGCTAACTTTCTAGCCGCAGGAGTCGCTCTTAGCTTGTCATCAGCCATGACCTCTCCAATTCTATACTAAGATATTAAGGACGCAGAGGGCAATGAAAAAATAGGAGATTGACGATGTGTTCGATGAACACAAGGTAATCTATCTTTTTTTCGCAGACCTCCGTCCGAATTCAACTCTACAAGCAACTTGGATACAACACGTATCTCAAGTTGCTACGGTTGCCGCTATTAGGCGGTCAACCTAGTAGACTTACTAAGTCGTTCGTCGAATATTATCGATTCGACTCTCTCCTGTCGCAAATTTGCAAATAACTTGGGTACAATACGTATCTCAAGTTACTAAAGTTAAAAACAACCGTTATTTTACATAACTTATCTTATGTAACGCTATTCTTTATTATATGTTTTACGGATGGCATCTTTGATGCTTTCAACGGTTGGAATCATTGCATTTTCTAGGTTTTGTGCATAAGGCATTGGCACATCTTCTCCTGCGCAACGGCGGATTGGTGCATCTAGATAGTCAAATGCTTCTGACTCTGAAATAATTGCTGAAATCTCTCCGATATAGCCGCTTGTTTTATGGGCATCGTTAACCAGAACAACCTTACCAGTCTTCTTAACTGAATTAATGATAATATCCTTATCAAGCGGAACAAGGGTACGTGGGTCCACAATTTCAACAGAAATTCCTTCTTCTGCTAATTCTTCAGCAGCTTGAACCACACGGCGTAGCATTTTTCCATAAGTAACAACTGTTACATCCGTTCCTTCGCGTTTGATTTCGCCGACTCCAAGTGGAATTGTATAATCTGGATCAACTGGGACTTCCCCTTTTTGGTTAAATTCTGACTTGTACTCAAGAATAATAACTGGGTTGTTATCACGGATAGAAGACTTAAGCAGTCCTTTCATGTCCGCAGGTGTTCCGGGTGCCACAACCTTAAGACCAGGAATGTGAGTAAACCAAGACTCTAGAGACTGTGAATGCTGGGCAGCAGATCCAACTCCATTACCAGCTGCACAACGGACAGTCATTGGAACTTGACCTTTACCACCAAACATATAACGTGTTTTAGCAGCTTGGTTGACGATATTGTCCATGGCAATAACAGAAAAGTCCATGAAGGTCATATCGACGATTGGACGAAGTCCTGTCATGGCGGCTCCTGCTGCTGCTCCCGAGATGGCGGCTTCAGAAATCGGACAGTCACGGACACGTTCTGGACCAAATTCTTCAAGCATTCCGACAGAAGTTCCGAAGTCTCCTCCGAAGACACCGACATCTTCTCCCATCAAGAATACATTTTCATCGCGACGCATTTCCTCAGACATAGCAAGGATAATGGTGTCACGGAAGGACATTGTTTTTGTTTCCATTTTATCTCTTTCTCCTTAGTCTGCGTAAATATCTTCAAATGCTGATTCAAGCGGTGGAAATGGACTTTCTTCCGCAAATTTGACAGAAGCTTCTACTGCTTCCTTGACTTGCGCTTGGATTTCTTCCAATTCCTCGGCACTCGCAATAGTGTTTTCAATGAGGTATTTGCGAAGGTTTTCGATTGGGTCTTTTTGTTTCCACAATTCCACTTCTTCACGCGTACGATATTTACCAGGGTCTGATGATGAGTGACCAAGCCAGCGGTAAGTTACACTTTCAATCAAGACTGGACCATTGCCACCACGAACATGGTCTACGGCTTTTTTAAACCCTTCGTAGACATCGATGACATTGTTTCCATCTTCGATGAACATTCCAGGAATTCCATAAGCAGAGCTACGTTGATGGATATGCTCCACATTAGTCATTTTCTTGATATCCGCAGAGATTCCATAACCGTTGTTAATGCAATAGAAAATGACTGGCAGGTTCCAGATAGAAGCCATGTTCACTGCTTCGTGGAAAACACCTTCGTTGGTCGCACCATCTCCAAAGAAGCAAACAACGATTTTACCGGTATTTTGCATTTGCTGACTGAGGGCTGCACCAACAGCGATTCCCATACCACCACCTACGATACCATTTGCACCAAGGTTACCAGCATCAAGGTCAGCAATATGCATAGAACCACCTTTACCTTTACAGGTTCCAGTGTATTTACCAAGGATTTCAGCCATCATTCCGTTGAGGTCAATCCCTTTGGCAATAGCTTGCCCGTGACCACGGTGGTTTGAGGTAATTAGATCATCTGGATTGAGAGCCAACATAGCACCCACGTTAGCCGCCTCTTCTCCAACAGAAAAGTGCGTCATTCCTGGCACTTTCCCTTTCTTTACTAATTGCGCAATTTTTAAGTCCATACGACGGATTTCTTCCATCTTGCGGAACATCTCTAGCAAAAGATTTTTATCTAAAGTTAACATCTTCTTGCCTTTCTAACTTTCTTCTTACCTTACTATTTTACCGTTTTTGGTAAATACTGTCAAAGTTTTTCTAAAGAAAATTTCACAAATTAAAAAAGAAAACCCCATAGGAATAAGGGATTTCCTTATCAAGAACATTTTTTCACAAACTTTTTTATAGTTTGGATTTTGCTAAAGCTTCAAATCTCTTCATAATCACAGTTAAATGCCAACGGTAGAGAACCCCACTCACAACCAAACTAATAATCAAGCCGATCCAATAAGAATAAGCTCCAAAATCTGTTAGGGAATCAAATACAATAGCCACTGGGATTGCTACGCCCCAATAACCAACCAAACCAAGGTAAAAAGGAATAACTGTATCCTTATAGCCCCGCAAAATTCCCTGAAGCGGTGCCGCAAAGGTATCTGCTAACTGAAAGAAAAGACTATAAGTTAAAAAACGCGCTGTCAAATCGATAAATTCTGGGTCGTTACCATAAAGACTAGCCACATTTCCCCTAAAAATGTAAAGGAAGGTTAAGGTGAAGGCCGCAAAAATGAGGGCAGTCCATCTTCCTAGACCAATATAGGTCTTCGCATCATCAAATCGCTTGGCTCCCACTTCATAGGAAACGACAATAGCCATAGCCGATGAGATACTCATAGGAAAGGCGTACATAAGACTTGAAAAGTTCATGGCTGACTGGTGACTAGCGATAATCAAGGAAGAGAACTTAGCCATAATCAAACCAACCACGGAAAAGATAGCCACTTCCGCAAAGACAGTTCCCCCAATAGGCAGGCCTAAGCGAACTCCTTCCTTGATTTTATCCATATTAAGCGGAATTCGTTTCTCAAGATGTAGAACCTTGAGCTTCTCCTGTTTAAATAAAACCAGAACAGAAATTCCAAGCAAAAACCAATAAGCCAAGGAAGTACCTAAACCAGCACCAGCACCTCCCAGTTCTGGAACACCAAAGGCACCGTAAATCAAGAGATAGTTAAATCCGCTATTGAGAGGAAGTAACAAAAGCATGAGATACATAGACAGTTTGGTCAAGCCCAACGCATCCAGCAAGGAACGAATAACACTAAAAAGCAACAAGGGGATAATTCCGATAGATAAAAACCAAAGATAGCGAACCGCTACTGCCGCCACCGGTGCTTCTAGTCCAATATGATTCAAGATTGGTGGTGCCAATAAAAGCACCATCCCCAGTAAGACCACGGATAGGCCCAAGGCCAGATAGATGAACTGGTAAAAATCAGACGCAACCTCTTCCTTTTTACCTCGACCAAGATGGTGACCAATGATAGGCACCAAAGCTGACACAATCCCTGTCAGGAATGTAAAGAAAGGATTCCAGATACTGGTTGCCATAGACACACCAGCCAAGTCCATGGTGTTGTATTGGCCAGTCATAGTCGTATCAACAAAGGAGGCAGAATAATTGGCAAATTGATAAATCAGGATAGGGAAAAATATCTTTAAAAATAAGATAAACTTGTCTTTAAAATGATGGGTCTGGTACATATAAGCTCTCTATTCTTTTTGTTTACAGAGCAGACTTCCACCTAGTTTTGATAGACGATTTGCCCCTTACAGATGGTATATTTAACCTGCCCTTTTAAGGTTTCACCGATGAATGGTGAATTAGCTGCTTTTGAAGCAAAATGGGAGTCCACAAGGCGGTCAGCCTTGGCATCAAAAATAGTGATGTCCGCTGGACCATTCTCAGCCAAGTAACCTGCTTCAAAGTTGTAAAGCTTGGATGGGTTGTATGTCATTTTTTCAAGTAATTCCATCAAGCTTAACTCACCAGCTTCCACCAAATAAGTTAAACCGAGAGAAAGAGATGTTTCCAAACCAGTCATACCAGATGGCGCTTTGGTAATATCTTCGACATTTTTCTCATCTGCATGATGAGGCGCGTGGTCAGTCGCGATAACTGTGATGATGCCTGATTTAAGACCTTCGATAACAGCACGACGGTCTGATTCCAAACGAAGCGGCGGATTCATCTTAGCATTGCTTCCTTGTGTCAAAAGGAGTGCTTCTGTCTTGGAGAAATGCTGTGGCGCTACTTCTGCTGTGACTTGCGCTCCCAGCCCTTGAGCAAACTCCACTACTTTAACACTTTCCTCCTTAGACAAATGCTGGATATGAACATGGGCCTTAGTTGCATAGGCAATCATGACATCACGCGCCATCATAGCATACTCAGCCACCCCAGTCGCACCGCAGATATGGAAATGTTCTTTAGCAATATTTTCGTTAAAGCCAAGAACACCGTTCAATCCTGGATCTTCCTCATGAAGACTAATAAAGGTATTAAGCTTTTTGGCTTCTTCCATGGCTTCCTTGACAACTTTACTACTTTCAAGTGGAATACCGTCATCAGAAAAACCAACGGCACCTGCTTCCAAAAGCGCCTTAAAGTCAGTCAAGTCTTGGCCATTAAAGTTTTTAGTAATGGTCGCAACCGTCTTAACATTAATCTTTTCCTTAGCAGCTGAATCCAGAACTTCTTTTAAAGTCTCTATATCCGAGATAGTTGGACTGGTATTAGCCATCATAACGACAGTAGTAAAACCACCTGCAGCGGCTGCAAGGGCACCTGTGTGAATATCCTCCTTGTGGGTTTGACCAGGTTCACGGAAATGAACATGAATATCGACCAAGCCAGGAGCAACTACTAGACCACTAGCATCTATGATTTCTGCTCCTTCTTCCTTGATCTCAGGCGTAATTTTAATAATTTTCCCATCTTGAACTAAGACATCACACACTTGGTCTAAACCAGACTTGGGATCCATTACACGACCATTTTTGATTAGTAGCATCTGCTTTCTCCTTTATTCATAGAAATCAACTTGGGTATCCAACAATTTATCCCCATCATAAACAAACTTGGCTGAAAAGAAGGGTTTATCTTCTAAAAGCCACCCAACAAAGGTATGGTCACCTTCCCAAGTCGGCTTACTCAAAACCTCGTTATAGGGAACCCATTCCAGCGTCCCCTCGTTGCAGTCAATCAAGTCCCCTTCAAACTCTGTTACCTTAAAAACATAGGTGTACCAGTCTAGATCTGGCGTGAATTCAGGAAAAGTGATAACACCTTTTAGAACTGGCTTGGCTTTGAGCCCTGTTTCTTCAAGGATTTCACGCGCTGCGCATTCCTGAGGGGTCTCACCTCTCTCTAGCTTACCACCCACACCAATCCATTTTCCTTTATGAACATCATTGGGTTTCTTATTACGGTGGAGCATGAGCAGTTCTTTCCCGTTATCAATGTAGCAAATCGTCGCTAACTGAGGCATATTTTCTCCTTATCTAAGCCAATCGATTGGCTCTTGTCCTGTCTCTTTTAAGAATGCATTGGCTTTGGAAAAAGGCTTGGAACCCCAAAATCCTCTATAAACTGACAAAGGACTGGGATGGGCTGATTCGATAATCAAGTGATGAGGATTGGTAACCAAGACCTTCTTCTTGCGTGCATAGGCTCCCCAGAGTACAAAAACGACTGGTCTATCTAGATGGTTGACCACCTGAATCACAGCATCCGTAAAAGGCTCCCATATCTGCCCAGCATGACCATTGGCACGTCCAGCAGGAACCGTCAAACAAGCATTGAGAAGCAAGACTCCTTGCTCAGCCCAAGCCGTCAAATCATGAGATTTCTTAACACCAATGTCATCTGACAATTCCTTCAAGATATTTTGCAAGGATGGCGGAGCTTGGATAGAGTCAGGAACAGAAAAACTCAAGCCCTGCGCCTGACCTGGCCCGTGATAGGGGTCTTGCCCTAAAATCACCACCTTAACTTCTTCAAGCGATGTTGTTAAGAGAGCCTGAAAAACCTTATCCTTAGGTGGATAAACAGTTCCCTGAGCATAGACCTGGTCCATAAACTGATTGATTTTCCCGAAATAACCTTCAGGTAATTGCTCCTTAATCAAAGCATGCCAAGACGAATGTTCCATAGCCGACTCCTTCGTTTTTACTGCCTCTATTATAGCAAAAAGTGGCTATGGAAACCACTTTTTACAGTTTATCTAAGCAATCCAGCAAGTCTTGGTAAGAATGCACTTCGTAAGTCGGCTGGGCTTGTGTATGATTTTCGAGGTGATGAAGGTTGTACCAAATCGTGTCAATCCCCGCATTATTGCCACCTTGAATGTCGGCGGTTAGGGAATCTCCAATCATCAGCGTCTTTTCTTTGCTAAAACCTGCAATCTGTTGACCAATTTTTTCATAAAAGAGAGCATCAGGCTTTTGTGTTTGCAACTGTTCTGAGATAAAGACTTGATTGAAATAAGGAGATAGATCAGATTGAGCCAAACGCCCTGTCTGAATGGCAGTAATACCATTTGTCGCAGCATACAAGTCATAATCACGCTCGATGAGGCTGTCTAAGAGTTCATGAGCGCCTGAAAAAGTTTGCCCCTGTTGGGCAAGGTAAAATTGGTAACGCTGGGCTAGAAAACTACCGTCTTTTTCCTGTCCAAAATGAGCAAATAAACGAGAAAAGCGCGTGTTAACCAGTTCTTGTTTACTAATTTTCTTTTGCTCCAAGTCCTTCCAGAGAGCCTTGTTCATAGGAACGTAATAGTCTTTATAAGCCTGAATATCTGTAACCCCTTCTTCTTTTAGAAGTTGCGTCAAAGCAATATCCTCAGCGGCATCAAAATCAAGAAGAGTGTGGTCAAGGTCGAAAAGTAGAAATTTGTAGGACAATTTGAGAGTTTTCCTTTCTAGGATAAACAACTTTCACTTCATTCGGTTGTTTAATGTAAAAACTTAAAAGTGGTAAAGTATAACAAAAATAATAGTTCTAATGGATTAACTAACCCATACTATTCTAGTGAATTATAGAAAAATCTCCTATAAATTCGAGCAATAGTTAAAATACATACAAATATGACTCCCAAAATAGATAATACTATTTTCACAAAACTCATTTCAGAGCCTATTACATAGATATGAAAAAGAGGGGCTAGTCCTACACATAGAGACAATAGATAATTACTAAATCTTATCTCACCAATTCCTGCAAAAAAATGTTTCATTTTAAATATCCCCATTTTACCTTTCATCTTTATAATCCACTAACAAGCTACTAACAACTCTATTGACTTCTCTTTTTTTTGAAAAATCTTGACAGCAAATTTACTCCACTTAATGCCACTAAAACTTCAATGGGCAAAAAATAGTAATCCCATATCAAATGAGAAATCAGCAATGTTAGAAATAGTATACAGTCAATATAACTATTCTGAAAATACTCTGTAATTACATAATACAGATATACCACAACCATCAAAATTAAAACAACCATCATAATACTATTATCCTGTCCTTCTCACTAACGCTATTTCCAAAATTTAATTTTTTTATGACTTAGTAACGTAATTCCAATTAGCAATACACCTAATATAAATAAAAGTATTTCCCAAAATTTATTCTCAGTTTTAATAAAAGGTATAAGATACATACTAACCAATAGGGAACTTACTCCTAAAAGAGCAAAGACCACTCTGACTTTATCACTTAGTTTAAACATATTTAATTCCCCATAAAATAAGCAGTAGCTACGTTTACTGTAACATTCCCCGTCTTTATGTAGAGATAATCTCCCATCAAGACACCTCATCTCTTCTTACTCAATAGCAGCATAATTATTTGGTGATACGAGTTTCATAAGATTTCTCCTCTTTAACGTTGCATGGTTAGGATAGTTCTCCAATAAGTAATCGTCGACTGCGTTTAAAGCACTTTGTTACCTAGATAAGATATCCTTTCTCTACCTGATTTGATTTTAAAGAGAAATAAGATTTAACCATATCTATCTCATTTCTTATTTTTAAATAGTTCATACTCTTTTTCTCTGATAAAGGGAAGTGAGAAATTAGAAAAAATTAGTAGAATTGAAAACAGATATTCGTCTTTTTGTATCACTAAAACATAACCTAAAAATATATAGACAATCAAATCTAGTACAAAAAGAGAAAATATCCTCCTTTTCATTACTTTACTTGTCTTAAAAATTCCGTTTAATAGAACCTTTATCGTAGTATCTACACAAATTTTTATCAAAAAGATAAGAGTCAATACACGATTATCAACTGTACCATGAAGAATAAATGGAAATATAGTTAATATAAAACTAGAAATCTCTAAATATTTTATCCAAGGAGATTGAGACATCTTACTTTTAAACTGACTGATTTTCCTATACTCACTAGCTAATCTAGTATCAAAATCTTTACCAATTTTATTAAAGATTAAAAACTCCAGGATAAAATTACTTATTAATACGATATAAGTAGAAACGTTTCCTGGGAAAAATTTATTGATTAAAATTGGAAAACTCATTAACAGGATCGAGTTTATAGCCAAACAAATAGATACTATTTTATTCTTCACAGAGTATATAGGTAGCGATACTATTGAATAGAGAAACGCTAAAAAAATAAGCACGAAATACTCTGTGCTGCTAATTAGCGGCGCCCTTAATGATAAAAATAGATAGGCACCCCACACGATGATATGCGCTTTACGAATTGACTCTAGATTACTCATCTACCTACTCCTAATATTTAAAGGGAATCCATTTTTAGTTTACATTCTCTTTCAAACAAGTCATAAGCATTTTATGATATTTCCTTCTTCTACATTAGGTAAAGTTGAAATACATTTTTTGCAAGTGAAAATATTATTATTATTTGAAACCCCCAAATATCTATCCCTTTTCTAGACCTAAACCAAGTCAGATTAAAGATACAAATATAATGATAAGGCTTTCTTTTACTTTAGACTACCATAAAACAAGGAATCTTTCAACAAAATTCATTGGCAAACTACTATTCTAGAAGATTGACAGCTCAAATCTTTCAGAATAGAACTATCCTGACTATCGAACACCCTATCTTAATAAATATATATGTAATTCTAGACCTAGAATTCCTATAAACTAAATGTTTTCGCGCTATTCTAAGCTATTGATAGCCTTAAATGTTAATTTTTGAGCAATTCTAAAGCTAGAATAGTCCCGTCACAATCAGTTTTGAATTATTATACTCAATGAAAATCAAAGAGCAAACTAGGAAACTAGCCGCAGGCTGTACTTGAGTACGGCAAGGCGACGTTGACGTGGTTTGAATTTGATTTTCGAAGAGTATTAACAATTTAGAAACACTATGATTCTACTCCTTTTACATTAAAAAGGAACTGCATAAAGCAATCCCTTTCTGATTTTGAAATTATTTACTTAAAATTTGATAGTTGAGATAATCAATAGCCCATCTATAAAAAGAGTTATAGTAAAATTCCTTATTTATTGATTTCAAGCTCCGACAACTGTGTTTGAATAACTGACAGTTCTGCACCAGCCTGAAGAAGAGCAGCTGCAGTATAGGCACCTTCTACAATTGGAACCCTATTGATCATGATACTTTTATCACTGAAATCAGCCACCATTTCTAAGTTCATTTTAGCAGAACCTAGGTCAAAAAAGGCTAATAAAGTATCTGCTGGATTTTCGGAAACAACCCTATCTACTTGATCAAAACTTGTTCCAATTCCTCCATCTTCGGTTCCTCCTACATAAGTAATCGGAACATCTTTAGCTACTTCACTAATCAGTTCAACAACACCTTCTGCAATGTGTTTGGAATGTGAAACGATAACAAGACCAATACTTCCCATTAAACCACCCCAGTCTCTAAAAGAGCAGTAAAGAGTAAACCTGATGAAAATGATCCAGGGTCAATATGTCCCAGAGAACGTTCTCCTACATAAGATGCTCTTCCTTTAGTTGCAAGTAAATCTTTGGTAGCATTCACTACCTGATCAATAACCTCTTGAGTCAATTGGCCAGCAGACAAGGCAGCAATAACAGGAGTCCAAACATCAACCATTGTCTTTTCTCCAACTTCTGCTTTCCCACGTTTGACAATCATATCCAAACCACTTTGTAAGATTTCTTCTAATTTCGAATTTGAATCAGCCTTGGCCATGCCCATAAAAGCAGAGCCATACAAGGGACCAGAAGCACCGCCTACCTTACTCAGTAGTTGCATTGAGACAAGTTTAAAAACATCACTGCTTGTTTCAAATTGCTTTCCTTCTAAGTTTTCCATAACTGCAGTCATGCCACGCGCCATATTTCCACCGTGATCTCCATCTCCTATAGGGGTGTCTAGCTCACTGAGGTAATCTTTCTGTTCTTGAATCTTTTCATTAAAAAGCTTCATCCATTCAAGAGCATGTTCAACATTCATGCGACATTTCCTCCTTGAGTCTTACCAAGCTGGGGTAGTAACAGGTGCATTTAGAGCATCCAACCACTCATCATCTGCCAATCGAATCAATGTTAATGACAAGCCAGCCATATCGATTGAGGTCATATAGTTTCCAATTTTCTTAAATGCCAACTGAACACCTTTTTCATGGAGTAATTTAGCTACATCATTTGCAAATACATATTGCTCCATAAGAGGGGTGCTTCCTAAACCATTGATGAGAAGCCCATAGCGTTCACCAGCTTTAAGTTGGAAACCTTCAGATAATTTTTCAACCAATTCTGAGGCCAATTGTGCTGAAGGTTGCATTTTCTCTTTTTTATATCCTGGCTCACCGTGAATACCAACACCATATTCAAATTCATCATCTTCTAGAACAAATCCAGGTTTCCCAACCTCAGGTACGGTTGCTCCAGACAAGGCCAGCCCAATTGTTTTAATTTCTAAGACAAGTTTATCAGCTAAGTCCTTCATTTCAGATAATGATTTACCAGAACGAGCCACATCACCCAAAATTTTATGGACTAATATAGTACCTGCAACACCTCGACGCCCTTGGGTATAGAGACTATTTTCAACAGCAATATCATCATCGACTACAACACTTGCTACATCAATACCTTCCATTTCAGCAAGTTCTTGTGCAATTTCAAAGTTCATAATGTCTCCAGAATAGTTCTTGATGACCATGAAAACTCCAGCACCTTCATCAGCCACCTTAATGGCTTCTAAAATTTGGTCCGGAGTAGGTGAAGTGAAGACTGCTCCACAAATGGCAGCAGACAACATTCCATCTCCTACAAATCCAGCATGACTTGGTTCATGTCCTGAACCTCCACCTGAAATGAGTCCAACTTTTCCTGTCTTTTCTGCCTTTCTAACGATGACATCAAAACCATCTAAGCGTTCTACCAAGTCATCATGCATGAATGACAATCCCTGCAACATTTCATCAACAACTTGTGTCGGTTCATTTATAATTTTTTTCATGAGAAACTCCTTTCGGCATCTACCTTTGTTTTCGCTTTCATTATATATTTTTTAATGCTGGCTGATAAGGGACAGATTCTATTATTTGTCCCCTTTTAAACCCCTTTAAAAAAATTTTTTGGTAAAATGAAGTAAGTAAAAGAAAGGCTTCCTATGGCATCATCACTCATTACAAAAAAACGAATTGCCAAGGCATTTAGAGACTTATTAGCTACTAGAGAATTTGATAAAATCTCTATTGTAGATATCATGGAATCAGCTGGCATTCGTAGACAGACCTTTTATAATCACTTTCTTGACAAATATGAACTGCTAGACTGGATATTTGAAACTGACTTAACCGAGTATATTACCAATAACTTGGACTTCATTTCAGGCCAAAAACTATTACAAGAATTATTTCTTTATTTCGAACAGGAGCATGATTTTTATATTCAACTTTTTGATATTCAAGGGCAAAATAACTTCTATGACCACTTTATCAGCTACTGTCGCTTGCTTGTATCAAAAATTTTAAGAGAATATGGGCAGATTGATATCGATTCATCTGCTTATACTTGTTTTTTGTTAGACTATCATTCACATGCTCTAGCAGAAATCGTGAAGGCTTACGTCAATAAAAAAAGTCCAGTTCCACAACCAGACTATCTCATCATGACGATTATTGGAAAGAGACCACAATGACATTTATTTCAAATCATAAACAGAAAATTATTGCAAGTTACATTTCAACAACTGTCAGCAGTCATCCTGAATTAGAAAAACACCCTACTTTACCATTAGTCTATCAAAAAAATCGTAATCCTCATCAGGTGCCAATATTGTCGGGTGGAGGTTCCGGTCACGAACCTGCGCATATTGGATATGTGGGAGAAGGAATGCTTACCGCTGCTATCTATGGCCAATTATTTACTCCTCCTACAAGAACTGAAATCTTAGAGTCCATTCGTTTTTTAAACAATGGTCAAGGTGTCTTCATCATTGTAAAAAATTTCGAAGCACACATCAAAGAATTTAGCTGGGCCATTAATACTGCTAGGCAAGAAGGAATTAAGGTCGGCTATAGTCTAGCACACGACGATATTTCTATTGAACCTCACAATAGATTTCAAATTAGAGGAAGAGGGCTTGCAGGGACTATTTTACTTCATAAAGTTCTAGGATATGCAGCTCAAAATGGTGCCGACATAGAGCAACTAACTGATTTAGGTCATGAACTTGCTCCCGAAATCGCAACAATTGGCTTTGCAACGAAATCTGCTAGTCTCCCCCAAGCTACCCTTCCCTTATTTAACTTGGAAGAAGGAAATATTTCTTATGGTATTGGGATACATGGCGAAGAAGGCTATCGTATCGTCCCATTCCAATCATCGGAAATCCTGGCAAATGAAATTATAAGTAAATTAAGATTGCACTATCATTGGAAAAAGGGTAATCAATTTATATTGCTTGTAAATAATCTAGGCACTACTAGCAACCTAGAAATGGGCATATTTATCAACGATCTCCTTCAACTCTTAGAAATTGAAGGAGTCACTATTACCTTTATAAAATCAGGAACATTTATGACCAGTCTGGATATGGCAGGTATATCCGTAACTCTTTGCCCCGTAAAAAATAAACAGTGGTTAGAAGCGCTCAATGCTCCAACGACAGCTTTTGCATGGTAATTTGCTTGAATAACTTAAAAGGGCTACATCACTTGATAGCCCTTTTAATCTTATCTCATGTTTAAAAGAACTCATTCTTTCTATTTCAAATAGTCCATCTATACCTTACAATTCTTCTATCAAAAAACTGGCTGTTTCTCTCAACAACCAGTTTTTTCATTTTTAAACTAATTTCTTACCGTTCCTCTTCTGAAGGAAAAGCGATGCTATAGCCAAAATAGCAAAGGCTAGACCAACATACCAGTAGGGTTGATCTAGTGTCGTTGAACGACCTGATAGGTGGACGATTCCACGAAAGAGCATTCCTGCTGTTAGTACTGCAACTGCCGAGTTCCACAAGTTTAGACTGAGTCGCCCTAAGTTTGGGATGGTTTTCAACAATAATACCAGAATGATACCCCCTACTAGAGGAACCACAAAGAGATAGTGCATATGAAGGGAGGTCTCCCCAAAACTAAAGGACTCGTAGATACGGCTAAATGCTAAAAAGAAAATAGTGAGTAGACTATAGAAATATAGGGGACTACACTAAAAAGCCATCCAATTTGGATGACTTTTTTTAAAACTATTTACTTAGTTCTCTGATTTTTTACTTTTTTTGAAAAGTGAAATACCAAAGATTCCAGCTAAAATAGCAAGAAGATTCATAGTTAATGGCGAATCAGAAGTTCCTGTATTTGGTAACTGAGCTTTTTCTGGATCTGATTTTTGCTCAGTAGATTGAACATTTTCTGGTTGAACAGGTTTTGGAGCTGGCTCTGGATCCGGTATTGGTTTTGGATCCGGAGTTGGCTCTGGATTTGGAGTTGGTTTTGGATCCGGAGTTGGTTTTGGAGCTGGTGTTGGTTTTGGATCCGGAGTTGGTTTTGGAGCTGGTGTTGGTTTTGGATCCGGAGTTGGCTCTGGATTTGGAGCTGGATCTGGATTTGGAGTTGGATCTGGATTTGGAGTTGGTTTTGGATCTGGTTCTGGTTCTGGTTCTGGTTCTTTCTCATACTCATAGATAACATGAGTTGTACCTTCTTTTAACTGACCTGTTTCAGGTGCAGATGTTGAAGAAACACCAACTAGATTGTATTTTTTACCATCTACAGTGATAGAAGACGGGCGCTCATCTGCATTTTCACCAGCATTATAAGTCACAAGATTTCCATCAGATCCATAAATAGAAGTTAATGGTGTGTCTTTATAAGTCTCCTTAATAGATTGATTTGTTCCTTTAATCACATAATCCACCACTACATCTCCATAATGAAGCGTAGAAACATCCTGATCAGCCATATCTTCAAATTCTGAAGCATAGTATTTAACAGAAGGATTGTATTTCGAGTTAAACTTTTTAACATAATTAAAGAAGGTCTCAGGATTAATATTAACATCATGAGGAATAGTTTTCCAATCACCGTTATTTGGTGTGATATAAGTATTTTGGTTTGAAACTGACCTAATTAGATGATCATTCTGAACATAAGTATCATCTACTAAGCTTGGATTAGCTAGAGCACCATAAGTGTTTTTTCCATTGCTGTCTTGATAATATGGTTGCGCTTGAGGATAATCTTTTAGATTTTGGCAACCTTCTTCATATAAACCAAGCGAACCTTCTTGAGAACATTTCCAAGGAAGTCTCACGTCAATTGGTAAGTACTTGATCTTCTTAGCTTCCTCCAAGGGTACGGTCACAGATACACGAAAAGCATTTGATCTCAATGTTTGTGAACTAACAGCATATGTATTAACTTTATCATTCAAATATTCCCGGGCATCGTTATAATTTTCATAATCAGTTACATTAACAACGGAAGGTTTCTTACCAGCCGCTAGTTCTTCTGCAGTTGGAACAATCTCCTTTCCATCAGTTGATTCTATATATTCATTATACGAAAACTCTTTCATAGGAACATTGACATCTACAGGATTTTCATTAGCATCACGTGTTCCGATCAAAGTGAAATCAACTTTAGAACCAACTATTTCTGGTATACGAACACGAACGCCTTGGACTGTTTCGCCATGAGTACTTGAGTGCATTCCTTTAAAGGCTACGGTGTAATTGTAGACGACACTTTTACCATCTTCACTAAAATGTGCTGGAAGTCCTTCAACATTGACATAACCGCCTTCATCAATGATATTGCTACCATCTGGTTCGTCTGATTTTCGTGCGGTGTCACTAGTAGGGTCTGGTGCAACCCTATTGTCTACTGAAGAAGTGTTCTCAGCATCAGTTGAATTAGTAATACCTAGTGTCTCTGAAACATTTGCTGGTTCGCTATTAGTTCCTTCAGCTTGAACTACTGACTGAGAAACTAAATTTAGAGCAAAGACAGACATTGTAATGATGCCAAACTTAGTAAGTTTTTTCATACAGTTTTTCTCCTTAAATGAAAGGAATCACGCATTAGCAAAATCCCATAGTCTTATAACATTGTACCATATAAACGCTTAATTCACAAACAATCATTTAATAAGTTTAACAATATTACATGTTATTTGGGGAAGGAAAATAATTATTTGATATTACATCATAAAGTACATAAAAAATTGAATAAAGATTCCTTCATTCGATTTTTTCTTTTAACTTTTCAACAAAGAGATAGGCTGCTGGACAGGTCAAAGTATTCTTAATCGTCAAATGGTTGATTTGATGGATTTTTTTACGGTCCGTATGGGGAAACTCTCGACAGGCCTTTGGACGAACTTCATAGATGGAACAGAGATTATCTCCTCCTAGAAAGGGACAAGGCATGGATTTAAAAACCTTATCACCATCTTCATCTACCTGCAGAAACTCCGCTTCAAAAGCGGGTAATTTCATCTTAAAGTACTTAGCAATACGAGTGATGTCTGCTTCCTTGAAGTCAGGTCCCAATGTCTTGCAACAGTTAGCACAGGCGGTACAATCAATCTCTGCAAAGACTTCTTCATGAATCTGCTGAGCTATCTTATCAAGATTTTTTGGTGGCTTTTTCTTTAAATTTGCTAAAACTTTTCGATGCTCCTTCTGCTTTTGCAAGGCTAGCTGGTGGTAATACTCAATATCAATTTCTTTAGACATGATTTCTCTCTTATTCTATTTGTTTCTCCTATTATATCATGCCTCTTCATCATTGAAAAGTGGACTTCACAAGACTATACTATTCCCGAATGTATCAAAAAACCTTGCAACTAGGTTACAAGGTTAATGACATTAATCGAAGTTAACGTATTCTTTTTGAAGTTCAAGAACTTCTTCCATTGTTGAACACTCTGTAAGGGCACGGTTAGCGTACTCTTCCATCTTAGCAGTATCCAATTTCTTCATCAAGCTACGTGTACGAAGTACAGATGTTGCTGACATAGAGAATTCATCCAAGCCCATTCCGACAAGAAGTGGAACAGCTTTTTGATCGCCAGCCATCTCACCACACATACCAGCCCATTTACCTTCAGCGTGAGCTGCCTTGATAACGTTGTTGATCAAGCGAAGGATTGATGGGTTATATGGTTGGTAAAGGTATGAAACTTGCTCGTTCATACGGTCTGCTGCCATTGTGTATTGGATCAAGTCGTTTGTACCAATTGAGAAGAAGTCAACTTCTTTAGCAAATTGGTCTGCAAGCATCGCTGCTGCAGGGATTTCAATCATGATACCAACTTGGATATCATCCGCAACTGCAACTCCTTCAGCAAGAAGGTTTGCTTTTTCTTCATCAAAGACTGCTTTAGCTGCACGGAATTCTTTCAAAAGCGCAACCATTGGGAACATGATACGCAATTGACCATGAACAGAAGCACGAAGAAGGGCACGGATTTGTGTACGGAACATTGCATCTCCAGTTTCAGAAATAGAGATACGAAGGGCACGGAATCCAAGGAATGGGTTCATTTCGTGTGGCATATCGAAGTAAGGAAGTTCCTTATCTCCACCGATATCCATTGTACGAACAACCACTGGTTTACCATTCATTCCCTCAAGAACAGCCTTGTATGCTTCATACTGCTCATCTTCAGTTGGGAAATCTTGAGAATCCATGTACAAGAACTCTGTACGGTAAAGTCCAACAGCTTCTGCACCGTTGTTGTTAACACCTTCAACGTCTTTTGGAGTACCGATGTTAGCTGCCAACTCGAAGTGTTTACCGTCAGCAGTCACTGTTTGAGCATCTTTCAAAAGTGCCCATTCAGCTTTTTGTTTAGCATAAGCTTCACCAGCTGCTTTAAATTCTGCCGCTTGTTCATCTGTTGGATTGATAATCACTTCACCAGTGATTCCGTTAACGGCAAGGATATCGCCGTCTTTCACTACTTCAGTGATGTTATTTGTTCCCAATACAGCTGCAATTTCAAGTGTACGTGCCATGATAGCTGAGTGGCTTGTACGTCCACCGATATTTGTTACAAAAGCTTTTACAAAGTTTTTGTCCAATTGAGCTGTATCAGATGGTGTCAAGTCATGCGCAATGACGATTACTTCTTCATTGATAGAAGCTGGATTTGGCAATTTTTTACCAAGAAGGTTTGCCAATACACGTTTTGTCACGTCGCGGATATCCGCTGCACGTTCTTGCATGTATGGGTTATCTTCCATGCCTTCAAAGATCGTGATGAACATGTCAGTCACTTCTTTAAGACCTGCTTCAGCATTGACTTTCTTAGCACGGATTGTTTCTTTAATCTGACCAATCAATTCTGGGTCAGCAAGAACCATCAAATGAGCGTCAAAAACTTGAGCCGCTTCTTCACCAAGCGTACCTACAGCTTTCTCACGGATAAGAGAAAGCTCGTTTTGAGAAGCTTCAAGAGCTACATCCAAACGAGCCTCTTCTGCGTTTGTATCTTCGACTGAAACAGTATCGAATGACAAATCCGGTTGAACGAGTAGATATGCTTTTGCAACGGCAACACCGTCAGATGCTGCGATTCCTTTAAGCATTTCTGTCATCTTCCTTATGCCAATCCTTCTTTTTCCATTGTTTCTGAGATTGCAACGATAGCATCATCTGCATCTGCACCTTCAGCTGAGATAGTTACGTCAGCACCTTGGCCAACACCAAGACTCATAACACCCATGATTGATTTAAGGTTAACTGATTTACCTTTGTACTCAAGAGTGATATCTGAAGCAAATTTGCTTGCAGTTTGTACCAACAATGTTGCTGGACGTGCGTGAATACCTGTTTCTGCCACTACGTGGAAATCTTTAGAAGCCATAGTTTGACTCTCCTTTTGTTCTTTCTTTTTTGAGTTATATGTGATAACCCTTACAATTTGGTATTATATCATCTTCTAGGATTTTTTTCAAGCATTTTATGGGATTTATTCGATTTCCTTTCAGATAACTTGCTGAAAATCTTCTATTCTAGATAACAAAACACAGGATATAGTTTTTCAAAAAACAACTTATAGGATAATTATCATCATTTCACAAAACAAACACTACATATTGTGTTTTGTAAGCTTGAGCAGAAAAATAGACCACTATATTTAGTTTCAAATTATTGACAAAAATTTATTTTCTGATATACTAAAAAAGTAATCTATTTTGAAAGAGGAGTTACACAATGGTAACCGTTTATTCTAAAAACAACTGTGTCCAATGTAAAATGACCAAACGTTTCTTGGACAGTAATAATGTCGCTTATCGTGAAATCAATCTTGATGAGCAACCTGAGTACATCGATCAAGTTAAAGAGCTCGGTTTCAGCGCAGCTCCTGTTATCCAAACACCAACTGAAGTCTTTTCAGGTTTCCAACCAGGAAAATTGAAACAATTAGCATAATCTTAGTACATCATCCAGAAGAAACTGCTTCTAGGGCTAACTTAGAAGCCTTTCTTTTGTAATTAGACAAGGGAATTTTTATGGGATTAAAACATCTTGAGGACGTGACTTACTTCCGTCTTAATAACGAAATCAACCGTCCTGTCAATGGACAAATCATGCTTCATAAAGATAAGGAAGCCTTGGATGCCTTCTTTAAAGAAAATGTAGTTCCAAACACTATGGTTTTTGATTCAATCAAGGATAAAATCAACTACCTCATTGAACACAACTACATCGAAACAGCCTTTATCAAGAAATACCGTCCAGAATTTTTGGAAGAATTGGCTCAATTTATCAAAGAACAAAACTTCCAATTCAAGTCTTTTATGGCAGCTTATAAATTTTACAATCAATATGCTTTGAAAACCAACGACGGTGAATATTATCTTGAAAGCATGGAAGACCGTGTCTTCTTTAACGCCCTTTATTTCGCTGATGGTGATGAAGCTGTTGCAATCGATATTGCCAATGAAATCATCCACCAACGCTACCAACCTGCTACTCCTTCCTTCTTGAATGCTGGACGTGCTCGCCGTGGGGAGTTAGTATCTTGCTTCCTAATCCAAGTAACTGATGATATGAACTCTATCGGACGTTCTATCAACTCAGCTCTTCAACTTTCACGTATCGGTGGTGGTGTGGGAATTACCCTCAGCAACCTTCGTGAAGCTGGTGCACCTATCAAAGGCTATGAAGGAGCTGCTTCAGGTGTCGTTCCTGTTATGAAGCTTTTCGAAGATAGCTTCTCTTACTCAAACCAGCTCGGGCAACGTCAAGGTGCTGGTGTTGTCTACCTCAACGTCTTCCACCCAGATATTATCGCCTTCCTTTCAACTAAAAAAGAAAACGCCGATGAAAAAGTTCGTGTTAAGACCCTTTCACTTGGTGTTGTGGTGCCCGATAAATTCTACGAATTAGCACGTAAAAATGAAGAAATGTACCTCTTCAGCCCATACTCTGTAGAACTTGAATACGGTGTGCCATTTAACTACATCGATATCACTGAAAAATACGATGAATTGGTCGCAAATCCAAATATCCGCAAGACAAAAATCAAGGCGCGTGATTTGGAAACTGAAATCTCTAAATTGCAACAAGAGTCTGGCTACCCTTATGTAGTCAACATTGATACGGCTAACCGTGCAAATCCTGTTGATGGTAAGATTATCATGAGTAACTTGTGTTCTGAGATTCTTCAAGTCCAAGAACCAAGCTTGATCAACGATGCTCAAGAATTCCTTCAAATGGGAACCGATGTTTCATGTAACCTTGGTTCAACCAACGTGGTCAACATGATGACTTCACCTGACTTTGGTCGTTCTATCCGTGCTATGGTGCGTGCCTTAACTTTCGTTACAGATAGTTCACACATCGTAGCTGTGCCTACGATTGACCATGGAAATAGTCAAGCTCATACCTTTGGTCTTGGTGCCATGGGACTTCACAGCTACCTTGCCCAACAATTGATTGAATATGGGTCACCTGAGTCTGTTGAGTTTACTAGCATCTACTTCATGCTCATGAACTACTGGACTTTAGTTGAGTCAAACAATATTGCGCGTGAACGTGGTATTACCTTCCATAACTTTGAAAAATCAGACTATGCTAACGGAAGCTACTTCAACAAGTATGCAACTGGCGAATTTGTTCCAAAATCAGACCGTGTTAAAGAACTCTTCAAAGATGTCTTTATCCCAAGTGCTGCTGACTGGGCTGAACTTCGTGACAAGGTTCAAGCAGATGGACTTTACCACCAAAACCGTCTTGCTGTAGCACCAAATGGTTCTATCAGCTATATCAACGATGTTTCTGCTTCTATCCACCCGATTACGCAACGTATCGAGGAACGCCAAGAGAAGAAAATCGGTAAAATCTACTACCCTGCTGCTGGCTTGTCAACAGAAACCATTCCATACTACACTTCTGCCTACGATATGGATATGCGTAAGGTGATTGATGTTTACGCTGCTGCGACTGAGCACGTGGACCAAGGACTTTCACTCACCCTCTTCATGCGTAGTGACATTCCAAAAGGTCTTTACGAATGGAAGAAAGAAAACAAACAAACGACACGTGACTTGTCTATCCTTCGTAACTATGCCTTTAACAAGGGTATCAAGTCTATCTACTACGTCCGTACCTTTACTGATGATGGTGGAGAAGTCGGTGCCAACCAATGTGAAAGCTGTGTGATCTAATTTTTGTTTGAGGAAACTACATTTTCTCAGATTAGTGATTCATTCACCCTGCTAAACTAAACTGGAATAAGCATCTATACTATGAAATAACAAAAAGTCGGGCTTCCGACTTTTTGTGCGATACTCCTCTAGAATTATGATAAAATAGAAGTAATTGTGGGTTCGCAATACTAAACACAGAAAGAGACTTCAAAATGGAAACTTACTACAAAGCCATTAACTGGAATGCCATCGAAGATGTCATCGACAAATCAACTTGGGAAAAACTGACGGAGCAATTCTGGCTCGATACACGTATTCCTTTGTCAAATGACTTGGATGACTGGAGAAAGCTATCTAACAAAGAGAAAGACTTGGTCGGAAAAGTCTTTGGTGGTTTAACCCTTCTCGACACTATGCAATCTGAAACTGGGGTGCAAGCCCTTCGTGGAGACATCCGTACACCACATGAGGAAGCTGTTTTCAATAACATCCAATTTATGGAATCTGTCCACGCAAAATCTTACTCATCAATCTTTTCTACCTTGAATACTAAGGCTGAGATTGAAGAAATTTTCGAATGGACCAATACCAATCCTTACCTACAAAAGAAGGCTGAGATTGTCAACGAAATCTACCTAAACGGTAGCCCACTTGAAAAGAAAGTTGCCAGCGTCTTCCTCGAAACCTTCCTCTTCTACTCTGGTTTCTTCACTCCCCTCTACTATCTCGGTAACAACAAACTAGCCAACGTTGCGGAAATCATTAAATTGATCATTCGTGATGAGTCTGTTCACGGAACCTACATCGGTTATAAATTCCAACTCGGTTTCAATGAATTGCCTGAAGAAGAGCAGGAAAAACTCAAAGAATGGATGTACGACCTGCTCTACACTCTTTATGAAAACGAAGAAGGCTACACAGAAAGCCTCTATGACGGTGTTGGCTGGACGGAAGAAGTCAAGACCTTCCTTCGCTACAATGCTAACAAGGCTCTCATGAACCTGGGACAAGATCCACTCTTCCCAGATTCAGCTGATGATGTCAACCCAATCGTTATGAACGGTATTTCAACAGGAACATCTAACCACGACTTCTTCTCTCAAGTCGGAAATGGTTACCTTCTTGGCGAAGTCGAAGCCATGCAAGACGATGACTACAACTACGGTTTGGACTAATTCACTTATCCCAGAACTGATAACAAATATCATGGTTTGTTTAAAACAACCATGATATTTTTGTTTTTGTTTTCTTTTGTTTTTTAAATTGATTGATTGAATACTTTATGATAAAATAGTAATAGAAATAGAGGTGATAACGATGTTAAAGCAGGAAAAACTAGATAATATTCTAGAAACGGTAAATACAAAGGGAACTATTACTGTAAAAGAAATCATGACTCGCTTGGATGTATCAGATATGACTGCTAGACGCTACTTGCAAGAGTTGGCAGACAAGGATTTACTTGTTCGGGTGCACGGGGGAGCTGAAAAAATTCGCACAGGTTCTATTTTAAACAATGAACGTTCTAATATTGAAAAACAAAGCTTACAAATCGCAGAAAAACAAGAAATCAGCCGTTTTGCAGGCCATTTGATTGATGAAGGGGAAACCATTTTTATCGGTCCAGGGACAACCTTGGAATCTTTTGCCCGTGAACTTCCAATTGATAATATTCGTGTTGTAACAAACAGTTTACCAGTCTTTCTCATCCTAAACGAACGAAAACTAACAGATTTGATTTTAATTGGTGGGAATTACCGCTCTATCACTGGAGCCTTTGTGGGAACACTAACCTTGCAAAACTTGGCCAATCTACAATTTTCTAAAGCCTTCGTTAGCTGTAATGGTATTAAGGACAATGCGATTGCGACCTTTAGTGAAGAGGAAGGTGAATCTCAACGCATCGCCCTCAATAATTCCAATAAAAAATACTTACTAGCTGACAATAGTAAGTTCAATAAATTTGATTTTTATACCTTCTACAATATCTCTGATATTGATACCATCGTTTCAGATTCTAAACTGAGCAAAGAAACGTTTGAACAACTTTCAAAACAAACAAAAATTATTCTTTCTAAACCATAAAACTGAGAATTGATAAAATATAAAATGCGTCATATCAAGAAAATAAGAATCTTGATATGACGCATTTTTTGATGAAGATTTTTACAAAGAGTTTCCTAGATTCTTTATGATTGTTGAAACGGCATAAAATCTGAATCAAAGGAGATATTATCCCGTTCTTCAGAACTGATACAATTTAAAAAGATATTTTTAAATTCTTCCAGCTCATAGTCTGAATGGCAAATCCATTCTTTACCGGTATAGACATACCATGTCCCAAGATTTTTCAGCTCATCATTAGTCAAACAAGGTATTTGAGAACATTTATCAAAATTGATAATATAAACTTTTTCATAAATTGATTGGATAAAATCTTTGAACATCTTTTGCCTCACTAGAATTCTATATCTAATTACTAATTCTACTAGTCTATAATCTGACTTTCCGCTACTTTCTTGTACCAGAGAGCTGATTTCTTAGGATAACGTTCTTGAGTTTCAAAGTCTACATAAAAGAGACCGTAGCGTTTTTCATAACCATTTGACCATGAGAAAACATCCATTAATGACCAGATGAAGTATCCTTTGACGTTTGCACCATCAGCAATAGCATCAGATAATACTTCCAAGTGTTGTTTCACATAATCAATACGTCCATCATCGTAAACAGTGTTATCAACGAACTCATCTTTGTATCCGAGACCATTCTCTGTGATGTAGATTTTCTTGTAGTTCGGGTAATCTTTCTTCACGCGCATGATTTGGTCATACAAACCTTGAGGGTAGATAATCCAATCCCAATCCGTACGTGGGACATAATCAGGAGCTACACGACGACCAACACCTTTGATTTGGTACTTAGAGCTTCCTTTCTCACCTTTACCATTATGGATAATTTCAGTTTCTCCATCAAATGCTTCCATCCAGTCACTCATATAGTAATTGATTCCAAGGAAGTCGTTCAAGTCTTTCGCAGCTTCTAATGCTGTGAAATCTTCTTCACGAAGATCCAAACTACCACCATTGACTGATAAGATATGATTGACACCTTCCATCGTTTCAGCTGAATAGCGACCTAGATAAGTTGCATCCAAGATAAATTTATTGTGAATGATATCTTCCAACTCAGCTGCACGAACATCTGCTGGATTTTCAGGATCTAGAGGATACTTGGTTGGCAGAGCGTGAACAACACCAATTTCACCTTTATAACCTTTATCTTTATATAGCTTAACTGCACGCGCATGAGAAACCATCATATTGTGGTGCGATTGGAAAACTTTGGCAAGGTCGTACTGAATTCCTGGAGGGAATTTACCAACTAAATATTGACCATCACCAATTGGTCCAATTTCATTGAAGGTTGTCCAATAGTTTACTTCTGGAAATTCTTCAAAACAGAAGGCAGCGTAGTCTACAAAGTGTTCGATATTTTCACGGTTTAAGAAGTCTCCATTTGAATGTAGAGCTTCTGGCGTATCAAAGTGATGAAGAGTTACAAAGGGCTCAACATGACGTTTGTGACACTCTGCAAATAGATTATGATAATACTCAACACCTTTCTGATTTACTTGACCGTAGCCTGTTGGGAAAATACGTGACCAAGCAATAGAAATTCGAATGCCATTGACACCATACTCTTCTGCCAACTTGAGGTCAACTGGGTATCGATTGTAAAAATCACTGGCTGGTTCTGCAGTGTACCAGTAGTTATCTTCAAGATATTTATCCCACGCTACTGGTCCTTTACCATCAGTATGTGTAGCACCTTCTGCTTGATAGGCAGCTGTTGCGCCACCAAAAATAAAGTCTTTTGGTAATGTTTTTGTCATTTTTTTCACCTATTTCTTGATTTAAATAAAGTAAAAGTGAGAGGAGAGGAGTCAGTGAGCCATCCTTCTCCATCTCACTTCTTGTACCAAGTCACCGAATTGTGACATGAGGAGGTAAAAACGATATCTTTTTACCGACGAATTAATAAGGCGATTAGGAAATTCGCCATAGCGATTTCCGTAACGAGAGGAGACTATTTCAGAGTCCCTATTATTAATCGAATTGTGACATGAGGAGGTAAAAACGATATCTTTTTACCGACGAATTAACAAGGCGATTAGGAAATTCGCCATAGCGATTTCCGTAACGAGAGGAGACTGTTTCACAGTCCCTATCGTTAATCGAATTGAGCTTGTACAAATGCAAGAGCACCTTTTCCATCACGAGTTAATTTGATGTATTGAGCGCCTTCTGTTTTCGCAAGTTTAATACCGAGTTTATCTGTTTCTGCTTTCATATCTTCAAAGTTTGAAGCAACTTGAGGGGCAAGGATAACTAGATCAAACTCTGGTAACATTTCACGGTGAGCACCATAGCCACCTGCTGCTGCTTTCACAGGAACATTGTATTCTGCAGCTGCCTTGTTCAAAGCATTTGCAAGGAGACCACTTGTACCTCCACCAGCACAGAGAACGAGGACATTTGTTTCTTCAGTGATGGTATTTTGTGCTGCTTCTACACCCGCTTTCTCAAGAATAGCATCTGCTTTTGCAGTGTTGAAGTTTGCAGCAACTTTTTCTTTCAATTCATCATTAGACTTACCTGAACGCTCTTCTTCAAGAATTTGTTCATCATATACTTTAAGGAATGGGTAGTAAATGACTACGTCAACCACGATTAGAAGAGCAGCAAGAATGAATGATAGAACTTGGAAGTTAGTACCAAGAACTAGACCTAGTGGAGCTGGAGTTGTCCATGGTAGATTAGCAGTAAATGAGTTCATTCCAAGAGTTTCAATAAAGAATTTGAAGATCCAAACGTTTGCGATTGGAGCAAAGATAAATGGAATGAAGAAAATTGGATTTAATACCAATGGAGCACCGAACAAGATAGGCTCATTTACACCGAAGAAAGTTGGAACTACTGAAGCACGACCGATGGCACGGTTACGTTTCGATTTTGTCAACCACATGAACATGAATGGAACAACCAGTGTCGCACCAGTACCACCCATGGTAACGATAAACATTTGTGTACCAGAAGTAAGAATCTTGTCAGCGTGCATACCTTGTTGGAGAAGGTTCAAGTTGACTTCGGCGTTTGCATAGGTAATAGCTGCGATAGCAGGCTCAACGATAGATGGACCATGGATACCAACAAACCAGAAGAAGGCAAAGGCACCAAAGATAATGGTAATACCAAGGTATCCGTCTGCTGCTGAGAAGAGTGGTGCAAAGAATTTACCGATTGATTCAGCTACGCTTGCACCAACAAAATGACGAGCTAGTAAATCAAGAGCATAAAGAGAAACCACTGATAGAGTGAATGGAATCACATCTTTAAAGACTTGTGAGATATTTGGTGGAACTTCGTCAGGCATACGAATAGTGACGTTGTTCTTAACACAAACCTTATAGATGGCTACAGTAACAAAGGCAGCAAGGAAGGCTGAAAGCAAACCTTTTGTCCCCAAGAATCCAGTAGCTAGGCCATTTTCGATAGGATCAGCTGCCAACATCAACAAACCAACAATTGCTGCCAACAATGTTGACATATAGTTGATTTGATTGGTTTTCTCCATGCTACGGTTTACTGAGTCGGTCAATGATTTAGCTGTTGTACCAGCTACCAAGAGAGCCAGAATACCCATAGAATAGCTATAAGGTTTCATCAGAAAGGCTACAACTTCATCAGACCATTTAAAGCCCCATGAGTTTGGTACAAAGGCAATCAAGATAAAAATACTTGAGAAGAGAATAACAGGCATACCTGCAATGAAACCATCACGAATAGCACGAAGATAGATATTACGAGATAATTTCTCAAAGAAAGGCTTTCCTTTCTCGATAAATGCAATTAGTTTGTTCATTATTTAACTCCTCTCTTATAAAGTTCGATTAAGTGGTGCATCAAATCTTTTAACAAGATGGTTGTCATCAAGTGGTCTTGGCCATGCATCATGGTCACACTATATGCTAAATCCTCACCAGAAGCTTCCTTAGTCAATAGACTTGTTTGCGCGTGGTGAGCCTCAGCGATACAGCTACCAGCTTCCTCGGCCAGAGCGTCCGCTTTTTCAAAATCACCAGCTTCAGCAGCCTTCAAGGCTTCCAATAGTTTTGAACGAGCATCGCCAGCATAGGCTACGATTTCAAAACCTAACAATGTTACTTCTTCTCTATTCATGATAGAATTCTCCTTATATAGTTTTAAATAAATTTTTATGACAATAAACGTTGTATATGTAGAACTAGATAAACTCGTTCACTTTTATACAAATCAAGACCCGTATGTTGCGTAATCACATCATAGATCTTGGAACCAATCTCGAAGGCTTTTGGATAGGATTGTTTAATATGATCTTCCATATCCAGAAGTGATTGGTTATCATCTCTAGATCTGTCTAAATAATCCAAGAAATAATTCAAATGAATCATAAAGCGATCATAGAAATGGTTATTCTCTTTAGTTCGTTGAATTGCATAGTCCGTTAAAACTTCTTCAACCTTCCTGAGA
The DNA here is from genome assembly GCF_946190335.1 of Streptococcus mitis. Taxonomy (GTDB): domain Bacteria; phylum Bacillota; class Bacilli; order Lactobacillales; family Streptococcaceae; genus Streptococcus; species Streptococcus mitis_CH. Next base: position 169,933 of record NZ_CAMHZN010000001.1, read on the forward strand.
ATTTCTTTCCTCTTATCAATCGACTCCACAAGTTCCACTTCATTTTCACCTTCGGCATTAATGAAATGATAAGCAATCCGAATAATTTCGTCCTCAGGAAAATGATCCGCTAGCTTCTGACGGTAAATTTCAAATGCTTCATTTGCGATTTGAAAAGCGACAGGATACTTAGTGGAAATATCTGGCAGATTACTATCCTTGTACCTTCCTTGTGCTAGAGCTTGGTAAGAACAGTAAATATGATCTGTCAAGGTTACGTAGAGATACTCTTGAATCGGATAATGATATTTCTTTGATAGCTTATCAATGATTTCATAAGTCACTGTGATAAAATCAAGCGGAACATCTTTGAGGAGAGCCATAAAGTTTTCTCTTGACTCTTCGGTCTTCATCCGAAAGATTTTCTCAACCTGATGTTCAGCAATCAAATCCCCTTTCTTCTTTCCAAATGTAATCCCCTTACCAATCACAATCACTTCTTCTCCTTTATCATTTCTGACAAGCGAGACATTGTGATTCATTGGATTTAGAATTCGATACATGTCAACCTCCTTTTATATCTTAAAGGTATATTAGTACAAAAAATGACCACAAATGAACTAGAAAATCAGCCGATTTCTAATTCACCTGTGATCATGCCTAATATTACTTAGTAACACTCACCTTGTATTAACTTGTGATTTAAGTATAGCACAAGTAAGTTGTTTTGTAAACCTTTACATAAAACTTTTTTTAAAATTTTTTTAGATTCATGTTCCTAACCTAGGAGGACTTGCTTACACGCGTTCTTTCCATGAAGTCGCTGTTGTTTGAAGAACTTTATTGAGTTCGTCAATGTTTTCAAAACCAGTTGTACGAAGCCATTCGCGAGCTGCTGCTTCACCATCTTTGATGTAAGCTTCAACTGATCCAGCCCATGTAGCACGGCCACAAAGAACTCCGTTAAAGTTTGCACCTGATTCATGAGCAAATACAAGAGTATCTTGGAAAAGTTTAGCTGATACACCTGCACTCAAGTAGATGTAAGGCAAGTTAGTTGCTTCATCTTGAGCTTTGAAGAAGGCTGCTGCTTCTTCACGTGTATAAACTACTTCACCTTCAGCGAAACCTTCAACATATTTAATGTTAACAGGAACTTCTACTTTCAAGACATCAATGTTAAAGCGTGGGTCTGAGAAGACTTTCATAGCACCGATAACTTTGTGTGGTTTTACTTTCGCATATTCTACAGAACCAGCGTCAGCAATTTTTTCATCGTAAGCAAGGATTTCAAGGAAGAATGGGATATCTTCAGCCACACACTCAGAACCGATGCGTTCGATATAAGCTTGTTTTTCTTGGTTAAGTTCATCTGAGCTATCTACATCATAGTAAAGCAAGAATTTAACTGCATCTGCACCTTCCTCTTTAATACGTTTTGCAGACCAAACATCCAAGCAGTCTGGCAAACGTTTTGTACTTGTTGTATCATAACCTGTTTTTTCATAAGCAAGGAGAAGACCAGCTTTTTCATCAAGAGCTTTAGTTGCTGGAAGTCCATACTCAGGGTCAAGAAGCATAGATGAAGCGTATTTTGTCAATTCATCTGCTACCAAGACTTTAAGTTCTTCCATTTGAGCCACTGTTGGTTCTTCTGTTTGGTGTTGTGCCATGAGGCGTTTCAAAGCACCACGTTGGTCAAATGCAAGAGCTGAGATGATACCATTTTCATCAGAAAGTTTTTCTAAACGTGCACGTTTTTGTTCTGTTAAAGCCATTTTATACCTCTTTTACTATTAATTGATCATATAGAGCTTGATAGTTGGCCATGTTGACATGACCAGTCATTTTTTCTTGAGCATTGAGCATACCAAGGACATTTGCCTTGATGAGTAATTCTGCATCCGATTCTTTATGAAGAAGTCCTGAAGAAATTCCTGCCACAGTAGAATCTCCAGATCCGACAGGGTTGACCACCTGAATTCTAGGAATATCTACCTTGTAGAAAGTGTCCCCATGTTTGGCAAAGGCACCGTTGGCACCAAGTGAAACGATAATCCATTCAATACCTGCAAACAAAGGTTCTTGAAGAACTTCTTTTAATTCATCCAAATCCTCAGAAACTTCTCTTCCTAGAAGCTGAGATAGTTCCTCATTATTTGGTTTGATGACTGTTGGTTTATGTGGTGATTCAAGAACCGCCTGAAGTGCTGCACCAGAGCAGTCCAAGACAACAGGCTTGCCAGCTTGATTAGCAAGTTCAACCAAGCTCGCATAGTAATCAACTGGAAGACCAGCTGGCAGACTACCTGAGATAGCTACTACTTCAACTGACTCCAAGAGTTTCTTGAAATGTTCCAAAAAGTCTTGACCTTCCTGTTCCAATACTTCAGGTCCTTTTTCAAGAACTTCTGTTTGGTTATCTCCATGAAGAATAGCGATACAGTTACGAGTTTCTCCCTGAATTGAGAAGAAATCTTTCTTTACTTGATCATCGATATTTTCAACCAAAAACTCACCAAGTTTGCCACCCACTAAACCAGTAGCAAGAACAGAATCCCCAAATTCTGAAAGTACTCGGGTAACATTGAGTCCTTTACCACCAGCAGTTTTGGTTACATCCACCACACGATTGACAGTATCAATCTTTAACTCATCCAAGGGATAGGAAATATCAATGGATGGGTTCATTGTGACTGTTAAAATCATAGGTCACCTCTTAGTCGTGGTATTCTCCGCGATCCCATTTTTCAAGGAATTCAGTGAAGAAGTTTGCGTCTGTTTGTTGAGCATTGTGACTTTCAACGTGTTCAATTTTCGCAATCAATTTTTTGTTTTCTTCAGATGGTTTGTATTCAGCATGGATGAAAGCTTCAATGATGTCACACATGAGCAATTCTCCAGTAATCTTACCACCAAAACCGATAACGTTGGCGTTCAATTGTTCTTTAGCATAAAGGGCTGTTGTCATATCACGAACCAAGGCAGAACGAACACCAGGAACTTTATTTACAGCGTTGTTGATACCAACACCAGTACCACAGATACATACCCCAAGATCAGCTTGACCACTAGTTACTGCTTCCCCTACTTTTTTACCAAAGATTGGGTAGTGAGTACGTGTATGGTCATATGTACCAAAGTCAATGACTTCATATCCTTTTGATTTCAAAAATTCTGAAACCGCCATTTTTTCATCTGTTACGATGTGGTCACATCCAATTGCAATTCTCATTTTTAACTTACCTTTCTTACTGTAATCTAATTAGCACATTTTGTTCAACATGTCGACCCTAATTTGGTGACGACCACCGTCGTATTTACCGTTAACAAATCCTTTAGCGATGTTTTTAGCCAATTCATCACCAACAAGTTGTGCACCCATAGTGATCATACGTGAGTTGTTGTGGCCACGAGTCATATAAGCTGAACGTTCGTCAGATACTTCTGCAGCAACCATTCCTTTGATCTTAGTTGCAACCATAAATGGACCAGCTCCATAAGCATCAATCACGATACCAAGGTTTTGTTCTTCTTTGTTTACTTCTGCAGCAACAGCAAGAGTTACATCAACAAAGTCTTGACCTTCAGCTGTAACATCCACAACGTGGAAGTTTTCTTTTTCCAAGAAGTCTTTCACAACTTCTTTCAATCTCAAACCTGCAGCATCTGCACCGATAACAATAGACATATTGTATACTCCTTTTATTTTTCTAGGCTAGTAAAGACTTTTATGGTTAGCAGTTTACCTACAAAAAGTTTTCTAGCAGTTTATTGACAAATTAGATTGAATGAGATGAATGACACCTTATTCAAGTTTAGGAAATCAGTTTCCTAGAAATAATCTTTCTCCACGAAAGAGAATATAACAAGTGATTATTTGTTTGCTACAAACATCATTTGTTGCTTACAAACATAATATACTCCTATTTCCGGAAAAAGTCAACAGTTAGTGTTTGTTTTTGTGTTTTTTTAACTAAAAAATTTCGATATCAAAACCAACTTGATCTACTTGACCAGGTTCTAGGAGACGAACATTCTTCTTATCTTCTAGATGATCTCCTTCTTCAAGGGATGTTGACAAGCCAGACCATGGTTCAAAAGCAATGAAAGGACCTTTATTCAAAGTTGACCAGATAATGAGGTTTGGAAACTCTGCAAAGTGCACTTTCAATCCCTTATCATGTTTACGAGAACGAAGCGCAATTGTTCTAGATTGCAAGTCATCTAAGGTGACTGCATCCGTGCTGAAAAGATCATAACTAAGATCTATTTCTTTTTGCCCCTCTAGCCATGGACTTCTATCTTGAAAATCCAGCATACCCGTTTCTGGGAAAGGACGTGGAACAGAGCAAGTCTCTTCTTTCTCAAACTCTAAATAGTAATCTTCATAGACTTCATCATCCAGTAAGGGACAATTAAAGCCTGGATGTCCACCAATAAAGTAAGGCATGACCTTGCTAGTTTCTTTATTGAAAATCTTGTATTGAGTCCGTACGGTCTTTCCAGTAAGGATATAAGTGATTTCTAGGCGGAAATGATAAGGGTAGTTCTGATAGCTATTCTCATCGTCTTCAATTGCAAAAGTTACACTCTTGTCTGTCTGCTCAACTAATTCAAATTCTTTCTTGCGGACCAGACCATGACGAGGAATCTTTCCTTTGCTTTCCTGCCCCTTCTCATCTATATAGACGGCTGTATCCTCTCTCAATGAACCACAAATGGGAAAGAGAACAGGAGCTTGTCCACTCCAATAAGTAGCATCCCCTTGCCACAAATACTCAACTCCCTCAGTATCTTTTATAGAAGAAAGAGCCCCACCAAAACTGTTAAATTCAACTCTTAATTGTTCTGATTTTAATTCAATTACCATCATTTTCTCCGATTTCTTGATAGTTTATAAAAAACTAGGCTGTCACTCCTAATGGTATGACAACCTAGTTTCAACAATTTACATTTTATAGGAGCGCATTATTTTGCTTTTGCCGCGTACTCTTCGTTACGTTTGATCATTTGTTTTCTGTACCAAGCAAAGATACCGATATAGAATACAAGGAAGACTACTGCACCAAGGATTGCTTTGATATCACCAGTTGTAGTGTTACCAATTGTCCAACCAAGAAGTTTTTCGATTGGTCCTTCAAGAGTTGAGTGAGTAATCAATTGAGTTTCACTCACACCTGCTGGGAAGGCACCTACACCTTTAGCAAGTTCTGTTGCAAATGGTGCGATAAGTGTACCTGAAAGAAGGAAGAGTGGCAACAAGAGTGTTCCGAAAATAATCATACGGAGCAATTTACCACGTGTCACAACCAAGAGAGCTGGAGTAACACCCATTGCGATGATACCTGCAAGTGGCAAGATACCATTTCCAACTTTTGAAAGAAGCACAGCTTCAATCAACATGATTGGTGCAAGTACGTTAGCACAAGCCCAGATTTCAGCACGACCAGCGATGAATGGCCAGTCAAGACCGATGTTGAATTTACGTCCTTGAAGACGTTTAGTAGCAACGTTTGTAATACCTTGTGATAGTGGTTCTACGGCTGCGATGAACCATGAACCGATAAGTGAGAAGAGTTCCAAAGATACACCGGCAGTCAAACCAAGAGACAACCATCCTCTGATAACAAGACGCCATTTATCTGCATCTGCAACCCCTTCAATTGGATGTGGAGTTCCCATAATACCGATAACAATACCAAGAATGAAACCGATAAAGAATTTAGATCCCCAGAAACCGATTTTTTTGTTCAATTTAGCAGCATCAAAGTCATATTTATCAAGACCTGGGAAGAATTTTTCAAAAATCTTATCCAAAACCATGATAACTGGGTTCATCATGTAGTTCATGTGAGTTGATGTCATTGGTGATGAACTTGGTGCGTTAAGAAGGTCATCAAATGTAGGTTTCATCAAGTCAGAGTTGATAATTTTCAACACACCAACAAGTACGATAGCTGCTGTAGCAATCAAGAGTGAAACCCCTTGGCTCACACCGTTGTTGTCTGCATACCATTTAATCAAAAGACCTGTGATAGACAAGTGCCAGATATCGAAGATATCGACGTCAAGTGTATCAGTTTTCTTCATAGCAAGCATTACTACGTTGACAATCAACATGATAAGCAAGAAGTAAAGTGTCCAAGCAGATCCCCAAGTGATTGTTGCAAGTGGTGCCCAACCAACGTCAGTGATACTCAATTGGATACCAGTATTTTCAACGAATTTTGCAAGTGATGCTGAGAAAGCACCATTTAGCATACCGATGATAGCTCCGATACCAGTAAGAGCGATGGCAAGTTTGATACCACCTTCAAGCGCTTTGGAGAATTTCACTCCAAAAAGTAAAGCCAATACTGTCAAAATGATTAACATGATGACAGGTCCACCCATATCTAAGATAGGTGTGAAAAATTCTTTGATTAGGCCAAAGATTGCATCCATAACAGTTCCTCCCTTTTTTATGTTATATGAATGTTAACAAATTAAAATTAGCTTAATCCGTGTTCTTTGATAGCTGCTTCAATATTATCAAATACTGGAGCGCTCATTGCTGGGATACGGAATAAGATTGGTCCAGCTTCGATAACTGGAATACCTGGATCAAAACCAAGGTCTGTAGCAGCAATGGGTGTGAAGATGTCATAACCTTTGATAAGGTCTTCGTTAACGTCTTTGACCATTACCGCATCACAGTGAACATCGAAACCGCGGTTTGAAAGTTCTTCTTCAAGAGCACTTTTAATTTGGTGGCTTGAGTTAACACCTGCACCGCAGGCAGCAAGAATTTTAATCATATGGATTTCCTCCGATTTAATATTTTTAATAGACAAGATTATGCAGTTTCTTCAGCTATATAAGCATAGAGGGCTTCAGGATCAGAAATTTTTGATAGGTCTTCAAGATGACCATTTCCAGTAAAGAAGTCCATCAACTGAGCAAGAATGTTCGTTTGACTTGAACTTGAGTTATTAATGATAAAGAAGAGCAAGGATACCTCTACTTCCTTATCTGGTGCAATCATATTGTGGAAAGTCACCGGTTTCTCTAATCGAACAACCACAACTTTTTCAGCTAGATTATGAACAATATCTGTGTGAGGAATAGCCACATTCGGCAAATCCTTACCCAAAAATTCCATATCTAAGCCAGTTGGAAATGACTTTTCACGCGTAATCAAGGCTTCACGATAAGTTGGAGTTACGATTTCTCGTTCTTCCAATAAAGTTGCAACCTGATCAAAGAGATGTTCTTGATTATCCGCTTCTAAGCAAAACACAAGGTTTTTGTCAAAGAAATGATCTAATCCCATAAGGTTTTCCCTTCTTTCCATTAACTTTATGCTATAAGTATAACACTATATGAAATCGTTGTCAATATTTTTCTGTTGTTTTTTGTCTCTTTTTTTATATTTTTGTTGTTTTTATAGCTTGTTATATAAAAACAAACATATAAACAAACATTTCAAACATTTTTTCTGTTCTAGAAACTAAAAAAGCAGACCATCTAAGCCTGCTTTACTATTTATTATTATATAAATTTCCTATGAACAAGGAAAGGCATTTCTGATAACTTATTCTTCATCCATACTCAAGACGCTGAGAAAGGCTTCTTGTGGAACTTCTACTGATCCGATAGCTTTCATACGTTTCTTACCAGCTTTTTGTTTTTCAAGGAGTTTACGTTTACGAGAAACGTCACCACCATAACATTTAGCAAGTACGTTCTTACGAAGGGCCTTGATATCTGTACGAGCCACAATCTTATGTCCAATTGCTGCTTGGATTGGCACCTCAAATTGTTGACGAGGGATGATTTTCTTAAGTTTATCAACGATGAGTTTACCACGTTCGTAGGCAAAATCCTTGTGAACGATAAAGCTGAGGGCGTCGACCTTATCCCCATTCAAGAGGATATCCATTTTCACCAGCTTAGATGGGCGATACTCTGACAATTCGTAGTCAAAACTTGCATAACCACGTGTCGAAGACTTAAGCTTATCAAAGAAGTCAAAGACGATTTCAGCAAGAGGAATTTGATAGATAACATTGACACGGTTATCATCAATATAGTCCATAGTCACAAAGTCCCCACGCTTGCGCTGAGCTAGCTCCATCACTGCTCCGACGAACTCCTGTGGTACCATGATTTGCGCCTTAACATAAGGTTCCTCAATGGTCGCAATCTTAGTTGGGTCTGGGAACTCAGATGGGTTAGACACATCCATAGACTCGCCGTCGGTCAAGTTGACCTTATAGATAACAGATGGAGCTGTCATGATGAGGTCAATGTTGAACTCACGTTCCAAACGCTCTTGGATAACATCCATATGGAGAAGTCCAAGGAAACCACAACGGAAACCAAATCCAAGTGCCTGAGATGTTTCTGGTTCAAACTGCAAGCTAGCATCGTTGAGCTGCAGTTTCTCAAGTGCTTCACGAAGGTCATTGTACTTGTTTGACTCAATTGGGTAAAGACCCGCAAAGACCATAGGGTTCATCTGCTTGTAACCATCAAGTGGCTCTGTCGCACGATTGCTTGCTAGGGTCACTGTGTCTCCGACACGCGTGTCTTGAACCGTCTTGATAGAAGCCGCAATATAACCAACATCACCTGTCGCTAGGAAATCGCGCCCTACTGCTTTCGGTGTGAAAATTCCGACCTCGGTCACATCAAAGGTCTTGCCATTGCTCATGAGCTGAATCTTATCGCCAGGTTTAACTACCCCATCCATAACACGAACCTGGAGAATAACCCCGCGGTAGGCATCATAGACCGAGTCGAAAATCAATGCCTTAAGTGGTGCAGTCACATCGCCCGTTGGGGCTGGCACTTTCTCTACGATTTGTTCGAGTATTTCTTCAATACCAATACCAGCTTTAGCTGAAGCTAAGACTGCTTCGCTGGCGTCTAGTCCGATCACATCTTCAATCTCTGTACGCACGCGCTCTGGATCTGCAGCAGGCAGGTCAATTTTGTTAATGACAGGCATGATTTCCAAATCATTGTCCAAGGCTAGATAAACGTTGGCAAGGGTTTGAGCCTCAATCCCTTGAGCAGCATCGACCACCAAAATCGCTCCCTCACAGGCAGCTAGCGAACGCGAAACTTCATAGGTAAAGTCAACGTGCCCCGGCGTGTCAATCAAGTGGAAAATATAAGTTTCCCCATCTTTTGCAGTATAATTCAGCTCGATGGCATTGAGTTTAATGGTAATCCCACGTTCCCGTTCTAAATCCATGCTATCCAAAAGCTGGGCCTGCATTTCACGACTTGAAACGGTCTCTGTTTTTTCCAAAATGCGGTCTGCTAGAGTCGATTTCCCGTGGTCAATATGGGCGATAATAGAGAAGTTCCGGATCTTCTCCTGTCGTTTTTTCAATTCTTCTAAGTTCATGATTCTCTTCCTTTCAGGGTATCTATTTATTATAAATTGTTTTTGACATTTTGACAAGACCATACCCTGTTAGGAGTACTAATCTTCAGCGACAAAGCCGTCATTTTCGATAAAGTGTTGTTCTGTCATTCCTTGGTCTGTAAAGACAATCCCGTGAAGGACACCACCATAGACAGCTCCTCCGTCCATCCCAATCTTGCCATCTTCTGTAGTCCAAAGCTCAGCAGTACCACGCTCTTGCTTCAGCAAACTATAGACCGGTGTATGGCCAAAGACAATGATTTTTCCAGTATGATTTTCTGCTTCGTGGAATGGTTTTCTAAGCCAGACTTTTTTATAATCTGTGGTTTCATGCCAGTCATCCAAGGTCAAATCAATACCTGCGTGAACAAAGATATACTTGTCTGTCTCTACCACAAATGGCATTTGACGAATAAATTCGACCAAGTCTGCCGCTTCAGTAGCAACACGCTTGGCATCTTCTACCCCATCAACTGGCGCATCCAAGGGACGACCTAGGATAGAGTTAATGGTTGTATCACCACCATTGCGACGATAATGATCATAGCTTTCTTCTGGGTCATCAAGCCAAGTCAGAAACATATACTCGTGGTTTCCTGACAAACAGACAGCCCCTTGATTATCGACCAAGTCCTTAACCATCTCTAGGACACGGCGACTATCTTCACCACGGTCAATCAAGTCCCCTAGAAAGAGCAACTGGGTCTGACCATCCCATGTTTTGAGAAGGTCTTCCAGCATCCCAGCTTTTCCATGAACATCTCCAATTACATAATAGTCTGTCATCTTATTTCTCCCTGTTTCTCAACAATTCTCTGGCTTGCGTCAGGGCTGCTTCCGTCACATCATCACCTGCCAACATCTTAGCAACTTCTTCCACTCGCTCTTCAACCGTCAAGAGACGAACAGTCGAAACTGTTGAATGGTCATTACTAATCTTCTCAATAAAGAATTGATAATCCGCAATCGCAATCACTTGTGGTAAATGGGAAATAGCCAGAACCTGACCATGTTGGCCAATCTTGTGAATCTTCTGTGCAATAGCCTGAGCTACACGGCCTGAAACTCCTGTATCCACTTCATCAAAGACAATACTTGTCTTGCCCTCTTTGCGAGAAAAGGCAGATTTAATAGCTAGCATGAGACGAGATAATTCCCCTCCAGAAGCAACCTTGACCAAGGGTTTAAAATCTTCGCCAGGGTTGGTTGAAATGTAAAACTCAACTGTTTCATTGCCCTCACGGCTGAATTTGCCCTTGCTAAAACGAACCTGAAACTGAGCTTTTTCCATATACAGGTCCTGTAGTTCTTGTTTAATCTCAGATTCTAATTGCTGAGCCAAATCATGACGAGCAGATGCAAGCTGACCTGCCAAATCAACAAGATTAACTTCCAATTTTTTAAGCTCTGCTTCCATGTCTTCAGACGAAAGGTTATTGCCTGTTAAGAGATTGTATTCTTCTGTAATTTTGGCAAAATAAAGCAAGACATCATCCACAGTTCCACCATACTTACGAGTAATGGTATGAAGAAGGTCCAAACGATTCTCAACCTGCATGAGGCGATTGCCATCAAAATCAAGGTCCTCAATGATAGCTTCCAAACGCTTGCTAATGTCTTCTAAGACATAGTAGGTCTCAGACAGAGAGCTTGAAATTTCACGGTAGTCAGGGTCATACTCTTCGACACTTTCCATGTCATTCATGGCCGAACGAACATTGGCCAGACTTGAAAAGTCTTCATTGTCCAACATGCTGTAGGCATTGGTCAGCGTATCCGCAATATTTTTATGGTTGAGAAGTTTCTCTCTCTCTTGGTTGAGAGTCAAGTCTTCTCCAGCCTGCAAGTTTGCTGCCTCAATTTCTGCCATTTGAAATTCCAACATTTCAATACGAGCCTTATGTTCCTGTTGGTTTTTCTTGACTTCCAGAACCTGCTTGCGCATTTTTCGATAAGCATCAAAACTAGTTTGATAGGTTTCTTTCAAGTCCCAAAAAGCTGCATCGCCAAATTCATCCAACATCTGGATGTGCAGTTGAGGACGCATTAACTCCTCTTGGTCATGCTGACCATGTATGTCCACAAGATGTTGCCCAATAGCACGCAAAACAGACAGATTGACCATCTGGCCATTCACACGGCTGATACTACGACCATTTTGCAAAATTTCACGACGGATGATAATCTCATCACCCAATTCCAAACCTTGCTCATCAAAAATTTCCTGTAAAAGACGACTATTCTCAACTGAGAAAAGCCCCTCAATCTCTGCCTTAGGCGCACCATGACGAATAACATCTGTCGTCGCACGAGCTCCCAACATCATATTCATGGCATCAATGATAATCGACTTCCCTGCACCCGTTTCACCAGTCAGGACAGTCATCCCCTTTTCAAAATTGAGGGAAATAGCCTCAATAATGGCAAAGTTTTTTATCGAAATTTCAAGTAACATATAGACCTACCAATTTTTTACTTGTTCAAAGATTTCCTCAGCTAGACTTTCACTTCTGGCAATGACTAAAATCGAGCTATCATCAGCTAAACAGCTAAAAATCTTATCCGCAAAAGTCTCGGTTAACTGAGCTTTTACAAAAGCTGTATTTCCTGGGATGACTTGGAGATTGATCATCTTGTCCATCAATTCTGCCGATTCGATATTGTCTTCAGCCAGTTGCAAACTTTTCACGATTGATTTTGGCAATTCATAGACATAGGTATTGTCTCTCAAAGGAATTTTGACAATACCTAGCTCTTTGATATCTCGGGATACCGTCGCTTGAGTGGCAGTGATACCTGCTTCTTTCAAATGTTCTACGATTTCTTCCTGTGTACCGATTTGATAATCTGTCACAAATCGTCTAATTTTTTCAAGTCTCTCTTTTTTATTCATTTTTAAATTGACTATGCGCCCTCTCTACTACTTCTTCAATATCAGCCAGAACCTGATTGCTTGCTGACTCTTCTTTTTTCAAATACGTTAAAAACTCAATATTTCCATGACCGCCTTGGATGGGAGAAAAGTCCAAACCAAGAACTGAAAAGCCTTCCTCTACTGCCATAGCTGTGACAGATTCAAGGACATGTTGATGAACCTTGGCATCGCGAATGATTCCATTTTTTCCAATTTGCTCACGTCCTGCCTCAAACTGGGGCTTAACCAGAGCCACAACCTGACCTTGATTAGCCAAGACACGATGCAAGGCCGGAAGAATCAGACTGAGGGAAATGAAACTCACGTCAATGCTGGCAAAGCTCGGTTCCTGCTCGAAATCAGTCTTTTCAGCATAGCGAAAATTGAACTGCTCCATGCTGACAACCCGTGGGTCTTGGCGTAGTTTCCAAGCTAACTGATTGGTACCAACATCGACTGCAAAGACCAACTCAGCACCATTTTGCAACATGACATCGGTAAAACCTCCAGTAGAGGCACCGATATCAATCGTGGTAGCTCCTTCCACTGACAAATCAAAGACCTGCAAGGCCTTTTCTAATTTCAAGCCACCACGGCTGACATACTTGAGTTTCTCTCCCTTGAGTTTTAGCTCGGTGTCATCTGGAATTTTCTCTCCTGGTTTGTCAAACCGTTCTCCATTAAGGACTGCTACGACTAGGCCAGCCATCACACCGCGCTTTGCTTGTTCTCGCGTTTCAAACAAGCCCTGTTTATAAGCTAGTACATCCACTCTTTCCTTAGCCATTGATTCTCAAACTTTCTACTACTTTTACAATCGATTCTGTTTCAAAGGGAACCTGCTGGGCAATTTCTTCTAATTTGGAATTAGCTTGATCCAAAGTCTGGTTACAAAAGGCAATGGCCTCTTCCAAGCCCAACAAGGCTGGATAGGTTGATTTTTCAGCCTGCAAATCTTTTTGAGGCGTCTTGCCGATTTCCTCAAAACTAGCTGTCACATCCAGTACGTCATCTCGAACTTGAAAAGCAAGTCCAATTAATTCACCAACAGTTTTCAGCTTTGCCTGCATCTCAGGTGCTAATTCGGCTATAATAGCAGCCGCTTGGAAGGGATAAGCTAGTAGTTTTCCAGTCTTATTAGCATGAATAGTCTGGAGTTCTTCCAAAGACAAATGCTGGTGTTCACCCTCCATGTCCAAAACCTGCCCTGCCACCATACCCAGACTACCTGAAGCAAGGGATAAGTTGGCAATCAAGTCTACCTTAATCTGACTTGGCAAATCTGCCTGCGCTATCAAGGCATAAGGATCTAGGAACAAAGCATCTCCAGCCAAAATCGCCATAGCTTCACCGAATTTCTTATGGTTGGTCAAACGCCCTCGACGGTAATCATCATCATCCATAGCTGGAAGATCATCATGAATCAAGCTCCCTGTATGAATCATTTCCAAGGCCGCAGCCACCTGCGCGTGAGCAGGTTTGATGGCAACTTGCAAGGCTTCCAAAACTTCCAACAAGAGAAAAGGCCGAATACGCTTGCCACCAGCATGAATGGAATAGAGAACCGACTCTCTCAAACTAGAGGCAAACTGCTGGTCTCCATAAAAGTCTTCCAAAGCTGACTCAACAAGAGCTAATTTTTCTTGCTTTTTCATTCAAAATCACTTTCTGTTCCGTCTTCTTGCATGACCTTGACCAAGGTCTTTTCAGCCTTATCCAGCGTCGCTTGGAGCTCTTTTGACAAGACCATACCCTTTTGAAAGGCCGCAATCGCATCTTCCAAAGCAATTTCACCATTTTCCAAACTTTGGACAATGGTCTCCAGTTCTGCTAGATTTTCCTCAAATTTCTTTTGTTTTGACATCTTTAACCTCTAATTCTACTTGACCATCTCGCATCAAAAGCGTCACTTGGTCTTTTTTCTTCAAACTCTCAACCGAATCGATAACTGAATCTTCTTTTTTGACAATAGCATAACCACGCGCCACGATTCGACTGGTATCCAACATCAGTACGGCTTCTGATAATCTCTTGACCTCAGCAACCTTGGCATCATAAACCAGCGCCATTTGGCTACGTAGGAGCTTATCCAACTGACCTAGGCGGTCTTGATAACGCTGGATTTTGGTAACAGGTGATAATTGCACCAGTTGATGTGTCCTTGCTTGTACTAGCTGTTTGTTATCGGAAATCTGTGTGCGCAAACTTTGTTTTAAGCGCAGTTGCAGTTGGTCCAAGCGTTGCAAATAACCATCATACAAGCGCTCTGGCTGTCTAAAGATAACAGACTGACTGCATTTTTTCAAAGATTCTTGTTTCTTAGATAGGACATTTCGGACTGCTGTTGCCATCCGTTTTTCCTGATTTTGCAAATGAGCCAATACATCCAACTTGGTCACAGGAGTTGCTAGCTCAGCAGCTGCTGTTGGCGTCGCTGCTCTGCGATCTGCCACAAAGTCCGCCAAAGTCACATCCGTCTCATGCCCCACACTAGAGATAACTGGCAAACGAGATTCAAAAATAGCTCGTACCACAATTTCTTCGTTAAAGGCCCAGAGATCCTCGATGGAACCACCACCACGACCAATAATGAGCAAATCCAAATCGTCCCGTTGATTAGCACGCGCAATATTTCTAGCAATTTCCTCCGCAGAACCCTCACCTTGAACCTTAGTTGGATAAAGTAAGATATCGACACCTGGAAATCGCCTGCTGACGGTCGTGATAATATCTCGAATAACAGCTCCACTGCGACTGGTTACCACACCAATTCTCTTAGAAAATTGGGGCAGAGGTTGCTTGAATCTCTCTTGAAACAGACCTTCTTCTGCCAATTTTTTCTTGAGTTGTTCAAACTGAATCGCAAGCGCCCCAACCCCATCAGGCTCAGCCTTTTCAATGATAATGGAGTAGCTACCACTTGGTTCATAGACCTGTACACGCCCAATCACATTGATCTTCATTCCTTCTTCAAGGTCAAACCCTAATTTCTGATAAATCCCAGACCAAATAGTCGCTTGAATGACTGCATGGTCATCCTTTAGGGAGAAATATTGGTGAGTAGGTCGTTTACGAAAGTTGGAAACTTGACCAGTTAAATAGACCCGTTCCAAGTAAGGGTCTTTATCGAATTTCATTTTCAGATACTTGGTCAAAGTTGTTACCGATAAATACTTTTCCATCTCCACCTACTACTCATTTCCTTGCTCTTTCATGGGTATTATTATACCAAAAATATGCCTAAAAATCTCCATTTATGTACCATTATGAGGGAAAAATAAAAAAAGGAGGAAAAGCCTCCACATCTGATTATTTGCTGTTCCGAGCTTCTTCCAAAATCTTTTCAATCTTGGTCGTCAACAGGTCGATAGCAACGGTATTGCTAACCCCTTCAGGAATGACGATATCCGCATAACGCTTGGTTGGCTCGATAAACTGGTGGTACATGGGTTTAACCACACCTAAATACTGGTCAATGACGCTATCAAGGCTACGGCCACGTTCTTCCATATCACGCTTGATACGACGAATAATGCGTACATCATCATCCGTATCCACAAAAATCTTGATATCCATCAAATCGCGCAGACGCTTGTCCTCCAAGACCAAAATCCCCTCAACGATAAAGACATCTTGAGGCTCCTGACGATAGGTCTTGCTACTTCGTGTATGCTCTGTATAGTCATAAGTCGGGATGTCCACCGGACGCCCTGCCAACAATTCCTTAATTTGCTCAATCATCAAGTCTGTATCAAAGGCAAAAGGATGGTCGTAGTTGGTTTTGACACGCTCTTCAAAGGTCAAATGAGACTGATCCTTGTAGTATGAATCATGCTCAATCATGGAAATCTTTTCATCAGGAAAATGCGATAAAATGGCTCTTGAAACACTGGTCTTACCTCCACCAGAACCACCTGTCACTCCGATAATGATTGGTCTATTTTGCATGCTATCCTCCGTTTTTTTATCCGTGGTCTATTCTATCACATTTTTTGCAAAATTTATAGTCTGATTTGGATAGTCTAGGAGAAACAACACTCCCTACACCCCAGTTAGATTATCTAAAAACCTTCCTTGGCTTGTAGAGATTGTCCCGTTTTTCTAGAATGGCTAGTAATTTATCGTCTTCAAAGGCAGCTAATTCTTGTTCTGTTTGTTCGAGTTCGATAAAACGACCAAAGCGTACTTCTGTAGCCTCTTCTGGACTTAGGAAAACTTTGACAAGGTCGCCTGTCCCAATCTCTAGAGGATGGAGAAAATCCAGTTGGCCAGTTTCCACTTTCTCAGCAATTTCTTCCAAGGTAAGAGCATCTTCTAGTTGCAAACCAGCAGCACTAGTACGAGTTAACTGAGACATATGGGCCGAATAGCCCAATTTTTCTCCCAAGTCAACTGATAAGGTACGAATATAGGTTCCCTTACTACATTTCACACGAAAAGTAAAGCGTGCAAGATGACCCTCATAAGTAATCGGACTTGTCCGTTCAAATTGATAAATGGTCACCTGACGTTCTGGACGCTCCACTTCCTGACCTGCACGTGCATACTCATAGAGCTTACGACCATTGACCTTAACCGCAGAATACATAGGCGGAATCTGAATAATAGGTCCTGTCAGACTGGCGATTGCTTCATCGACAAGCTTTTCATCCAAGGGCGACAGAACGGGTGTCTCAGCGACCACTTCCCCACTAGCATCCTCTGTCGTCGTTGAATAGCCAAGAGTGATTTCCCCCTCATAGACCTTGCCCTCATCCTGCATAAACTCGACCATGCGGGTCGCCTTGCCAACTGCAATGGGCAAAACACCCACCACATCCGGATCCAAGGTCCCACCATGACCAATCTTCTTGGTTCCCAAAATCTTACGCAGTTTAAAAACTGCATCATGCGAGGTCATTCCCGCTTCTTTTCTTAAGTTGATAATACCGTTCATATATTTCTTTCTCACTCTCCTTTCAGAGCTTCAAACTTAGCTTTCATAGTTGGATTTTTACGGGTCAATTTTTTGACGGAAACATCTTCCAATTTGTTGTTTGCAAGGCGAAGTTGGTTTTCAGATGTGGTTAGGAATTTCTTGACCTCTTCCATGCGTTTGATGGCCTTGTCAATTTCATCGATAGCTTTGCCAAAGTTAGTCGAAGCTGAGTTATAGTTCTTAGCAAAGGCTAGTTTAAAGGCATCTAAGTCTTCTTCAAAATGCGTAATGTCAATATTTTGCTCACGCACCAAGGCCAGCTCCTGCTTGTATTTTAGGGAATTTAGCGCCGCATTACGTAAGAGCCCAATCAACTGGATAAAGAATTGAGGACGAACCACATACATCTTTTCATACTCGTGGCTGACGTCAACAATCCCTGTGTTAAAGTAGTCGTTATCAGCTTCAAGCATGGTCACCAAAACGGCATACTCACAGTTCTTCTCCCGACGGTCCTTGTCTAATTCCTTGTAAAAATCTGCATTCTTGTGCTTCTTCTCTGTTCCATCTGCTTCATTTTTCATCTCAAACATAATGGAGATAATCTCTACTCCATTTTCATCACATTCACGGAAGATAAAGTCTCCTTTAGAACCACGCGCAGAAACCTTGTTATCCTTCTCAAAGTAAGCATTTGGAAAGGCAAAACTACGGACCTTGTTAAACTCACTCTCTGCGTAGTGTTCCAGACTTTCCCCGATAGCTTTTGTAGATTGTTGGGCTTTGAAATTCTTATAAAATTCGACTTGTTCACTGGCTGCTTTGAGCTGGGCTTCATAGTTTTGTTTAACTGAAGCAAGAGAGAGTTCGTTTTCTTTTTCTTGCAAGAGAAGCTGATTTTTAACCTGGTCTCGTTCTTTTTCTAGGTCAGAGAGGGTCTTCTGTAGTTGATTTTCATGCTCTAAACGCAAGGTGACCAATTGGTTTTCCAAAGCCTGTACTTCCTTGTCCTTAGCCAATAAGGCCTGATGGCTTGTCTGTTCAACCTCTTTCTTGGCCAATTCTTTTTCTGTATCAAAGTTTTGGATTTGACTCTGTAATTGCGCAATTTCTTGGTCTTTTTGAGCTAGTTTAGACTGTTGTTCATTCATGACCTTTTGCTCAGCCAAGGCCAGTTCCTGCTTCATCCGGTCGTGCAATTCCTTATCAAACTCTGCCGTTCTCACTTGGGATAAAAGTTCAGCATACTGGCTCTCATTTACTGTAAAGACTTCCCCACAGTTGGGGCATTTGATTTCGTTCATATCGTTCCTCTTTCTAGACTTCTGTAACCATTATATCATGCCTGAGGGAAAATCAAAAACAGTGAGTCGAAACCCACTGTTTATCTTCTTTTCCTTAAATTTTTTCCAAGGCCAAGCGCAAGTCTTCAATCAAATCTTCTACATTTTCAAGACCGATAGACAAGCGGATTTGGTTTGGTGTTACACCTGCGGCTTCTAAGTCTTTTTCTGACAATTGACCGTGAGTAGTTGTTGCTGGGTGAACCACAAGAGACTTGGCATCTGCCACATTTGCAAGGTCAGAGAAGATTTCTAAATGATCAATAACCTTGCGTGCTTCTGCCTCCCCACCTTTGACATGGAAAGTAAAGATTGAGCCCACACCTTTTGGCAAGTATTTCTCAGCCAAGGCATGATAAGGACTGTCTGCAAGTTTTGGATAGTTTACCTTTTCTACCTTAGGATGGTTGACAAGGAAATCAACAATTTTCTCTGCATTTTGCACATGGCGTTCCACACGAAGTGAAAGAGTTTCAAGTCCTTGGAGCAAGAGGAAGGCATTAAATGGAGACAATGCCGCACCCGTATCACGAAGCAATTGAACACGGACAGCGATAATAAAGGCTACTGCACCCACATCACGAGTATAGCTCAAGTTATGATAACTTGGATCCTCGTCAACAAATTGAGGGAATTTCCCTGAAGCCGCCCAGTCAAAACGACCGCTATCGACAATCACTCCACCAATAGTCGTACCATGCCCACCGATAAACTTAGTCGCAGAGTGAATAGCAATATCTACACCGTGAGAAAAAACGTTAATCAAATAAGGTGTTGCAAAGGTATTATCTGAAACGAGTGGAATCTGATGCTTATGAGCAATCTCTGCCAATTTTTCCAAATCTGGAATGTTAATCAAGGGGTTGCCCAAGGTTTCAATCAAGACAAGCTTGGTATTGTCATTGATAGCTGCTTCTACTTCCTCCAAATTATCCACGTCCACAAAGGTTGTTGTGATACCATAACGAGGAAGGGTTTCTTTCAAGAGGTTGAAGGTCCCGCCGTAAATAGTTGATGCCGCTACTACATGATCACCAGCATGGGCAAGCGCCAAAATCGTATAAGTTACTGCGGCCATACCTGATGCTGTTGCAAGAGCTCCAACACCACCTTCAAGAGCAGCAATTCTTTCTTCAAAGGCAGCCGTTGTAGGATTAGTAATACGAGTATAGATGTTGCCTGGTTTTCTCAAGGCAAAAAGATCGGCACCTTCCTGCGTATCATCAAAAACGAAGGATGTTGTTTGATAAATCGGCACTGCACGAGACTTGGTTGCTGGATCAACTACTTGCCCAGCATGCAATTGTAAGGTTTCAAATTTAAAATCACGAGTCATAAAACGACCTCCAAATAGTTTGATTAAGGATATTGTAGCACCTTAAGTTATAGTTTACAAATATCAGTTTTCTATATTTTGATATAAGAAATAGCTATTACTCTATTTTAAAAACGAAAAAAGCACGACTCAATCGTGCTCATTTTCTTAATCTACATAAGTATCTTCATTTTTATTGAGGAAGGCATATGGAAGGCCCATCAAGAGGCCTCCTCCGATAAAGTTTCCAATGAAGGTTACCCCCCAGTGGCGAAGCATATTCCCAACACCGAAGTTAGCAATTGAATCAGCAGCAACACTGAATTTTACAATCGCGAATGAAGCAAAGTTCGCCGCAATGTGCTCGTTTGTTAAGAATACAAACATGTAAATTGCTGACAACACAAGCCAAAGTTTGGCACCACCATCTTTGACCAAAACAAATGAAAGAATCGCAATATTTACGAAAATATTTGCCAAAATCGCCTCAAGCAAGATTAATTCATTTGAACGGCCTAATTTCATCTCAACAACCCCTGAGATGAAACTATCATGAGTCAGATGTGCATAAGCTGCTGAGTGGGCAAACCCCCAACCTGCTATCAAGGCTCCGATAAGGTTGAACAAAGTACAGTAAAGTAAAATCTCAGCTGTTTTTCTCCAAGAGATTTTTTTCAAGAAACTACCAGCAGTCAAGAACATCATGTTTGATGTTACCAACTCGGCATTCAAGAAAACAATGTAGGCCAATCCCCAAGCAAAGACAAATGGGAAGAGGAAGCGTCCACTACCTGGTGCAATTTTATTAATCAAGTCAGCCCCAACTGCACCAGCAGCAGTACTGAAGGTTAAAAATGCACCTGCGAACATAGAACGAATCGCATACTTAAATTTGCTTTGACTATAAAGACTTTCTTTCTTCTTGCAAGCAAATTCAATCTTTGAGATAAATTCTGAAGAAATCATAATAAACTCCTAAAACTTTTATTTGTGATAATTATAACATAAAATCGATATAATGAAAAGCCTTTCCTAATTGTATTTTTAATAAATTTATAAATCCAGCAATCGTTTACATTGTTTTAATAACAAGCTTTTAGAATTTTTAATTATTAGAATATAAAGATTGCATGGAATAACTTTTATTCTATTTAATATATTTTGTTGTTACAATTTACAAAACGATTTTCTCTGCAAGCCTATTTTGTCAAAGAAAAAGAGAGAATCGTTCTGATTCTCCCTGATACACTGACTCTTCTTAATCAACATATGTATCTTCATTCTTATTTAGAAAGGCATACGGTAAACCAATCAGAAGA
This sequence comes from Streptococcus mitis, assembly GCF_946190335.1. GTDB lineage: Bacteria > Bacillota > Bacilli > Lactobacillales > Streptococcaceae > Streptococcus > Streptococcus mitis_CH. Next base: position 191,142 of record NZ_CAMHZN010000001.1, read on the forward strand.
CCTCCACCTATAAAGTTAGCAATAAAGGTTACACCCCAATGTCGAAGGATATTTGGAAGATCAAAGTGAGGTACTTGATCAGCAATCATGCTGAATTTCATAATACTAAAGGAAGCAAAATTGGCAGCGATGTGCTCATTGGACAAGAAGACAAACATGGAAATAGCTGATAAAATAATCCATAGTTTGGCAGCACCGTCTTTGACTAATATAGATGAAAGAATAGCAATATTTACAAATACATTGGCAAGAATTCCCTCAAGCAGGACTAAATCACTTGGACGCGCCAATTTCTTTGCTACAAGCTTAGGAAGGAAACTATCATGGGTCAAATGCGAAAAGGCTGACGAGTTGGCAAAGGCCCATCCAGCTACCAAGGCACCAATGAGATTAAACAAAGTACAATAGAGTAAAATAATCATTGCCTTTTTCCAATCAATCTTTTTCAAAAATGCGCCTGCTGTTAAATACATCATATTGGAAGTTACCAATTCCGCATTTAGAAAGACAATATAAACCAGCCCCCAAGCAAAAACAAATGGGAACAGGAAATACCCACTACTTGGAACAATACTATTAAGTAAATCTGCACCAATAGCCCCGGCAGCTGTACTGAAGGTTAAAAAAGCACCTGCAAACATAGAACGAATTGCATACTTTAACTTACTTTGCTTGAAAAGACTTTCTTTCTTGTGGCAATAATAATCAATCTTCGAAATAAACTCTGACGAACTCATAAACGTCTCCTATTTTTTTATATTTAGTATTATAACACAAAATATTAAAATAGGTAATTGTTTTTAAAAATGATAATATTTGTATTGATTTAACATTACATAATATGTTTATAAAGCAATATAAAAAGAACCAGTAAAACTAAATGTTTACTGATTCTTTAACTATTAATAGCGCTGTTTATATGGCTGATTGAAAGCTGTTAGAATTTCTTCAGGTGTTTGTGAATAATCTTTTGTATCTTTCAAGTCACCTTTTACGATAATACGTTCTGTCGCATCATAGTCTACACATGTTACAAGTGTGATTTCATCAACACCACTACGATCATCAATCTCATCGACGCGATCTGGTGTCACATGCTTCACTTCTCGAATTTCATAGGTATAAACTTTATCCTTATCAGTTAGATAAATTTTCATCCCATTTTTAGCGCGTGCCAGTGGAGAAAAGAGCATTTGACTGGCATTTTCTGCTGTAAAGATGTGGTGGCTCGCAAGTGAATAGTTTCCTTTCCCCATCACTTGGTCACGCTTCATTGTACCAGCTCCATAGAAGAGATTGACATTATCAAGCCCCTTAAAAATAGGCAAGTTAATTTCTACCTCAGGGACAGCAATTCCACCGATAACTGGCAATTTTTGCGAATCCCATTGTGAGGATAAGACAGCTTCTGACGAGATGGCTTTTACGGAATCAAAGTCAAAATTCCCTTCTGTATCTTGATTTTCTTCCAATTTTTCTTTTGATACTTGGCTGACTTGGTATTTATTGGTATTCCAAACCATGAACATATCACGAATTTTTGAATTGAAAATCAAAGCCACTGACAAGAGGATTAAAAACCCTGCCAAGATATTGATTAGTAAATTTTTACGGTTTGTTTTCTTTTTGTTCTTTTTATGAGACATTATGCTTCACCTTCTGTTTCGTTTCCTGTCCCAACTTCTTCTTTTTCTGCCGCTGCAACCGTAGTAAAGGTTACAATTTTAGCATCTTGGTCCAGGCGCATCACTTTAACTCCCATAGTTGAGCGACCTGTTTGTGAAATATTGGCAACGTTGGTTCGAATCATGACACCTGTATCAGTGATAATCATCAAATCTTCATCACCTTTTACAGTCATAAGACCAGCAAGGGAACCATTCTTTTCAGTAATTTTAGCAGTTTGCATCCCTTTACCACCACGACCTTTAGTTGGATATTCGGTCGCAACTGTGCGCTTACCAAATCCTTTTTCAGTGATAATAAGAACCTCGTCCTGATCTGTAATCACACTAGCACCAACAACTGTGTCTCCGTCACGAAGGTTAACACCTTTCACACCAGTGGCGACACGACTCATACCACGAACAGCTGATTGATTAAAGCGAACTGAATAACCAAACTTTGTACCAATGATAATATCCGTGTCCTCTTCTGTCAGCAAGACATTAATCAACTCATCTTCATCTTTAAGATTCAGAGCTTTAAGTCCATTTTGACGAATATTAGCAAATTCCTTAACGCTGGTTCTCTTCACAATACCATGACGAGTTGTGAAGAAAAGATAAGCATCATCGCTACGTTCAGATTCAACATTGATGATGGTCTGAATACTTTCACCTTCATCCAATTTCAAAAGATTGACAATCGGTAATCCCTTGGCTGTACGGCCATACTCAGGAATTTCATAGCCTTTCAGGCGATAAACACGGCCTTTATTTGTAAAGAAGAGTAGGTGATCATGAGTGCTAGTTGACACTAACTCTCGGACAAAATCATCATCCTTAACACCTGTACCTTGAACACCACGACCACCACGTTTTTGAGCGGTGAACTCAGCTTGGTCCAGACGTTTGATGTATCCCTTGTTAGAAAGTGTAATCAAGACATCCGTTTCTTCAATCAAATCCTCATCTTCGAGGCTTAAGACTTCACCGACCATCAATTCCGTACGACGTTGGTCACCAAATTTACGTTTAACTTCATCTAATTCATCTTTAATGATTTGAGAAACACGTTCCGGCTTAGCTAGAATATCTGCTAAATCCGCAATCAGAGCCAAGAGGTCATCATACTCAGACTGAATCTTATCGCGTTCCAAACCTGTCAAACGACGAAGACGCATATCAAGGATGGCCTGACTTTGACGTTCAGAAAGCTTAAACTTACTCATCAACTCAGCTTGTGCTTCCGCATCTGTTTCACTAGCACGAATGATACGAATCACTTCATCGATATAGTCTAGTGCGATCAAGAGACCTTCTAAAATATGAGCACGTGCTTCCGCTTTTTCCTTATCAAAACGTGTACGACGAACAACCACTTCTTTTTGGTGCTCGATATAAGCATCCAAAATCTGACGAAGAGACAAAATCTTCGGTACCCCATTTTGAATCGCCAACATATTAAAACCAAAGTTAGTTTGCATCTGGGTCATCTTGAAAAGATTGTTGAGGATAACATTGGCTGAGGCATCGCGCTTAACTTCGATAACAAATCGAACACCTTCACGGTTTGACTCATCACGTACCGCTGTTATTCCCTCAATGCGTTTTTCCTGAACCAAACGAACAATATGCTCATGTACCTTGGTTTTATTTACCATGTATGGAAATTCTGTCACAACGATGCGCTCACGGCCAGTTTTAGTTTCTTCAATTTCAGTACGAGAACGAAGGACAATAGAACCTTTACCTGTTTCATAAGCCTTATGAATACCTGATTTCCCCATGACAAGGGCACCTGTTGGAAAATCTGGACCAGGCAAAACTTCCATCAAGTCCTTAGTAGTCACTTCAGGATTGTCCATGACCAACTTCACTGCATCAATGGTTTCACCCAAGTTATGAGGTGGAATATTTGTTGCCATCCCAACCGCAATACCAGTCGCTCCATTAACCAAAAGATTTGGAAAGCGCGCTGGCAATACCAAGGGTTCACGTTCATTGGCATCGTAGTTATCAACGAAATCAACTGTATTTTTATTGATATCACGAAGCATCTCCAGAGCAATCTTGCTCATGCGTGCCTCGGTGTAACGTTGGGCGGCAGCACCATCACCATCCATGGAACCAAAGTTTCCATGGCCGTCGACAAGCATGTAACGGTAACTCCACCATTGAGCCATGCGGACCATGGCTTCATAGATAGAGGAATCCCCGTGTGGGTGGTATTTACCCATGACGTCCCCTGTAATACGAGCAGATTTTTTATGGGGTTTGTCTGGAGTAACACCCAATTCATTCATTCCATAGAGAATCCGACGGTGAACCGGTTTCAAGCCATCTCGAACATCAGGAAGAGCCCGCGCTACGATAACACTCATAGCGTAGTCGATAAAGCTCGTCTTCATCTCCTTTGTCAGATTGACATTCACTAAATTTCTATCCTGCATTAATAAATGCCTCATTTCACTATTAGTAATTAACTATATTATACCATAATGTCCGCTATATTTCAGGTATCTAAAATCACTAAAACGTTTACATCAAGAACTGAAATGCATATCCGTGACAAAGCTTTTTAAAAGTGATAGAATTAAAATAACTGGGGAAATCCCTGAATAAAATTAAGGAGATGTTTAGAATAATGACTTCAACTAAACAACACAAAAAAGTTATCCTTGTCGGTGATGGTGCTGTAGGTTCTTCTTACGCTTTTGCACTTGTTAACCAAGGAATTGCACAAGAGCTTGGAATTATCGAAATTCCACAATTGCATGAAAAAGCTGTTGGTGACGCGCTTGACCTTAGTCACGCCCTTGCCTTCACTTCACCTAAAAAAATCTATGCAGCTCAATACTCTGACTGTGCAGACGCTGACCTTGTTGTAATCACTGCAGGTGCGCCTCAAAAACCAGGTGAAACTCGTCTTGACCTTGTAGGTAAAAACCTTGCTATCAACAAATCAATCGTAACTCAAGTTGTTGAATCAGGTTTCAAAGGTATCTTCCTTGTTGCTGCTAACCCAGTTGACGTTTTGACTTACTCAACTTGGAAATTCTCTGGTTTCCCTAAAGAACGTGTTATCGGTTCAGGTACTTCACTTGACTCAGCACGTTTCCGTCAAGCACTTGCTGAAAAATTGGATGTTGATGCTCGTTCAGTGCACGCCTACATTATGGGTGAACACGGTGACTCTGAGTTCGCTGTTTGGTCACACGCTAACATCGCTGGTGTAAACCTTGAAGAATTCCTTAAAGACACTCAAAATGTTCAAGAAGCTGAATTGATTGAATTGTTCGAAGGTGTTCGTGACGCAGCTTACACAATCATCAACAAAAAAGGTGCAACATACTACGGTATCGCAGTAGCCCTTGCTCGTATTACTAAAGCAATCCTTGACGATGAAAACGCAGTACTTCCACTTTCAGTATTCCAAGAAGGTCAATACGGAGTTAAAAACGTCTTTATCGGTCAACCAGCTGTTGTTGGTGCACATGGTATCGTTCGTCCAGTAAATATCCCATTGAACGACGCAGAAACTCAAAAAATGCAAGCATCTGCTAAAGAATTACAAGCTATTATTGACGAAGCGTGGAAAAACCCAGAATTCCAAGCTGCTTCTAAAAACTAATTTAGATAGAAATAACTCCTTGAGTCATCAGGGAGTTATTTTTTATCTGTATCTAAACTAAATATTTTAGGAAGTTTGCGTGAAGAAAACAACATCCCTTTAAAAGCTATTATGACGCGGATTTGGAATAATGCCGCTAAGACGCCCCATCAAATCAACACTCACATTATTAAAGGTATGGAGCAAGCAGTACTTGATGCACTTGATTCCGTCGTATTAAATCGAAAGTAAAAAGTTTGCCCCCTTTTTTGCCCCCTGGTAAAAAAAAGACCTATCATACAGGCTAGAAAGCTTGATGTGATAGGCTTTTTTCATTTTAATTAACGTACTGTACGGATACGCATTGTGTTTGTACGTACAGCTTCTCCAAGTGGTACACCAGCTACGATAACGATATCATCACCAGATTGTACAAGACCTGCTTCAACTGCTTTACGTTCAGCAATTTCGAACATATCGTCAGTTGAAGATGGAGCATCTGTCAACATTGGGATAACACCCCAGTTCAACATCAATCCACGTTCTGTCAATTCGTCGAATGTCAATGCCAAGATGTCAGCATTTGGACGGTATTTAGAGATCAAACGTGCAGTGTGACCTGTCTTAGTAAGAGTTACAACCAATTTAATGTCCATTGAATTAGTAGCATCTTTAACAGCTGAAGCCATTACTTCTGTCTTAGAGTTACGTTCAAATGAATCTGAGTTCAAACGACCGTATTCGTTAAGAAGTGTTTGAGCGTTCTTGTCGATTGTAGCCATTGTAGTTACTGACTCAAGTGGGTATTTACCGTTTGCAGACTCACCTGAAAGCATTGTAGCGTCAGTACCGTCGATAACAGCGTTGAATACGTCTGATACTTCTGAACGAGTTGCACGTGGTTTTTCAGTCATTGTTTCAAGCATGTTTGTTGCAGTAATAACAACTTTACCTGCAGCATTAACTTTCTTGATGATCATTTTTTGGTAAACTGGAACCATTTCGAATGGTACTTCGATACCCATGTCACCACGAGCAATCATGATACCATCAGCAGCTTCGATGATTTCATCCAAATTGTCGATACCTTGCTGGTTTTCGATTTTAGCGAACAATTGAACATGTCCATTTCCAGTTTCTTCACAGATTGCACGAACTTCGTTCACATCTTTTGCAGTACGTACGAATGAAATAGCGATGAAGTTGATACCTTGTTCAAGACCAAAGCGGATATCATCGTTATCACGTTCAGCAAGTGCTGGGAAAGGAATTTTAGTGTTAGGGATGTTAACACCTTTTTGTTTAGCAATTACGCCATCGTTTTCAACTTCAACTTCAAATTCACGAGTCGCATCATCTTTAGCAACAACGAGAAGACCAAGTTTACCATCGTCAACCAAAACTTGACGACCAACTTCAACATCATCATAGATATCAAGAGCACCAGCAACGTTCAATGCGATTACATCACGAGTTGATTTGATTCCTTGCTTAGTAGCAACACGAATTTTTTCACCAGTTGTGTAAGAGTACTCTTTTGCATCTCCTTCAAACAATTCAGTACGGATTTCTGGTCCTTTTGTATCAAGAAGGAAACCAACTTTTTTACCTGCAAGTTTTTCAGCAAGTTTAACAGTTGCCATACGGTCACCTTGTTCTTGGTGGTCACCGTGTGAGAAGTTGAAACGGAATGTGTTAGCACCAGCTTCAATCAATTTAGCAATGTTTTTAGCTGAAGCTTCAACATCAAGTTTTTCGCCCCAGTATCCGTCATCACCGAATTTTTTACCACCACGGATTTCTACCGCAGGTCCCAAAGTTGCAACGATTTTTACACGTTTGTTCATGATTTTTGTGACTCCTTTATATATATGACCTTTTTGGTCTTATTAACTAAATTATAAATTATGACAAGCTCTTATTCAAGCTAGATAGCTCAAGGTCAGCCTTGTGTGGGTTGTTAACCACAATCTTACCATCTGCAGTAAGGCTAAACAATGCTCCTTCTTCTGCAGTTCCAAGAATTGGGTTTTCAACCATTTTCTCGTTACGGATACCAACCGCAACACCACCGATACCTTCTTTAAGAAGTTTAACAGCATGTGCACCCATACGTGATGCCAAAACACGGTCACGCGCAGTTGGAGAACCACCACGTTGAATATGTCCAAGTTCTGTCACACGAAGGTCACTTGTGTCTCCAGCTTCTTTTAGTTTTTGACCAAATTCAGCCGCTGACATCACACCTTCAGCCAAGACGATGATATTGTGTTTTTTACCACACTCATAACCACATTTAATGCTTTCTACGATATCTTCAATCTTGAATCCTTCTTCAGGAATGATGATTTCATCAGCACCAGTTGCAATACCAGCCCAAAGAGCGATATCACCAGCGTTACGTCCCATAACTTCGATAACAAATGTACGACGGTGACTTGATGATGTATCACGAATCTTATCGATAGCGTCCATAGCAGTCGTAACTGCTGTGTCAAAACCGATTGTAAAGTCAGTACCAACGATATCGTTATCGATTGTACCTGGAAGACCGATAGCTGGGAAGCCATGCTCAGTCAAACGCATAGCACCGTGGTAAGATCCGTCACCACCAATAACAACTACACCTTCAATCCCGTGTTTTTTCAATTGCTCAATCCCTTTAAGTTGCCCTTCAAGTTGAGCGAACTCTGGGTAGCGAGCTGAGTGAAGGAAAGTACCACCACGAGAAATGATGTCCCCTACTGAAGCTGCATCTAGGGGATGAATTTCACCGGCAACCATACCAGCATATCCATCATAGATACCAAACACTTCCATTCCTTCTGAAATTGCTTGACGAACAACTGCACGGATGGCAGCGTTCATACCAGGGGCGTCTCCACCACTAGTCAAAACAGCAATACGTTTCATATTGGTTATGCTCCTTTTTCTTTTAACATTCTTACTGATTATACCACATTTACGTTGAAAATTCTTCTATTTTCCGTAATTTTAGCGATAAATCGTTTTCATAACTATTCCATTCAATTTCGCTTCTAATTCATCAGATTTAGCTACAAAATGGTTGGGAGAAACAATTGTTTTCTGTTCCTCTTCATACCTGATAATGACTGGGATTGGGCCTTTATACTGGTCTAAAATACATGACATTTCTTGATCCGAGTCATGATTTTTCACCTGAATCCAAAAGCGCTCAGCAACTGCTTCTCTTATTTCTTGTGCAATCATTTGCAGACGACCGTCACGTGATTGGATTTTTCCTTTTATATAGTAGAAGGCTCCTTCTCTTACTTCCTGTCCAACCTGTCGATATAAATCTGAAAAGAGAGTAACATCCAATTTTTTCTTACTGTCATCCACCTGTAAGAAAGCCATATTTTCACCTTTTTTGGTACGAATTACTTTTATCTTCTGAACCTCAACCAAGATAATAGCATAGCTATTTTCTGACAAATTACTAATAGGAGTAATCGGATAAATAGCCTTACTTGCAATAGCTTGTAAAGGATGTTTGCTCACTCCTACTCCTAGAAGCTCTTGTTCCATGTAGAATTTTTCTTGCTCCGACCAGTCCTCCGAATCTTGCCAACTATAAATGCTCTCTCCAAATAAGCTTCCTAATACTTTCACAAATTCAAATAGATTAGCTAAATTATTGAATACTTTTTGACGATTTTTTTCAAATGAATCGAAAAGACCAACTTTTACTAAAGGTTCTAGCAGAGGTAGTTTCAGATAATTCTCAGGTAATGCAGCTATAAAATCTTCAATGTTAGAATAAGGTCTATTTTCAATAATCCAAAGCGCTAAATCATTGCTGACTCCCTTAATCGATTTCAAACCTAGATAGATGGACTTGTTGGCAATTTTATCGTGATAGGGAATGGTATTGATGGACAGAGGGGTCACTTCAAAGCCTGCTTCTAAGGCATCTGTTAGGTAATCACTGTTGGCAGAATTCAACATGACCTGATAAAAAATGGCTGGATAATGTGTTTTGAAATAAGCCAACTGGAAGGCCAAGGCCGAGTAGGCATAGGCGTGAGATCGGTTAAAACCATAACCTGCAAACTTCTCCATAACATCAAAAACCTGCTCTGCCTTTTTCGCAGTATGACCAGCTTCTAATGAACCTTGAATAAAGGAAGCCCTCATCTCATGCATGGCAGAGGCATCCTTTTTCCCCATTGCCCGACGCAAAATATCGGCCTTTCCGAGACTAAATCCAGCAAATCGCTGAGCAACCTGCATAACCTGCTCCTGATAGAGCATAATGCCGTAGGTTGGAGCCAAAATATCCTCCAGTACTGGATCCAGAACTGTCACTTCTTCCTGCCCATGCTTTCTTGCCACAAAATTATTGATATAGTCACTAGCACCTGGTCGATTTAGGGAAGTAGTTGCTACGACATCTTCAAAACAGACTGGTTGCACACGCTTGAGCAAGCGAATAGCACCAGGTTGTTCAAATTGAAAGATACCTTTTGTATTTCCAAAGGCAAATAAAGATAGCGTTTCTTTGTCTTCCAAATCAATTTCTTCGATTTTAAGATGAATACCTTCTGTCTCTGCAAGTAATTCTTGCATTTTCTGGACAAAGGTCAAATTTCGTAGTCCCAGAAAATCCATCTTCAAAAGCCCACTGGCTTCAACTCCATGAGCATCATATTGAGTCAGTGGAATTTCATCACCATGCTTTAGAGGGATGTAGTTGGTCAAATCTTGGTCGCTGATCACAACACCAGCCGCATGGACAGAGGTTTGTCTTGGATAGCCCTCAATCTTGCAGGCAATTTCAAAGGCTTTTTGGTATTCTAACTTGCTATTGATTTGCTGACGAAACTGGAGATTACCCTCATAGGCTGACTTGAGATTGTCACGAAAACTGATTTTCTTGGTAATTGCAGATAATTCATACTCTGGCACACCAAAACGTTTCAAGACATCTCGCAGAGCTTGCTTGGCCCCAAAGGTTGAAAAAGTAACGATTTGCGCCGCATGTTTACTGCCATATTTATTACCAACATATCTGATAAAATCTGGGCGATAAATATCCGGAATATCAATATCAATATCAGGCATTGTATAGCGTTCACGATTGAGGAAGCGTTCAAAAATCAGATTCTTCTCCACAGGGTCAATCCCTGTAATATCTAAGGCATAGGAAACCAAGCTACCAACAGCTGAACCCCGTCCCATTCCCATATAGTAACCATTCGAACGTCCAAAACGCAACAAATCCCAGACAACCAAGAAATAATCGTCAAAGCCCATATCATGAATAACAGCCAATTCTTTATCTAGACGGTCTTGATATTCTTTGCTAGTCAACCCCTTCTGAACCAGTCCCGATTCAGCACGTTCTCTCAACTCTTCTACTGCTGGTCTAGCTGGATTAAAACGAGGTAGTTTCAGACTAGTATCCAAGTCATAAGAAATGCCTGAAATAAGCTTTTCTAAATTGTCCAAGGCTTGCGGAAAACGTTCTTGGAATAGTTTTTCTAATGAACTTGCTGATATAAAGACATCTTGTCTCGACCGCAAGGGAACTTCTCTGAGCGGTAGGTTTTCTTTAATCGCTGTTAAAATTTGGAGAACTTCTCTATCCCTGCTTTCAAAAGTATTGACCCGATAAAGGGGTAAGATAGGATGAGGAAATTCGCTTGCCAGTGTTTCCGAGTAAACCCCTATATAGTAATCACAGCCTAGATTGAGCGACTCAAGCTCTTCAAAATGAGGCACAATTACTGCAATATCCTCTAGGTACTGGGACAGAACTGACCATTTTTTCTCCCCCTGCATCTTAGCTGTTGAAAGTTTCATCAACTGCTGATAGCCCACACTAGATAGAGCTAAAAAGCGCAGATTCACATCCTGCTCATCCACTAAAAGAGTCATTTCCAGCCCTAATAAAGGATGAATGCCATATTTTTTTGTAATCTCTAGAAAGTCAAAAGCCCCATAAAGATTGTCAATATCCATCATAGCCAGATGAGTGTAGCCATATTCTTTAGCTGCTCTCACATACTTGTCTATCGAAATGACACTCTCCATAAAACTATAGACTGTTTTTGTATCTAGTTGTGCGATCAATTTACACTTCTCCTCTATCGTTCTCACTATATTATACCATTTTCTTTAAATTTCTATTAGTATTATTGATGTTTTACTATCTAATAACCCAAATCATAGTTGACTAAACAATCCTTGCCCAATTTTCAACAGTATCACTGATATTTTTGTATTTAAGCTTATTATTTTACATGTTTATCTATAAATGCTTTTTTTATTTATTATAGTTTCTATTAATTTTTGTAGTTTCTTTTCTCTCTATTTTTTGATATAATAACCTTAATATATTTCATAAATAGGAGGTCTTATGCGTTTTAATCAATACAGCTATCTTAAAACTTCATCAACGCAGGCCCTGAATGATTTAGTTTCTTTAGGTTTCAACCTAAAACCTACTGATTCAGAAAAAAAGCAATTTGAGGACTTTATTCGTAAAATTTATTTCACATGTCAAAATACAGATTATCCCTTGTCTATACTTTCTTCAGATAAAAAAACTGACTTACTGACATTTTTTCAGTCAGACAAAGAACTGACTGCAGATATTTTCTATACTGTAGCCTTTCAACTCCTAGGTTTTTCTTATTTGGTTGACTTCGAAGACAGTGAAGTTTTCCGTAAAGAAACTGGTTTTCCCATTGTATATGGTGACTTGATTGAAAATCTCTATCAGTTACTCAATACTCGAACCAAAAAAGGAAATCTCCTGATTGATCAACTGGTAAGTGATGGTCTCATCCCTGAAGATAATACCTACCACTACTTTAACGGCAAGAGTTTGGCTACTTTTTCTAGCCATGATGTCATTCGAGAGGTGGTCTACGTTGAGTCTCGTGTGGACACTGACCAGAAGGGGCTACCAGACTTAGTCAAGGTCAGCATTATTCGTCCTCGTTATGACGGGCAAATCCCTGCTATCATGACTGCCAGTCCCTATCATCAGGGAACAAATGATAAAGCCAGCGATAAAGCTCTTTACAAGATGGAGGGCAATCTCGAGGTTAAACCTGCTCACAAGATTGAGCTAGAGAAACCTCAACTAAATCTCGTCCAACCTCAAGGTCAAGCTGAGCTTGTGTCAGAAGCTGAAGAAAAGCTAAGTCACATCAACTCCAGCTATACACTCAACGACTACTTCCTTCCACGAGGTTTTTCTAATCTCTATGTTTCAGGTGTTGGTACCAAAGATTCTACTGGTTTCATGACTAATGGCGACTACCAGCAAATCGAGGCTTATAAAAATGTCATTGATTGGCTTAATGGCCGTTGCCGCGCCTTTACCGACCATACGCGCCAGCGTCAAGTCAAGGCTGACTGGTCAAATGGAAAAGTAGCCACAACTGGACTTTCTTATCTAGGTACCATGTCCAATGGTCTTGCTACTACAGGTGTCGAGGGTTTAGAGGTTATCATTGCTGAAGCAGGTATTTCTTCATGGTACAACTACTACCGTGAAAACGGTCTGGTGACCAGCCCAGGAGGTTATCCAGGTGAGGACTTTGACTCCCTTGCTGAGTTAACCTATTCTCGTAATCTCTTGGCTGGCGACTATATCCGTGGCAATGAAGCTCACCAAGCTGACTTAGAAAAAGTAAAGGAACAACTGGGTCGCAAGACCGGCGACTATAACCAGTTTTGGCATAATCGCAACTATTTGCTCAATGCTGATAAAGTAAAGGCAGAGGTTGTCTTTACCCACGGTTCTCAGGATTGGAATGTCAAACCACTTCATGTTTACCAGATGTTCCATGCTCTTCCTAGTAATATCAACAAGCACCTCTTTTTCCATAATGGCGCTCATGTTTACATGAACAACTGGCAGTCCATTGACTTCCGTGAGTCCATGAATGCCTTATTGACTAAGAAATTACTGGGACAGGAATCGGATTATCAACTTCCTACTGTTATTTGGCAGGACAATACTTCTCCTCAGACTTGGTTATCACTTGATACCTTCGGTGAGCCAGAAAACTTTGAAACCTTCTCACTTGGGCAAGAAGAGCGAGTCATTCAAAACCAATACTCAGATAAGGATTTTGATCGTTATGGTAAAACCTACCAGACCTTCAATACGGAACTTTATCAAGGAAAAGTCAATCAAATTATAATTGACCTTCCTGTGACCAAAGATCTTCACTTGAACGGTCGAGCTCAACTCAATCTTCGCATCAAATCCAGCACAAACAAGGGTCTATTATCAGCCCAACTTCTAGAATTTGGAGCAAAAAAATACCTACAACCTTATCCAGCTGTTTTAAGTGCTAGAACCATTGACAACGGTCGCTACCACATGTTGGAAAATCTTAACGAATTGCCATTTAGACCAGATTCACAACGAGTCGTGACAAAAGGCTATCTCAATTTACAAAATAGAAATGATTTACTGTTAGTAGAGAATATTACTGCAGATGAATGGATGGATATCCAGTTTGAACTGCAACCAACTATTTACAAGCTAAAAGAAGGAGATACTCTTCGTTTAGTTCTCTATACTACTGACTTTGAAATCACCATACGTGACAACACCGCTTACCAGCTGACTGTTGATCTTGAACAGTCTAGTCTTATCCTACCTTGTCAAAAGGTAGAATACTAGACTTTCAATATGAAAGATTTCCACTTGAACAGTCAAACTACACATAAACTTGGTATCAAATTCAATCCCGATATAGGCTTATGATAAGTCTACACGGGAGCTTGGACAAAATATACTAAAACCCTAACCAACATGTGTACTCATTAATAATACTCGCTACCACACCACATGTTGGAAAATCTCTGTGAATTAACATTAATCGTAAATTCACAAGAAGTCGTGACAAAAGGCTACCCTAATTGAATGATTTACTGTTAGTAGAGGACACCAATGTAGATAAACGGATAGATAGCCAATTCATCTGCACCCGACTAGTGACAAGTTAAAGGAAGGAGATTCTCTCCGTTTATTCCTATACTACTGACTTTGAATTCATCATACGTGACAATACCGCTTACCACCTGACTGACGATATCGTTCAGTCCACGCTTTCTGTACCTAGTACAAGGAGTAACATTTTATGAATAAATCTGAACACCGACACCAACTCATACGAGCTCTTGTAACGAAAAACAAGATTCATACCCAAGCTGAGCTACAAGCTCTTCTTGCTGATAACGACATTCAAGTTACACAAGCTACACTTTCGAGAGATATTAAAAGCATGAACCTTTCAAAAGTACGAGAAGAAGACAACTCTTACTACGTACTCAATACAGGTTCTATCTCAAAATGGGAAAAACGTCTCGAAATTTACATGGAAGATGCTCTTGTCTTGATGCGCCCAGTTCAACATCAAGTCCTGCTAAAAACCCTTCCTGGACTTGCTCAATCCTTTGGTTCTATCATTGATGCTTTGAGCTTCCCTGACGCTATCGCTACCCTCTGTGGCGATGATGTCTGTCTCGTCATCTGCGAAGATGCAGAAGCTGCTCAAAAATGCTTTGAAGAATTGAAAAAATTCGCTCCACCATTTTTCTTTGAAGAATAACAAAATTCCGTGTCTGATGTGGCACGGAATTTTGTTATATTCTTTACTGAGATGGATTTTCTTTTTTAGTTCGTGCCAATCTCAGGGCACGATTTGGATTGAGACGATTAAATAGTTCTTCCAATTTCTTTTCATTCCAAACGTCTGCGGCAGAAACAAAATTGCCATCCGCATCTCGGAAAGATATCGGTTTATCTCCCATATCAATCTCCTAGTCTACAAATTCAAACTCAAATTTACCAATTCGGACCAAGTCACCATCTTTAGCACCACGCGCACGAAGGGCTTCATCAACCCCCATACCACGAAGCTGGCGAGCAAATTTCATGACTGATTCGTCACGATCAAAGTTGGTCATATTAAAGAGTTTCATCAGTTTTTCACCAGAAAGTACCCATGTTGCATCGTCATCACGACTAATTTCAAAGGCTTTTTCTTCCTCGTCAAATCCATAGTAGGCTTCTTCTTCCATATCTGACTCGTCGTAGAGCAAGAATTCTGGTGTCTTGTCTAACAATTCAGCTGTAGCATCCAAAAGCGTAGCCAAACCTTGCTTGGTCAAACCAGATATTGGGAAGATAGCTGGTAACTCTTCAAATTCATCATAGTTTTCAGCTAATTTTTTCTTGAATTCTTCAAGATTTTCCTGACTCTCAGGCATATCCATCTTATTGGCTACAATAATCTGTGGACGCTCCATGAGACGGAGATTGTATGATTCCAGCTCTTTATTGATGGCAAGATAATCCTCATATGGATCACGCCCTTCGCTAGCTGACATATCAATGATGTGAAGGATGACACGTGTACGCTCAATGTGACGGAGGAACTGAGTTCCCAAACCAACACCTTGACTAGCACCTTCAATCAAACCTGGTAAATCAGCTACTGCAAAGGATTCACCTGATTGGGTACGAACCATTCCTAGATTTGGCACAATAGTCGTAAAATGGTAGGCACCGATTTTTGGTTTAGCAGATGTGATAACACTTAAAAGTGTTGATTTACCTACAGATGGGAATCCTACTAAACCGACATCTGCCAAGATTTTTAGTTCCAATTGTAACTCACGTTCCTGACCTGGTTCTCCATTTTCAGAGATTTCAGGTGCAGGATTTTTTGGTGTCGCAAAGCGGATATTTCCACGTCCACCACGACCACCGTGGGCAACGATAAATTCTTGACCGTGTTCAATCAAATCTGTCAAGACCTTGCCAGTCTCTGCATCACGAACAGTCGTACCTTGTGGCACTCGAACTCTAAGGTCCTCGGCACCACGACCATGCATCCCTTTGGTCATTCCTTTCTCACCAGAATCAGCCTTGAAATGGCGATTGTAGCGGAAATCCATGAGGGTACGTAGTCCTTCGTCTACAACGAAGACCACATTGCCTCCACGACCACCATCACCGCCCCAAGGACCGCCATTAGGGACATATTTTTCACGACGAAAGGCAACCATGCCATCGCCACCATTACCAGCCTTGACCTTGATCTTGGCTGTATCTAAAAACATACTCATTTTTTCTTCTCACTTTAAAAAAGGGCTGGGAAATCCCAGTCACAAAATTTTCTTGAATCTATTTTATAGATTGCTGAGGGCACCAATTGCAGTTGCAAAAATACCCAAAATACTTGCTAATAGCATAATAACTACGATAATTAAAGTTAATTTCTCAAAAAAGGTTTTTTTACGATTTCCATTATCTCCAAATGCCATTTTTCTCTCCTTCGTTACATTCTATTTTCTATTATCTTAGCATGAATTCAGCTAGTTTTCAATAGTCAGTTGATACAGGTGCTATAATCCATAAAATGATATAAGCTACAATCCCAGCTCCGTAACAGCAAGCAAGAACACCCCATATTACGCGAACGATAGTTGGATCCATATCAAGATAATGGGCCACTCCGGCACAAACACCCGCAATCTTTTTATCAAGACTACTTCTCATTAATTGTTTTTTCATGGCTGTTCCTCTTTCTATTCCTCATGGTCTTTCCAATAATCTCTTATGCTGATTAACTGCGTTTTTGAAGCCTTCAGCATGCGTCTAGAGCCTTTTACGGGCACAGCAACCACCTGTTGGGGTAGATACAAAACTGTCTTAAAGATACGCTGACTGACCGTATCATCTTTAGCCAAATCTTTCTGGAAGTTATTTGAAATGATGGCATCCAGATAAAACTCATGCACTCGTTTCCCAAAGTTCTCAGCTGAAATCTCGTACAACTTCTCTGATAAAGTATGCTCATTCATATCTGGCGTTGCAATCAAGGCTTCTAAAATAGCTCCAGCTAAATCATGTTCACCGTAATACAAGGTTCCAAACATTTTATCACTGATGAGATTGTCCAGATAAGGATTTCCATGAGCAATGACAGGCGTTCCACTGGCTAAGCTTTCCAAGTAGGTCAAACCTTGCGTTTCACTTGTTGATGCTGAAATGAAGAAATCTGCTGCCTTATAATAAAGAGCGGTCTCGCTAGGAGCAATCATCCCTGTAAAGATGACTGAGTCTTGAATCTCTAGTTTCTTGGCTTGCTCTTTGAGGTCATCCAGATAAGGACCATCCCCAGCTACCACCAGTTTAACCTTGTCTTCTTCTTTCAGAACTTCTGCAAAGGCTGCTAAAACTGCTTGAATATTTTTTTCATAGGAAATCCTAGAAAGACTAAGCAACATCTGTTCATCATCTTGAATTCCTAATTTACTACGTAGTTCTTTTAGATTTTCTTGCTGGATTTCTGGACGCTCAAACTTGGCTAATTCAATCCCAGTCGGAATGACCCGTTTTTCCACCTTAACCTTATAGTTAGATAGCAAATCACGGACAATCTCACTCGGGCAAATAACCCCATCCACGTCATGAAGGAAACCTCTGACTAGATACTTGACCATACTCGGACGAATCAGCATCCCCTTAGCAATATAATGCACATAGTCTTCGTACTGAGTGTGATAGGTATGGATAACTGGAATCTTCAATTCACGCGCAATCCAAATCCCCAACAAGCCAAGAGAAAATTCTGTCTGAGTATGGATAATATCTAACTGATACTGTTTGGCAATTTCAAGCGCCTTGCTAAAGCCTCGATAGGCAAAGCGGCGATCTTTAAATGCAAAGAAGGGAACACTTGGAATGCGGATAATTTGCCAATCTTCATAACGATTGACATCCTTATCTGTCGTCGTAAAGATAAAAACAGCGTGCCCCTGCTTTTCAAGCTCTGTTTTCAAGGTTCGAATACTGGTCGCAACACCTGAAACCTGAGGAAAATAAGTATCTGTAAATAAACCAATTCGCATAGATTACCTCACTTTTTATTTTCTCCCTAAAGCCGCTTGTTTCTCATAAAAGTCTAACCAGATTTGTAACAGATGCTCTTCTGAATACTCTCTAGAAATATTCTTAGCTTTTTCTTTCAAATCTTTTAAAGCAGCAGGATTCGCTTGATATTCCAGAATAGCTTCTTTCATCTCTTCTCTATCTGCTGTCGCCCGATAATTTCCCTCCAAAATTACCTTATAAAGATCTAAATCACGCAACATAATAGGAGCTTCACAACTGGCAGCCTCTAAAATCGTCATCGGAAAGAGCTCATTATAACTAGGAAGCAAGAAAAGATCCGCTAGGGCATACAACTCACGCATCCGCTCTGGTGAGACAATTCCTGGAAAAATCAAATTTTTAGGGGGATTCTCCATGATTTTCTTGTAACGTTCATAACCGTCTGTCATACCACCAAAAGAGAAACCACCGGCCCAGATAAAGGTAATCTGAGGCAATTCCTCAGCCAGACGGATAAAATCGTCAATCCCTTTGCGCTTCTGAACTTGACCAGCACCTACTACGATAAACTGATTGTCACTAAGACCTAGCTCTGTACGCAGTCTCGCTACCTCTTCCTGTGGAAGAGGATGCCATTTTTCCTTGTTTACAAAGTTAGGAATATAAGTCACTTTTTCACGTGGAATACCAGCTGCCACCAAATCCTCAATAAACATCGGATTGACCACAACCAAGTGCTCCATCCGGTTGTAAAAAGAAAATACATAGCGTTTCACAATTCCCTTTAAGAAAAATGGAATTTTCAAACTCCCCTCAAGTGTATCAGGCAAGAAATGCACATAGCCAATTTTCCTTCCTGAGCGTTTCTTTTGGAATGTTGATAAATAATAGGGGAAATCAATTGTATGAAAGTGAGTCACATCTGCCTCTATTGGAAGATTTTCTGTAACAATCAATTGGTCCTTGGCATCACGGTGAAGAAGACGAACTAATTCACGGTAGGCACCTGAAACGCCTTGTCCTGCTACTTTCTCACTTGAACTCAACATATTGATGCGTAATTTCTTTTTTTCCATAACTACTATTATATCATTTTCTTTGAATAAAATCAGCAAAAGAAAGGAGAGACTAGAGGAAAAGAGGGGAAATTTCCTCGCTCTTCCAATAGTCTCTCACATTCTTTTATCTATTTACTTAATGCCTAAGGCAATGCGGGCATAGCGACTCATTTTTTCAACCGTCCAGGCTGGATACCAGACTAATTTGACCTCAGTATCAGTTACTTCTGGCACCTCTGTCATGGCATCATAAATCTGATCCGTCAAAAGATCTGCCAGGGGACAACCCATAGTTGTCAAAGTCATATCAATCTCTGTTTGCCCTGTGTCACCGTCAAAACGAATCTCATAGATCAAACCAAGATTGACAATATCGATTCCCAACTCAGGATCGATGACTTCTTCCAAGGCTGTTAAAATGCGTGTTTTGATGTTTTCGATTTGCTCTTCTGTATAAGCCATATTTTCCTCACTATTAGTCTTCAATAAAATCACGAAGCGGTTTGCTGCGACTTGGTTGACGAAGTTTTCTCAAAGCCTTGGCTTCAATCTGACGGATACGCTCACGGGTTACATTAAAGACTTTACCTACATCTTCAAGGGTCCGCATTTTACCATCATCTAGTCCAAAACGTAGACGCAAGACGTTTTCTTCACGGTCTGTAAGAGTATCCAAGACCTCATCCAGCTGCTCACGCAAGACGATACGAGTTGTGTAGTCCACTGGATTTTCAATCACTTCATCTTCGATAAAGTCCCCAAGGTGGCTATCATCCTCTTCACCGATTGGTGTTTCAAGCGATACTGGCTCTTGGGCAATCTTCAAGATTTCACGTACCTTGTCAGGAGTCATATCCATACGTTCAGCGATTTGTTCTGGCGTTGGATCTTGTCCCAATTCTTGAAGGAGATTACGTTGTTCACGAACCAATTTATTAATGGTTTCAACCATGTGAACAGGGATACGGATGGTACGAGCTTGGTCCGCAATAGCACGAGTGATAGCCTGACGAATCCACCAAGTTGCGTAAGTTGAGAACTTGAATCCTTTAGAATAGTCAAACTTGTCAACCGCCTTCATCAAGCCCATGTTCCCTTCTTGAATCAAGTCAAGGAACTGCATACCACGGCCGACATAACGCTTGGCAATGGAAACAACCAAACGAAGGTTGGCTTCCGCAAGACGTTGTTTGGCTTCGATATCACCAGCTTCAACTGCTAGTGCCAATTCTTTCTCCTCTTCATTGGTCAAAAGAGGTACGACCCCGATTTCTTTCAAGTACATACGGACAGGGTCATTGACCTTAGCAGAAGTTGAACCAATCAAATCCTCATCGCTGAGTTCTGGTTCTTCTTCTGCACTAAGAACACGCGCACTTGGATTTCCTTCGTTATCTGTGATTGAAATTCCTGCATCCTGGATTCGTTGCAAGAGATCTTCAATCCCATCAGCATCCAAGGTAAAAGGAACAACTAGACTAGCATTGATTTCATCGTCTGTTGCTGTCCCTTTTTGTTTATGATTACGGATAAATTCTGCTACTTGTACGTCAAATGTTGTTACTTCTTTTTGTTTTGTTGCCATTATTACTCCATTCTTCTCTTTTGGGAAATTAAACGTTCCAATTCTTCTAGGGCTGTGTCTGTATCTCCTACATGGCTAGCTTCCTGCACCTTCTTTTTGATTCTCATATTGTCCTGATTCAAGAGAGCCTTGTTTCGAGTCATTTCTACTTCACTTAGTTCCTGCGGTGACATCTCAGCAGGCAAATCCTGACCTAAGACTTGATACCAGGCTCTCTCAACTTCCTCTGTCTGTTCTGCTAGAACTTCTGGAGGAAGATTTCCATACTGGCCAAGCAAGCCATATAAGACCTGAAATTCAGGTGTATCAAATGCAAAGTCTTCTCGCAAGCGGTAATCATTCAAAATAAGGGGAGATTCCATCATTCGATAAAGTAGATGGGCTTCTGCCCTCATAATAGCCGATAACTGCTTGGTAACAGGCATAGTGATTGGCGTCGGTCTGGAAATTCCTTCCATGCGATTCTGCCTTTGTGCCTGACGGCTTTCATTAACAATCTGCTCAATCTGGGCATAATCAAAGGACGCCAAACTGTCAGCTAAAATATGAATATAACTGTTTTGAGCAGTGATAGACTTTTCTTGAACAATCAAGGGAGCTATTTTTTCAATAAACTCAATCTGAGCCTGCAGATTTTCACTATTTTCAGGTTTGTACTGGTGAATGTAGAACTCAATCGGACTAATACGAGTTTTCGTTAATAAATAGGCCAAGTCTTCTGGTCCATTTTTTTGTAGATACTCATCTGGATCCAAGTTATCAGGCATGCTGATGATCTGCACAGGCATATCACCAATTTCGTCCAGCGCTTTCAATGTCGCAGCTTGCCCAGCCTTATCACCATCATAAACAAGAACCAACTTCTTCGTTAGCCTTTTCAGATGCTCAACATGCTCTCGACTCAAGGCTGTTCCCATAGATGCGACAGCGTTTTCGATTCCAGCCCGATAGGCTGCAATGACATCCATGAATCCTTCCATCAGATAAATCTCACTGGCTTTTCCAGAAGATTTTTTAGCCCTATCCATATGATATAATTCGTAACTTTTGTTAAAAATTGCAGTCGATCGGCTATTTTTATACTTAGAAGTTTGTGAATCCGTTTTCTGCCAGATACGACCTGAGAAGGCAATAACCTTTCCTTGGTCATTTGTCAGGGGAAACATAATGCGATTGTGAAAGGTATCTACAAATTGATTAGCATCCGAGAGATAAAACAGTCCTGAATCTAGGAAATCCTCTTCACGATACTGAGCAGACAAACGTTGATAGAGATAGTTTCGCTCTGGGGGTGCCAAACCAATCCGAAAATGCTTGAGCACTTCATCTGTCAAACCACGCTGATAAAGGTAGTTTCTGGCCTCCTCCCCCATGGTTGTTGTCATGAGAATAGCATGATAAAATTTGGCAGCATCTTCATGCATATCATAAAGAGCTTGGTGGGGTGAAGCTGGCTTCTGCTCACTATAAAGCGGTTTTTCCACCTCTATCCCAACACGCTGACCTAAGATTTGGACAGCCTCCATAAAGGGAACCCCTTGGTACTCCTCTATGAACTTAAAGACATCACCTGAGCGCCCACAACCAAAACAGTGGTAAAACTGCTTGTCCTCTACAACGTTGAAAGAAGGTGTTTTTTCACCATGAAAAGGACAGAGCCCTAGATAGTTCCGTCCTGCCTTTTGTAAAGAAATCACATCTCCTATGACTTCCACAATGTTGGCATTGTTTTTGATTTCTTCAATGACTTGTTTGTCAACCATACACAATACCTCCATGTTATCATAGTTTACTTTATATAGTATACTTTATTTCAGAAAAAAAGTAAACCATTTCACTCATTTTCCCTACTTTATTCAAAGAGTTGATAATAATCAGAGATTTTCATTTTTGCTTTTTCTTCTTGGTTCAAATCTTGGATAATTCGTCCTTCTTTCATGACAATTAAACGATTGCCATATTTGAGAGCATCTTCCATATGGTGGGTAATCATAAGCGCTGTCAGCTGATCTTTCTTGACAAATTCATCCGTCAATTCCATCAAGGCCACACTGGTCTTTGGATCAAGGGCTGCAGTATGCTCGTCTAACAAGAGTAATTCAGGACGCTTCAAGGTTGCCATCAAGAGACTCAAGGCCTGTCTTTGACCACCTGATAAGAACTCAATCGGTGTATTCAAGTGTTTCTCAAGACCATTTCCTACTTTTTCAATGGTCGCTTGAAATTCATCCTTGTAGCTAGCCAGTCGTCTCGGAAACAGTCCTCGTTTTTCACCACGAAACTTGGCAATCAAAAGATTTTCAGCTACTGTCATACGGGGAGCTGTCCCCATCTTAGGATCTTGGAAAACTCGAGACAGATACTTAGCCCGCTTCTCTGGTGAAAACTTGGTAACATCTTCACCCAAAATACGGATGGTTCCACTGGTTAATGACAAGGTTCCTGCAATAGTGTTAAAGAGAGTTGATTTCCCAGCACCATTTCCACCTAAAATCGTGATAAAATCCTGTTCAAAAATTTCTAAGGAAACATCATTTAAAATAATCTTTTCTTCATCAAAGCCATTTTTAACGATTTTGGTTGCATTTTTTAATTCTACAATTGCTGTCATTTGCTTAACTTGGCTCCTTTCAAGATGGTTTGCTTAAATGTTGGAATCATGAGGCAGACTGCCAAAATCAAGGCACTGTATAAACGAAGGTAACTTGTATTAAAGCCAAGAGCGATAACTGCCCACACTAAGAATTGATAGGCGATAGAACCCACAACGATGGCAACCAGACGCTCTGCCAAGCTCAAACTCTTGAAAATAACTTCTCCAATTATCAAACTTGCAAGCCCCACAACGATAACTCCAATTCCTCGAGATACATCAGCATAGCCTTCTTGCTGGGCAATGAGAGCTCCTGCAAGGGCAATCACACCATTTGATAAAACCAAGCCCATAAGCTCCATGCGTCCAGTATGAATCCCGAAACTTCTAGCCATATCAGGATTGTCACCTGTAGCAATATAGGCTTGTCCGAGTTTAGTGTCCAAGAAAAAGAGCATGAGAGCAATAACAAGACTGACAAAGATAAGACCTGTCAAGAGTTGATTCAAATCCGAATCAAAAGGCAAAACATCCTGAATTTGCTTGGTTCCAAGCAGGCCTAAATTCGCACGTCCCATAATTAAGAGCATGATAGAGTGACAGGAAGTCATCACCAAAATCCCTGAGAGCAAGGTTGGGATCTTCCCTTTTGTATAAAGAAGGCCTGCTGCCATTCCAGCCAAACAACCTGCTCCTACAGCAACAAGAGTCGCTAAAAATGGGTTCACGCCTTTGGTTATCAAAGTGACAGCAACAGCTCCCCCAAGAGGGAAGGAACCTTCTGTCGTCATATCTGGAAAGTTCAAAATCCTAAATGTCATAAAGATTCCCAGACCTAAAATAGCCCAGACAAATCCTTGAGAAATAATAGATAATATCATCTGTTTCTTAACCTTTTCTATATGATTTCTATTGTAAAAAATTGGAGGAGATGTCCCCAACTCCTCCATTACAGATTATTCAATCACTTGTCCTGCTTCTTTTAGAACAGATTCAGGAATCGTAATACCTAATTCTTGTGCCAATTTTTTGTTAATCACTGACTTACCAGTTGAAAAGACATTAACTGGAGTATCAGCTGGTTTTGCACCTTTCAAGACTTGCGCAATCATTTTACCTGTTGCCACACCAAGGTCATGTTGTTCAACTACAACTGATGCCAAACCACCAGCTTCTACCATGGCAGTAGCACTTGGGTAGATTGGCTTTTTAGCTGATTGGTTACTTGATACAACAGTTGAGAAGGCTGAAGCAATTGTGTTATCGATTGGAACCCAGATAGCATCAACCTTGCTAGTCATAACATTAACTGTTGAAGCAATTTCATTTGTTGAAGGAACTGCAAATGTTTCCACTGTCAAACCTGCTTTTTCAGCATAAGCCTTAAATTCTTCGACTTGAGTTTTTGAGTTGTCTTCGCTACTGGAGTAAAGAGCTCCGATTGTTTTCACATTTGGTGTCAAAGCCTTGATGAGTTCAACTTGTTGTTGAGCTGGATTGTGGTCAGATACACCTGTAATGTTGCCACCTGGTTTTTTCAAATCTTTAACCAAGTTGGCACCGATTGGGTCTGTAATAGCAGCCATGATAACCGGTAGATCTTTTGTTGCACTAGCCAAACCTTGAGCAGCTGGTGTTGCAATACCAACAACCAAGTCATTGCCATTTGCAACCAATTGTTTACTCATTGTCGCAACCTTACTTTGGTCACCTTCTGAGTTCATAAAGTCAATTTTCAACTGATCATCTTTGTAGCCTTCTTCTGCTAGTCCATCTTGAATCCCTTTATAAATCAAGTCAAGAGATGGATGGCTCACAAACTGAAGAACACCAACTTTGGCAACTTTCTTTTCATTCTTAGCTTCTGGTTTATTCATTGAAGAGTAAATCAAGCTTCCTGCTACTAAGACTGCTAATACAGCGATAATTCCAATTAAACGTTTATTTTTCATTCTATTTCTCCTTATTAATTCCTTTAAAATACTTCACTTATCTAAACAAGCGACGCCATCGTTTTCTTTCCATACTAACCTCCACCAAAAAAGTCCTCACACAAAAAACTTGTGTGAGGACGTCGATGCGCGGTACCACCTCAATTATAGGGAATTTCCCTATCGCTCTGTCTCGCAATAACGAGATGCACTGTAAGGTGTGCTCACCGAATTTTTATGATTTCAAATTCTAAATAACATTCAGCCCAATTTTCATCATCATCACTTATCTGTTTTCAGCTACCACAGACTCTCTAAAAAGTTTGTATGATTACTTTTCTGAATGGTTAAATTATATCATTTTTCAACTACTTGTCAAGACTCTTTGAGAATTTTTTTGAAATATTCAAAAACTTCCCCTATAGAAAAGAGGAAGCTTGATAGGTATCAGCCTGAATTACGCAAGCCTGTCGCAATTCCGTTGATGGTTGTATGGATTAATTTTTCTTGGTCACTTGATAATTCTCCTCGACGTTGACGTTTAATCAACTCCAACTGGATATAGTTAAGGATATTAAAGTAAGGCATACGGTAATCCAAACTTGCTTTTAGATATGGATTTTCCGCCAAGAGTTCATCGTAACCTTCGATAGCCAAGATGACTTCCTTGGTAACTTGCCATTCATTTAAAATAGTCTCATAGATTGCTTTTACTTCTTCATCCTCACACAGTTTGGCATATTCAAAAGCAATGTTCATATTTGATTTTGACAAGACCATGTCAACATTTGAAAGAAGTGACTGGAAGAAAGGCCAATTTTGGTACATATCTCGTAGAATAGCGATATTTTCTGGATTCTTATCAATAAATTCTTTGAAGCTTGAACCAACCCCATACCAACCAGGGAACATGACACGGCTTTGCGACCATGAGAATACCCAAGGGATAGCTCGCAAACCACCGATTTCAGTAATAGTCTTACGAGCAGCTGGACGAGAACCAATATTAAAGCTTGAAATCGCCTTGATTGGACTTGACTCGAAGAAATAATCATAGAAATGGTCATTACCAAAGACCAAATCACGGTAGATATCGTAACTACGGTCCACTACTTGGTCCATAATAGCTTCATAACGATTTGAGGTGTTGGTATCGCTCTTCTTCTGAGTAATCATACGATTAATGGCTGCAGATACTAACATTTCAAGGTTATAGTAGGCAGCGTCTTTATTACCGTATTTATTCCCAATTACTTCACCCTGCTCCGTCAAGCGAATACGATCCTTGATAGACTTGAGCGGTTGAGATGTGATGGCTTCATAGGTTGGTCCACCACCACGACCGACAGTCCCGCCACGGCCATGGAAGAAGGTAACCTTAACGCCAAATTCATCTCCAATAGCAGTCAATTGTTGTTGAGCCTTGTAGAGGGTCCAACATGATGAAAGGTAACCACCATCTTTATTACTATCAGAGTAGCCAAGCATGATTTCTTGGTAGTTATTACGTGAAGCAATCCATTTCTTAGCGAGAGGAAGAGAAAGGTATTCTCTCATGGTTTCTTCTGAATGGTCCAAGTCCTCGATTGTCTCAAAGAGAGGAACAATTTGGACACGGGCTCTTTCTTTATCAACTAACCCTACTTCTTTTAGCAAGATAGCCAATTCCAACATGTCTGATACGCTGGTTGCATGTGAAATGATGGTCTGACGAATGACATCATCTCCCAACTTATCTTTCAACTTACGAGCAGCCTTAAAGATGGCTAATTCTTTTTCAAGTAACTCTGATTTTTCAACATGAGTGGCAGAAAGAATACGTGGATCTTCCTCTAATTCTTTCAAGAGAAGCTGGCATTTTTCTTCTTCACTGAGTTCGCTATAATGAGAATGAATACCCGATGATTTCAATAGTTCAGCTACACAGGCTTCGTGAACACTAGAATCTTGACGCATGTCAATAGATGCCAAATAGAAACCAAAAATTTCAACTGCCTGAATCAATTCAACAAAATCACCAGAAATCAGTGCTTCACCCTTGTTTTCCAAGAGGGAATCACGAATGGTAATTAAATCCTTATAAAAATCATTAGCTGTTTCATAGCGAGCACCAACTTCCTTATCCTCAATCAGATAAGCTTTTGTTGCTTGGATTTTTGATTGAATATCAAACAAGGCACGACGATACAGCTCTTTTTCACGATAAATCGAGTTATCCTTGGATTGACGAGCCATTTCTCTAACTTGCTTGCTTACATTGACGATACTAGTTGAGAGAGAGAATTCACGATAAAGTTGGTAAATCTTTTCATCATAGTAATTCATGATGACTTCACACTGGGTCATAGCAGATTGTTTCAAGGTATCTGCTGTAACAAAAGGATTCCCATCACGGTCTCCACCAATCCACATTCCCATGGTAATTGGTTTAGGATGTTTCAACTCCAAGCCATGTTTTTTAGCCAGACGCTTGTACTCAGCAGTCAAATGTGGAACTGCCTTCAGGAATGAACTATTGTAGTATTCCATAACATTCGTGATTTCATTGGTTACTTTCAATTTCTTTTCACGAATCATATCTGTCTGCATGATAATCTCAATGTAACGACGGAGATCATTATGCCATTTTTCCTTATTAATCAAGCCTAATTTTACATCACGATACTTACGCAAGAGGGTGTGGATATGGTTAGTCAAATCCAACATACTCTTACGTTGCACTTGTGTTGGATGGGCTGTCAAAACAGGGACAACATTCAAATGTTCTAAAATTTCAACCGCATTTTCTTTTTCTGCAACCATTTTAATCGTTGCTGATAATTTACCAAGATAATCTTGATCGATATTATTTTGATGGTTGATTTCATAGGCCAAATCCACGTCTTCTGAAATATTAATCAAGAGGGGCAAGATGGAGAAATAGCGTGAAATATAAGCCATTTCATCATTTGACAGACTAGTAACCAGTTGGTTCAAGCCTTGATAATCTTCTTGAGTTGACAATTCTTTCAACTCCATGATTTTTGCAAAAGTCTCTGGGGCAAGCATATTTTTAGTGATATCTTCTAACAATTCTGTTAAAATCAATACTTCTTCTTGCACGACAGCTTTATTACTATAGTTTTCTAATTTTTGAAGAGACATAGGTCATCCTTTCCACTATCAGCTCTACATATAGTTTGATGAGTAAGCTTCTAACTCCTCATACAATTGGGCACGTTTTTCACTTGCATCAATATTTAAGACAAAGGCGATGGCTACAGACAAGACCAGGAGACTGTTCCCTCCTTGTGATAAGAAGGGGAAGGTTACTCCTGTCGAAGGAATAATGCCAGAAATTCCACCGATATTGACAAAGACCTGTACTAACATCATTCCCCCAACCCCAATCGCCATCATGGAATTAAAGGGATTTTTAGCACGAATACCGACTAGGATAATCCGCAAAATCAGGAAAAAGACAAGTGCCAAAATCAAGCTAGCTCCCACAAATCCAAACTCTTCAATAACAATTGAAAATACAAAGTCTGTATGGGCCTCTGGTAAATAACCACGTTTTTCGATTGAATTTCCTAAACCTAGACCAAACCAGCCACCATTTACCATAGCAAAGTAGGAATTTGCAAGTTGGTGGCCCGCTCCTGCCAAATCGGCAAAGGGATTAAAGTAGGCACTGAAACGCTTGGCCACGTAACCAAATACTGGAACTTTTGAAAACTTGTCAACCCCAATCATAGAAATAGCTGATAAGGATAGGGCTGAAACTCCAAACAATACACCGATAAAGGCTATAAACCAACGATGAGCAATCCCACTGACTGTATACATAATCAAGGCAACCAGAGCTAAGATAGTCGCATTCCCCAGATCTGGGAAAATAGCCAAACTTCCTATCATTACCAAGAGGACAAAGCGCCAATCATTAAAAGCTCGAGGAATCCATTGATTTTGAGTTAAAACTTGAAAATCGTAAATACCAATTTCATCCTGTTGTTTTGAAAAACGTTGGGCCAAGTACCAGACGATGATAATCTTCAAATACTCCGCTGGCTGAATGGTCAAAGGTCCTACCGAAATCCAACCATAGGCTCCATTGACTGGCGTACCAATTAAGCGAGCCAGAGCTAAGAGAATCAGCTCAACAAACATAACAATAAATAACAGTCGTTCTTTTCTTAAAAAATTCAGTTTCAGCTTATATATCAAGGCAATCAATATTAAACTAAATATCCAAAACATTCCCTGACTTCGAACCAATTGGAGGGCACTTTTACCTTCTTCGATAAGAATGGCACTGGTTGTAGAATAGACTACAATCAAGCCCAAAATAGATAAAAGTAAGTAAGGAACTAGAATAGAATAGTTTAATAGGTGCCTCTTACTAATCTTCATAGTATCACCAATCTAATGAGAACAAAAGAAATTATTCCCAAATTCCGTTTATTTTCTAGTTTTGATTGCTATTATACCATTTTTTCCGAAAGAAAAAAACTCTTACCCTTAAGATAGAAGATTTTCTCATAAGAAAAAGAGCACTTGGCTCTTTTCTGTTTTATTCTTTTGAAGAACTGCTTGAGCTTGAATCTCCACCACCGATGTATTGAGTAAAGATATTTTGGAAGGCTTGGTCTTTAACCTTGATGTTGGCTGCTTGCAATTCTTTTCCGATAATACTTTGAACAAATGATGCGTCGTTTTGTTTTTGAGTTAAGATAACAGTTTTTAGTTTTTCTTTGTAATCGTCAATATTAGATGATTTTTCTGTTTTCTTAATCAGTTTAACAATGTAATATTGGCTACTGTAGGCTTGTGTTCCAGTAACAGTAATCACATCAGAAACACCATTTACATCTAAAGCAAAAGCTGCTTTTTTAACTTGATCTGGTACTTCTGTTGAAGCAGAATCAAAGGTGATCTCTCCACCGTTCGCTTTGGTTTTCTCATCAGTTGAATTATCTTTGGCTAATTGAGCAAAGTCTGCATCACTAGCTTTGGCTTTTTCGAGGACTTCTTTCGCTTTATCCTCATTATCAAGACGAATGATTTGAGCCGTTACATCTGGAGTGTACTCGTCAAAAGCCTTCTTGTAAGCATCATCTGTCAATTCAGCTTCTGCTGCTTTCTTAACTGCCAACTCAACCAATTTACTTGTACGAATTTGAGCTTTACGTGTTTCAAGAGTCATTCCTGCTTGTGACAAGACACGTTGGTAGTTTTCACCATATTGTTTTTCTTCTTCGGCAATAGTGTCGTTGACTTCTTTGTCATCTACTTCTGAACCGTATTGTTTCTCAAATACTTTTTGGATGGTCAGGTTCAACAACACTTGTTGGGCTGAAGGATTGCTTTTCACTTGCTCATAAAATTGATGTTCAGTGATAACATCTCCTTTCATGCTGATAAGGTCTGCCCCTTCTGAACCTTTCGAACAAGCTGCTAAAGTTGCTACTGATAATAGTGTAATGGCTCCTGCCAATAATTTTTTCTTCATGTCTACTCCTTTTAGATAAGTGTTACCCTATCTATTTTACTATATTTTCTTAAATTTTTCTGAAAATCATTCGCTGTCAGGCAATTGAACGTCTGCTACATTTTTGCGAAGCATGAGAATTCCGTCTCCCAGAGGTACTAGTGTTGCGGTGAGTCCTGGATTATCTAAGGTTGCATCAAATAGTCTTTGAAGGCCTCTGTATATAGTTCGCTGGCCACGACGGACTTCCATAATATCCTTGGCAACATCACCACCTTGGAAAATATCATCCAAGACAACCACACCTCCAACTTCCAAATGTTTGAGGATTTCTGGCAGAAAGACGATGTATTTAGACTTGGCTGAATCCATAAAGACGAAATCATAGGACTCTGTCAAGGTTGATAAGACATCTACCGCATCTCCCTCTAGGAGAGTGATTTGCTTGCGACTGTCAAACTGGGCAAAATTTTCCTTGGCAAATCCAATCATCTCTGGATTGCGGTCAATGGTTGTAATCTTGGCCTTTGGCGCATGTTCCGCCATCAAAAGGGCTGAAAAACCGATAGCCGTCCCTATTTCCAGAATGTTTTTAGGTTGTATGGTTTCCATGAGAAAACGGAAATAAGCAACCGTTTCATGGGGAATAATGGGAATATTTTCCTTGCGGGCAAAGTCTTCCAATTCTTTCAAAGATCCTGTGACTTGCTTTTGGCGCTGACGCATCAAGTCCACAATTTCTTCCTTGACGACAGGGCGACGCATGTTATGGTTGGCATTCTTACTATACGATTCAACCATCTTATGCCAATCCCAATTTTTCAACAAGTGCTTCAAACTCATTCAAACGACGTTCGAAGACTGCAAAGGCATCGTTGAGATAGTCTTCCTTCTCCATATCAACACCTGCTTTTCTCATGACATTAAGTGGATAGTCAGACTTACCTGCCTTGAGATAGTCGATATAGCGGTCACGATCTTCTTGACTACCATGGACAATCTTTTCAGCCAGAGCTGAAGCTGCTGCAAAGCCTGTTGAATATTGATATACATAGTAGTTATAGTAGAAGTGTGGAATGCGAGCCCACTCGTATTGGATTTCAGGATTATCTTCCTTACTCAAACCATAATACTCTTGGTTCAAGTCTGCGTAGAGTTTATTTAGGAAATCGCTTGTCAAGACTTCCCCATTTTGATCCGCTTGGTGAATCGCGTGTTCAAACTCAGCAAATTGAGTTTGGCGAAAAACTGTTCCACGGAAACCGTCTAGGAAGTTATTGAGAATAGCAAAGCGCGTTGCGTCGTCTTCCACTTCTTCCAATAATTTCTCCGTCAAGATATTTTCATTGGTCGTTGATGCAATCTCTGCCAAGAAGATAGAATAATCTCCGTAAACATAAGGTTGAGTTTCACGAGTATAGCTTGAGTGCATACTGTGGCCTGTTTCATGAACAAGAGTAAAGAGATTGTCTAGATTGTCCTGCCAGTTAAGAAGCATAAAGGCATTTGTATCGTAAGAACCACCAGAGTAAGCCCCTGAACGCTTTCCTTGATTTTCGTAAACATCAATCCAACGCTCACTGAAGGCACGTTTAACACGGCTCAAGTAATCCTCACCCAAGACTGCCAAGGCATCTTCTGCCTTTTTCAAAGCTTCTTGGTAGGTAAAACTATATTCAACAGATGAAAGTGGTGTGTAGACATCGTACATCTTTAGGTCTGAAATTCCCAGGATTTTTGAACGAAGGTTAAGATAGCGATGCAAGAGTGGCAAGTGCTTGCGAACTGCTGCTACCAAATTATCATAAACACTTTCTGGAACAAAATTAGCCGCTAGTGCTGCATGACGAGCACTCTTATAGTTGCGAACTTTTGCTCGGTAGTTTTGTACTTTAACATTGGTTTGTAAAGTTTTAGCATAGGTGTGTTGGAATTGTTCATAAGTCGCATAAAGAGCTTGATAAGCACCACGACGCACCTCACGATTTTTAGACTCCATCAAACGTGTGTAAGTCCCATGAGATAGCTGAACCTCCTTACCATCATCGTCGAGGACATAAGGGAACACAATATCCGCATTGTCCAAGATAGCGAAGGTTTCACTTGCCGAACCAAAGATTTCTCCAGCGCCAGCCAATAATTCTTCTTCACGTTGTGATAGAACGTGTTCCTTGCCTTGCAAAAGCTTGTCAAAATAGTGTTGATAAACCTGCAATTTTGGTTGAGCTTCTAAAAAGTCAGCATACTGCTTTTCACTGATTTCCATAAATTCAGGTTCATAGAATGAAAAAGCTTGGTCTAGCTGGCTATAGAGAGTCATGGCCTTGGCATAGTACTCTTGGTACTTGGCTTCACGTGTGTCCTGGTCATTTTTCATATGAGCATAAACGTAAAGCTTCTCCATTTGGCGTTCCATTTCAAGAGAAAATTCAGTAATTTCGAGTAGGCTATCCGCACTATCCAAGAGATGACCTTCATACTGGGCTACTGTCTCCAATTTTTCTGTTAAATCTTTTAAGGCTTCTTCCCAAGCCTGGTCAGTTGGGTAGATCGTTGATAGATCCCATGTATCTTTTTCATTTATTTCATGTCTTTGTAATACCATTAGATTCCTCCATCCTTTCTATTCTACCATATTTTTCAAGAAATATTGCTGATAAAAGGCTGGTGGATAGAGCTTTTGCCAATCATTTTGAGGATTTTCTTGGTAATAGATTTGAAAATACTGATAATAGCGAGTCAAATCTTTCTCAATTTGGCAAAAATTACCTACTAGTGGTCTTATTTGTGGATACCATTCTTTTAGCCCATAAGTCAGGAGATTTTCTCCCTTTTGATAGGCTTCTGCTTGTTCTTTCATCCAAATAGGATTTTGATAATAGAGTTGTTGCTGAATATAGCGACAGATGTCCTTGTCCTGGGAAACGGTAAAATGCGATATTTTTTGTTTCTTATAGGGAAGGCGTAATATCTCCAGTAGACTACCGTGACCATATGGAAATTCCTTAATCTGATAATGGAGTTTACCTCGGAGATCTTGGTGAATCAGGTATTTGAGTCTTAAAAGCTGTTTTTCACTGTCTAATTCCCAAACATAAAAGCCCATGTTTTGACTGAAATAGAGAAAACCTTCTTGCAGACGAGTCAACCTCTCCTTGAGCCAAAGTTTTTCTCCCAGCAACCACAGTACTTGGTAACCCTGACTACGATAGCCCTCGCTACGCTCTTTAAGAACTTTTTGAGGCAAGGGACTACATTGAACCTCTAAAGCTAGATTGCCATTTACAAATACATCCGCAATCTGTTTAAGCTCCGGAAGAGGGTATTCTAATTGCACCTCTGCCTCTTTTTTCAACCAGTGATAAAGGACTTCCTTATTTGCCAAGTGTTCTAGACTTTCATTTTCAGAGGAATAATCACAGTCTTTTATGGATTTATGGGCAAAATGGGTCCGGACACTTTGTCCTTGCCGCAAACGGAGCTGACCTCCACAAGCTGGGCAGGTGTATTCTTCCTTCTCAAGCTTATCCTCTAACACATTTACCAATTCTCCCCTTGTATCTCTCGCAACAAACATGATTCCCTCCTTTTCTATATTATTCGTAAAAAAAGAAAAAAGATCAGGAAATTTCCTAATCTTCATCACTCTATAATTTTAGAGTTGCAAGCGACTTTCAAGAGCTTGTGTCAACACTTCAGAATAGTTCACTTTCTCACGATCTGCAAGTCTGACTAGCCACTCTGGAACCGTAACATTTTTTCGAATCGCTTTATTATTCTTTACGAAAGGCAAGGGATTGACCTGAATCAAAGTCACAAATCCATCAGGAGCTTTCAACTCAGCAATGTCACTAGGAGTAGGCAAAGCCAGTCCTTCATCAATATAAGAAGCTAAAACACTCTCAAGCATTTCCCGAGCATTTTTCATTGCAAGTTCAATCGTTGCTCCTTCAGTCCCACCTCCAAACTCCGGAAATTCAATCCAGTATCCAGTACCTTCTTTATGAAAAATAGCAGGATAAGATTTTAGCATAATACACCTCCACAATTTCCAAATCAACTATAGTCCCAAATCTTTTAATATTTTTCTCTCTAGGCCTTTTCCTAAATCCTCATTACCGTGAACTGGAATAGTGACAAGATAGGAGACCCCTTCTTTCTTAAAATGATGATGACTTCCTCTCTTACGAACTTCAATCCATCCATTTGCAAGAGCTAATTTTACCATTTCCTTACCTGTTATTGGCATTTATGGTCACCTTTCTAGCTAAAATTATACTTATAATGCGTATTTTTGTCAATTCTTCTATCTTATCTATTCGTAAAAAAGAAAAAAGATCAGGAAATTTCCTAATCTTCATTCTTATTTACTTTATTTTCTTAGCTAGCATGGTCGCAAAGCGTAATTGAATACGATTGCCATTTTCGTCACGACGGTGTAAATGGCCTGTATTTTCATTGTACTTAACCAATTCCCAGTCCTTGTAATAGTCTGCCAATTCCCCTTCTTTAAAGGTAAATGGGAAGTTCACAGAGCAAGGGTAATCTTCCGTATCCATAGCACAAACGATAAGATTATAACCACCGACCGTGGTATGCTCCTGCATATTTTTGATAATTTCAGGAATGCGGTCTGCTTGCAAAAACATCAAAACAACTGTCGATACGATGAAATCATAAGCTTGCCCAATACTGGCTGAATTGATATCGTAAAGACCAACAGGCATATCTAGGTCCTCCTGCTCCACAATGCTTTGCAAGATTTCAAGAGATAATTCATTTTGATCTACAGCTGTCACATCAAAACCTTGCTGTGCTAGAAAGAGTGCATTACGGCCTTGACCACAGCCCAAATCCAAGGCTTTCCCTGGTTTTACTGTCTGCATGGCCTCTAGAACCTCTGAATGAACAGGATTGGTATTGTATTTCTTAGGAAAATAATCCTCAGGTTTACAATAAAATTCCAAATACCATTCCACATCGTCTGTAGCAGCCTCTACTCGATGCCAAGCTTGAGGTTGTGCCATGGGATTGTCGGCTCCTGCTTCAAAGAGGTGCTCAGCTAAAACCTCACCATCTTCTGTCAATTCAATAAACTTGAGAGCCCCCTTCAAGACAGTAATTTTCCCCCAAGTCCCAACCTTGGTATTGTGTTTCTGCTGAACAGCCTCTGGCATTGTTTCTTTAGTCCACAAAGGCATACGTTTATAGGCAACTAGTTTTTCCATTTTCATTTCCTCTTTTTATCGCTGATTAACAGCTTTCATCACGCGCGCAATATCGCGATTCTGCTCACGACGTTTGATAGACTCCCGTTTATCATAGTCATGCTTCCCTTTAGCTAAACCTAAAAGGAGTTTAGCGTAACCATCTTTGATATAGACTTTAAGGGGAACCAGGGTCATTCCTGTCCCTTTGGTCTCTTGTTCCAATTTTTGGATTTGTTTCTTATGGAGCAGGAGTTTACGACGCCGTTCCGGTTCTTGATTCCAGATATTACCCTCTTCGTAAGGTGCGATATGAACATTGCTCAACCAGACTTCTCCATTTTTTACTTGGGCAAAGCCATCCTTGAGATTGATTCGAGCTGCTCGTACACTCTTGATTTCAGTTCCAGTCAGGACCATCCCTGCCTCTAGCGTATCTACGATTGTATAGTCGTGACGCGCCTTTTTATTTTGCGCGACGACCTTTCCCTCGCCCTTTGCCATGTTTGGCTCCTTTCTTAGCTACTTCCTTGTAAAAAGGTTTCTTGCCCTTTTTCTTCTTGTCTTTTTGTGAATGCTTGCGCTTATCATTTGAGCGTCCTGATTTTCTCTTGTCTTCCTTCTTATCTGAACGACGATTTGAACCACGCCCTCTGTCACTACGACTAGACTGTTTCAAGCCTTTTTCAATCACATCAAACTCACTTGGAATGTAAGAGAAGTCAATTTCACCCGTCATCTTGTCGGCTCTTTCAACTCGGATACGGATTTGCTGACCTACACGGAAGGTTGTTCCTGTTTTCTCTCCACGAAGAGTCAAATCCCGCTCATTGAAATGATAAAATTCGGGTAAATTAGTGATGTGAATCAAGCCCTCAACTGTATTCGGCAATTCAACAAAAAGACCAAATTTAACGATGCTAGACACAACCGCATCGTATTCTTCGCCTACGTATTCTTCCATATACTCAGCCTTTTTCATGGCTTCGACTTCACGCTCAGCCTCGATGGCACGACGTTCACGGTTGGAAGACTGGGTCGCAATCTCTGGAATCACTTGCTCAAAATGCTCTGCTATTTCCTTAGAACGGCCGTAATCCCGAATCATACGGTGAACAAGAAGGTCTGGATAACGACGAATCGGACTAGTAAAGTGAGTATAATAGTCAGCCGCTAGACCATAGTGGCCGTGATTGTGCTCCGAATAGCGAGCCTGCTGCATGGAACGGAGAAGCATCATGGACAATACATCCGCATAGGGCTCTCCCTCAACAGTACGCATGATGTCTTGAAGTGCCTCCTGGCTAATCTCACTGGCAGTTCCATAAATGCGCAAACCAAAGCTTGAAGCATAATCAATAAATTTCTGAACCTTTTCCGCCTTTGGCTCCTCGTGAATTCGATAGATGAAAGGTAGATCCAGCTTACTGAAATGCTCGGCAACTGTTTCATTGGCCATCAACATGAAGGACTCAATCATACGCTCGGCAATGCCACGCTGACGAAGAACGATATCAACAGGCTTACCTTGTTTATCCACTAAAATCTTCGCTTCGTTGGTATCAAAATTGAGGGCTCCACGTTTCACACGCATGTTTTCTAAAGTTTCATGCAGCTTTGCCATGAGTTCGATACTTGGAACAATTTTCCGATATTCTTGTCTCTTTTCCACGTCGCCAGCTAGAATATCATTAACATCGCTATAGGTCATACGGAAACTAGTCTTAATTACCGTTTGTGTAATAGTGTAATTGACAACACGACCCTGTTTATCAATCTCCATAATGGCAGACTGGGTCAGGCGATCAACTTGAGGATTGAGAGAGCAGATGCCATTTGACAGTCGTTCTGGAAGCATTGGGACCACACGGTCTGTCACATAGACAGAAGTTGCGCGGTTAAGGGCTTCCTTGTCAAGGGCAGAACCCTCGGTTACATAGTAGGAAACATCTGCGATGTGAACTCCAAGTTCCAGATTGCCATTTTTCAATGCCTTGATATGCACTGCATCGTCCAAGTCCTTGGCATCTGCACCGTCAATGGTAAAAGTAATCTCATCTCTAAGGTCCAGACGGCCTTCCATATCCTTTTGAGACGGAGCATCAGGAACACTTTCTGCTTCCTTGACGACAGCTTCTGGAAACTCGGATACAATGTCCATAGACTCCAAAACCTCAAGGACATCAATTCCGACATCCGTTGAATGCCCCACTACATCGAGAACACTAGCAACAAAGAAATCATGTTTCTTGCTTGGGTATTTATCGATAAAGACCTTGAGAACTTCTGTTCCTTCTAGTTTTAGGGCTGGTTTCTTAACATAGATGGGTTGGCTGATTTTCTGGTTTTTCGAACGGATGTAGCCAGCATACTTAGGCTTTTCCTGATCTAGAACGATTTGGCCGACAACTGTTGTCAAACTGTGTTCTAGGATATCGATAATTTTGGCTTCGGCTGCTGTTCCCTTATTTCGGTCAGCGACTTTCTTAATCACGACCTCAACGGTATCACCATCAATAGCATAGTTGACATCGTTTTTTCCTACAAAAAGGTCGTCCTCCTCGCCTTCCATACTAACAAAGCCAAAGCCATTTTTATGAGCATGAAAAATCCCCTTGAGAGTAATCTCATGTTTTTTCTTGACTTCCAAAGTCAAAGTTCCATCTTCTTCAAAGCGTATCTGGTGCTTTCTTTCCATTAGGGACAAGGTTTTAATCAACTCACGAAAATCCTTGGAACCGTCTTTTTCCAAAGCCTGAGCCAAGTCGTTGACATTTACCTTTCCCTTGTCTTGTAAATATTCTTTTATTCTATCTTTCATATTTTCTTTCTAGATTTTTTTATTTTCTTTTACTGTAAAACCTTCTAAAATATCTTTTTAAAATAAAAAGAGGCAAAGACCTAGTCCTGCCCTTTATTTTCTTATCTACTTGATAATACCGTCAATGCTAAGGCAATGGCTAGCCAGAAAAAGACTAAAATCCCTGTCAAACGCTGCATTACAGCTTCAAAACCGCGTGCTTTACTGCGTTCAAACAAATCACCTGAGCTGGCATCAAATACATTGCTGGATTGGTTTTTAGTTGGTTGCATGAAAATCGCAATCACAATCACAACAGATAATACTAATAAAATGGTTAATAATAGGTTATACATATCAAACTCCTTAAAATCCCTATTATTTTACCATAAAATCTACTTAGATTCAAGATGTAGGGTTACTTTTCTTTCCTTGGGACAATACTTTAAAACCTCAATCTTGTCTGGATGGGTTTTAGAATTTTTACTGGTTAGGTAATTGATACTGCCACAAGAGGAGCATTTGAGATTAATTTTTACTCGCACTAGATTTCCTTTACTTTTAATAATGTTCGAAATTGAAGAAGGTTAAAGAGACAACTAAAGGCAACACAAAGGCTTGTCGCATAAAAGACTGCATGGTAGCCAAATTGACCTGCTACTGCAGAACCTGCCATAGGCCCAACGACACCTCCCAGATAAAAGAATACCTGATTGAAGGCAAAGACCCTTGAAATACCGGCTTTGGGAGTCATTTTGCTGAGAAGGGCATTAACTCCGGGAATCAAGGCACCGGTTCCCAATCCAAAGAGGAAACGATAGAGTCCTAGTTGGAGGGGACTAGAGGCATTGGCACAGAGAAGATAGATGATAACTGAATAAAACTGGGCTACAACCAAGAGGCGATGGTTGCCCACCTTGTCACCTAGCTTGCCCATAACTCCTGCACTCATCATACTGGAAAAGCCCAGACTAGATACAATCAAACCAGATACAAAAAGAAGATTCTCTGTCTGGCCTAAGTCGCGTACATACAGAGCTAAGATAGGACCGATTGATTGGGCTGAAAATTGGATAACAAAACTGGTCAGAAAGAGGTTGACCAAGAGATAGGGATATTTAACTGATGTAAATAATTCCTTTGTTGGAATGGCCTTTTCCTTGGCTACTGGTTGAAAATCTTCCTTAATAAATAAAATAGTTAAAACAGCAGCTAAGAATAGGAAACTACCAACCAGTAAGAAAACAGTACGGATGCCAAATAATTCTGCAATAAAGCCACCGATAAAGGGACCAGTTAGAGTACCTGCAACTACGCCTGTAGACAAAGTACCTAAGGCAGATCCTGATTTCTCCTTGGGAACCTGACTGGCTATCAAGGCCGTTGCATTAGGAACAAAACCCGCAAATACACCATTTAGTAAACGAAGAAAGATTAACCAATAAATATTTGGCACAAAGGCCAAGCCTCCCATAGTGATAGTCATGGCCAGACCAGCACGAATCATCATGGGTTTTCGACCATATTTATCAGCAAGAATACCCCAGATAGGAGAAAATAGAGCCGCCGAAATAGCAGAGACAGAAATAGCTAATCCTGCATAAAAAGCGACTTGCTCACTCCCTACACCTAGATTTTCCACGAAGATGGGCATAAAAGGCACAACCAAAGAAATACTGGCTCCAGTCAGAAAATTACCAAACCAGGCAATGCGCAGATTATCCTTCCAGTTAATCTCTGTCATCTTGCCTACCTCCCTCAATCAGGGAGAACACCTGAGTAAGAAGCTGGTCTTGATTTCCATTGTTGTTTAAAACATGGCTGGCCAAATCTTTCTTTTTCTCTACAGGCCACTGGGCTGCCAGACGAGACTCAGCTTCATCCTTGGACAGCTGATCTCTTTTCATCAACCGTTCTACTTGGATATTTCGATCCACATAGACCAACCATGTCTCATCAAACCAAGCGCTGTAGTCCTGTTCAAAAAGTAGGGGAATATCCATGAAAAAAATGGATTCTGTCCGAGCCAATTGCTCTCTTAATGTAGCTAGTTCCTCACGGATAATCTTTCCTTGGATTCGCTTAGACCATTCTCGTTCTTCAGGATTTGAAAAGATGAGACTAGCTAGGAGAGGGCGATTGAGTTCTTCATTTTCTAAGATAATTTTTTGACCAAAGTGCTGGACTAGAGCTTCAAACAGACGACCACCAGGTTTCTGTAGTTGGTGGACGACTGCGTCGGCATCCACTACTTGAAAGCCTTGCTTTCTTAGAAAATTTGTCACGGTTGACTTACCAGAGGCAATTCCCCCAGTGATTCCGATAATTTTTCCCATCAGCCCCTCCTTTGGCACTGAGGACAAAAATGGGTGCCTCGTCCGCCTAGTTGAATTTTTTCAATGATGGTGCCACAGCGTACACATTCTTGACCAGCCTTGTCATAGACCTGATGAAAATCCTGCATGGTTCCGTCTTCACCAAAGGCATTGGTATAAGTCCGAATGGTTGAGCCACCTTTTTCAACAGCCTGGCCCAATACAGCAATGGTCTGGTCATGAATAGCTGTCGCTTCTGCTGCTGTCAAAGTCTGGGAAGGTCTAGCCGGATGAACCTGAGCTCGCCAGAGAACCTCATCCACATAGATATTGCCAAGTCCAGCTACCAAAGTCTGGTCTAGGAGATGGGTTTTGATAGGCTTTTTGGACTTAGCTAGGGCAGCTTGAAAGACCTGCACATCAAAGTCTTGTTCGCTTGGTTCAGGACCTAATTTTTTAGAAATAAAGTAGGCATCCAAAAGGTCAGGAGACAAGAGTTCCATAGTACCAAACTTGCGTACATCCTCATAAACAAGCGTGCCACCATCTTCAAACTGAAAGAGAACATGGGCATGCTTACGTTCAGGTGCTTGGTCTGGATAGTAAAAATACTTGCCCTCCATCCGCAAATGGGAAATCAAGACCTTATCTGTCAGGTAGAAAAGCAAATATTTGCCACGACGTCCCATGGACTCAACAATTTGACTAGGCACTTCCTTTTGAAACTCGTCCAAATCTGTCTTAATCATCTTGGGATAGCGAATTTCTACACTCGAAATCTTCTTTCCCAAAATCAATTTTTCTAAGCCACGACGAACAGTTTCAACCTCAGGTAATTCAGGCATAAGTCCTCCTTCTGTAAAAACAAGAAGCAGGCATGAGCCCACCTCTACTTAGTATTCTTTTTCATTATAGCCAAAGTCAGCTAAATCTAGCTTTTTATCGCGCCAGTTTTTCTTGACCTTGACCCAGGTTTCTAGGAAGACCTTGTCTCCTAGCATGAGTTCAATATCACGACGGGCCATGCTACCGATTTTCTTAAGCATAGCACCACCTTTACCGATGATAATCCCTTTTTGACTATCTCGCTCGACCATGATGGTTGCACGGATGTGAACCTTGTCTGTCTCTTCGTCTCGTTTCATAGAATCAACAACCACAGCAACTGAATGCGGAATCTCTTCACGAGTTAGGTGCAAAACTTTCTCGCGAACCATTTCTGAAACCAAGAAACGCTCTGGATGGTCTGTAATTTGATCAGACGGGAAATATTGGAAACCTTCATCTAGATTTTCACTCAAAATATCCACTAGACGAGAGACGTTATTTCCTTGAAGGGCTGAGATTGGTACAATTTCCTTAAAGTCCATTTGATTACGGAAGTCATCGATCTGAGACAAGAGCTGGTCTGGATGGACCTTATCGATTTTATTCACCACCAAAATCACTGGAACCTTGGCAGCCTTGAGACGCTCGATAATCATATCGTCCCCCTTACCACGCGCTTCATCAGCAGGCACCATGAAAAGAACGGTATCCACTTCGCGAAGGGTACTGTAGGCAGACTCAACCATGAAATCTCCGAGAGCTGTTTTAGGCTTGTGAATCCCTGGTGTGTCGATAAAGACGATTTGTTCCTTATCAGTCGTGTAAATTCCCATGATTTTGTTGCGCGTTGTCTGCGCCTTGTCACTCATGATGGCAATCTTTTGCCCCATAACGTGATTTAAAAAGGTTGACTTCCCAACGTTGGGACGTCCTAAAATGGCTACAAAGCCTGATTTAAAAGTCATAATTTCCTCTTACTGTTTAAAATAATAAATCCCAGATTCGTGGGAGAAAAATCAATGCACCTGTTAAGGCTGCGAAAAGAGAGACCACTAATACCGCGCCAGCTGCCATATCCTTGGCATTTTTAGCCAGCATGGAAAAGTGATAGTGACTGGCCAAATCAACCACATTTTCAATAGCAGAATTGATAATTTCAAAAGCTACTACCAAAAAAATGCTCAATAGGAGAAAGAGCCATTCGATTCGTGACACCTGAAAAACAAAACCTGCAAGAATGACTACAAGAGCCGTTACTGCATGTTTTCGCATATTGCGTTCTTCCTTGATAGCAGTAAAAATTCCTGTGAGAGCAAATTCTAAACTGGATATCAGGTCACGATTTTTCCATTTTCGTTTATTGTCTTGTGAGTCCATAGGTTGTCAAAATTTCTTCTTGTAAACCGAACATCTCCGCTTCTTCTTCCGGAGTGTAGTGATCATAGCCATTGATATGTAAAAAGCCGTGTACTGCCAAGAAGCCCATCTCACGCTCAAAGCTATGGCCATATTCCTCGGCCTGCTCATGAGCCTTATCAATAGAGATGAAAAGTTCCCCAATATAGGCATCAAACTCAGACATCATCTCTGCCAATTCTGGATTTTCAAGTAAATCCTCTTCGTCAAAGGCAATTTCCAACTCTGGCTTATACTCAAGGCTGATGACATCTGTCGGACGGTCTGTGTCACGGTACTCCAGATTAAGTTCATGACTACGCTCATTGGTCACAAAGGTAACTGCCATCTCCTTGTCTTCTTTGCCTAATTTTTGGGCTGCAAATTCCAAAATTTCTTGGGTTTGTTGCAACATTTCTTTTGAAACTTGACCAGTTTCATCTACCATTTCAATATACATGTGCTTCTCGTTTCTCTTTACTTGGCTTTATTATACCACATTTCCATGATTTTATTCTACCTTTTTGATATAATACTATGGAATACAATCACAAGGAGAGAACGATGTCATTTGACGGATTTTTTTTACACCACATGGTTGAGGAATTGCGAAGAGAGTTAGTGAACGGTCGCATTCAGAAAATCAATCAGCCTTTTGAACAAGAATTGGTCTTGCAAATCCGCAGCAATCGCCAAAGTCATCGCCTGCTCCTTTCTGCCCATCCAGTTTTTGGACGCATTCAGCTGACCCAAACGACTTTTGAAAATCCATCCCAACCCTCTACCTTTATCATGGTGTTGAGAAAGTATTTGCAGGGCGCCCTGATTGAATCGATTGAGCAAGTGGAAAATGACCGTATTGTGGAAATTACGGTTTCTAATAAAAACGAGATTGGAGACCATATTCAGGCTACTTTGATTATCGAAATCATGGGCAAACACAGTAGTATTCTACTAGTTGATAAAAGTAGCCACAAAATCCTCGAAGTTATCAAACACGTTGGCTTTTCACAAAATAGCTACCGTAC
Organism: Streptococcus mitis; assembly: GCF_946190335.1. Lineage (GTDB taxonomy): Bacteria > Bacillota > Bacilli > Lactobacillales > Streptococcaceae > Streptococcus > Streptococcus mitis_CH. The sequence goes on from NZ_CAMHZN010000001.1 coordinate 235,521, forward strand.
CTTGCTTCCTGGATCGACCTATATCGCTCCGCCAAGTACGGAATCTCTCAATCCTTTCACGATCAAGGATGGAAAGCTCTTTGAAATCCTACAAACTCAGGAAACGAGAGCTAAGAACCTTCAAAACCTCTTTCAAGGTCTGGGACGTGATACGGCAAATGAATTGGAAAGCATACTGGTTAGTGATAAACTATCTACTTTCCGAAACTTTTTCAATCAGGAAACCAAGCCATGCTTGACTGAGACTTCCTTCAGTCCAGTTCCTTTTGCAAATCAGGTGGAAGAGTCTTTTGCAAATCTTTCTGATTTGTTGGACACCTACTATAAGGATAAGGCTGAGCGCGACCGTGTCAAACAGCAAGCCAGTGAACTCATTCGCCGTGTTGAAAATGAACTTCAAAAAAATCGTCATAAGCTTAAAAAACAAAAAAGAGAGTTACTGGCGACAGACAACGCTGAAGAATTTCGTCAAAAAGGAGAATTGCTGACAACCTTCCTCCACCAAGTGCCTAACGACCAAGACCAGGTTATCCTAGACAACTACTACACCAACCAACCTATCACGATTGCACTTGATAAGGCTCTGACTCCCAACCAGAATGCCCAACGCTACTTTAAACGGTATCAGAAACTCAAAGAAGCTGTCAAATACTTGACTGATCTGATTGAGGAAACCAAGGCAACCATTCTCTATCTGGAAAGTGTAGAAACCGTCCTCAACCAAGCTGGACTGGAAGAAATCGCTGAAATCCGTGAGGAATTGATTCAAACTGGCTTTATCCGCAGAAGACAACGGGAGAAAATCCAGAAACGCAAAAAACCAGAACAATATCTAGCAAGCGATGGCAAAACCATCATCTATGTCGGCCGAAACAACCTACAAAACGAGGAGCTAACCTTTAAAATGGCCCGCAAGGAGGAACTTTGGTTCCATGCCAAGGACATTCCTGGAAGCCACGTTGTCATCTCAGGAAATCTTGACCCATCTGATGAAGTCAAGACAGACGCAGCAGAGTTAGCTGCCTACTTCTCTAAAGGGCGCCTGTCGAATCTGGTGCAGGTAGATATGATTGAAGTCAAGAAACTCAATAAACCAACTGGTGGAAAACCTGGCTTTGTCACTTACACAGGACAAAAGACCCTCCGTGTCACACCAGATCCAGAAAAAATCGCATCCATGAAAAAATCCTGATTTTACTTGAAATCAGGATTTTTAACATACTATTCACTCAAATCATATCCAATTATAGGACTAATCTTTACCACCTAGTTTCTCATTGATTTTCATCATCACACTAGCAATTTTTTCACCCCAATAAGGGTCTGACGCATATTCCACATTCATACCAGACGCCTTGTTTCCAAGGAAAGTTCTGCCCCTATCGATATAATTTTCCTTAATCCACTTGGTTGCACCTAAAATTCCCTTATCCACATCATCAAATGTCTTGGCAGAAAGGTAAGGGGTCGTATCATAGGCTGTAATTCCAAAGAAATTATTCTTATCTTTGGCAATCTTGCTACGTCCCCAGTCGCTTTCTAAGGCACTATGGGCAAGGAGATAGAGGGCATTGATATGGTAATGTTCTTCGGCTTCCTTAAAGGTAGCTCCCTTATTTTCTAAGAGGCTATTATTAATATTTAACAAACTAAATACCTTATCCAAGTCTTCAGCACTATAGTTTGTAGCCTCTGTCAAATCTTTGAAAAGGAAGGGATTTTCAAGGTTAAAACCATCAAAATGCAGCCCATCTGCCGAATAATATTTCTTGCCTACTTCCATATCAGAAAGATGAGCAGCTACTGGAACACTAGCATTCTGAGCTACATAGTGATAAAAACGATGTCCATCACTCTCATAATAAGGGATAAAATCCTTGCTGGCATCTAGTGCTTGTAAATCTTCTGTTTTCATATAGCCTGACAAACCAGAAATAGTAATAGCCAGGCGCTTGTCATCACTTTTTCTATCCTTATCTAGCCAAACAACACTACCTTGCGATATATATGACAGCTTTTCACCATCTGCATTATAGATATTTGAAGTAACTGGAAGGACCTGATAATAATCAGAGCTAGTCTTGGACTCCTTATGCCACTTTCCATCGTTTCCTAACTGATGACCATCAATAGTCTCATTTTTTGCCATGTAGCCACCGGATTTGAAGTAGTACCAGGCTTGATTTTTAGAATCGTATACCCATTCTTTCACAGCCATTTTACCATCAGATTTGAGGTAAAACCATGAATCTTTATCCAAAATCCATTCATTTGCTGCCATATAGCCTCCGGATTTTAGATAATAATAGTGACCATTTTCGAAAATCCATTCTTTATCAGCATGATTTCCATTTTCTTTGATATAAAACCAAGATTGGTATTGTTTGTCAAAAAGCCAACCTTGCTGTACTTTGGCACCACTAGCATTCACATAAGCCTGCTCAATCCACTGACTTGTTAGTAAATAACCACCAGATTTAAAATAATAGTCCTTCCCCTTGATTTGGAGCCATTCTTTCTCTGCGTGCTGTCCATCTGCTTTTATATAAAACCAAGCATCGTATCGAGAATCATATACCCAATCTTCTATTACCTTGGCACCTGTAGCACCGACATAGGAAGCTCCTAGCCAAGCATTTCTTTTCATCTTTCCATCTTGGTCAAGATAATAGAGGACTCCCTTGTCTTCTACCCATTCTGATTTTGCCATATAGCCGCCAGATTTGAGGTAAAAATAGTCGTCACCTTGTTTCAGCCATTCATTTTCAGCATAGTTGGCATCTGCTTTTATATAAAACCAAGATTGATAGTGAGCATCAAAAATCCACTCATTAGCTGCTTGACTCCCATCTGCTTTCAGGTATTGTTTTCCTTGCCAAGTACCATCACTTGCCATTACACCCTCTGGACTAGCTAAGAAAAATAGCAGGGCTAAAAAAACAAATCTCAATTTCTTCATTAATTTACTTCCTCTGTTCTTACTCATTTCATTATATCAAAATTCTCTATAATCAACATTACAAACTGATAAAAAATCAAGAACAGATTGATTGCAGTTTACTTCAGAGACTCTTTCACTTCCTTGCGTAGATTTTCCAGACTGCTAATACCATATTTATCCATAACCTTTGGTAAATTTTCGATGATATCAGGACAGGCATATGGATTGGTAAAGTTGGCTGTTCCAACTCCAATAGCAGATGCTCCAGCCAGATACATTTCTAGCGCAGCTTCTGCCGAATCCACTCCCCCCATTCCAATGATAGGGAGGTCTGTTGTTTGGGCTACTTGGCGGATGAGTTTGAGGGCTACTGGCAAGACTGCTGGACCAGACATTCCTCCTGTTCCATTGGCCAAGATTGGTTTTCTGGTTTTGAGGTCAAAACGCATTCCAACCAGAGTATTGATCATGGTTAAGCCACTTGCCCCCGCATCTTCTGCAGCTTTTGCGACAGTAACGATATCGGTCACACTAGGGGTTAATTTGACATAAACTGGCACATCAGAGGCTTCCACAGCTGCTTTCACCACATCATAAGCCAGATCTGGATCTTGACCAATCAAAAGTCCGTGATTACAGTGATCTACATTGGGGCAAGAAATATTGAGCTCGATAGCCTTTACATTAGTTGCCTTGGAAATACCATGAGAAACAGCTGCATATTCTTGTTTTGAAAAACCAGCTACATTGGCAATGATGGGAAGATTTGGATATTCTCTTTCCAACCACGGTAGCTTTTCAGCCAAAACAACTTCCAAACCAGGATTTTGCAAACCGATTGCATTGAGCATGCCTGCAGGTGTTTCTGCCACCCTTGGAGTTGGATTGCCAAAGCGTGGTTCAAGGGTTGTCGCCTTGATCATAATAGAACCTAAAAGGTCTAAATCATAATACTTGGCATACTCTTGTCCAAAGCCAAAACATCCTGATGCTGGAATAATCGGATTTTTCAAATCCAAGCCTGGTAGAGAAACTTGTAAACGATTTCTAGTCATAATTTTCTCCTTATAATACAACTGTTCCTGTGCGGAAAACAGGACCATCTTCACAGACACGTTGGCTGACCGTCTCGCTTTCTGGCACTTTTAGGACGCAGGCATAGCAAGCCCCCATCCCACAAGCCATACGAGATTCTAGAGATAGATAGGCTCTTGGATGGTCATAAAAGGTTTGATTGATATACTTCATCATTCCAGGCGCCCCACATGAGTAAACAGCATCAAACTGACTGTCTAAATCCTTGATAACAACGGAAACATTTCCCTTAATGCCATAAGAACCATCATCTGTTGTTACAAATACCTGCCCATATTGAGCTAATTCAATCTCCAAAATAACAGCATCCTTATTAGCAAAACCGAGAACTGTCACTACTTTCACACCACGCGCATGCAATTCCTTGGCTACCTCAAGCAAGGGCGGAACACCAATCCCACCACCAACAAGGAGAACCTGACTCTGCTCATCAAGGTCAGACAAGTCAAATCCATTTCCCTGAGGTCCCATCACATCAAGAGTATCTCCCTGACTTAAGGTTGAAAAAATAGCTGTACCAGCACCTTCAATCCGATAAATGAGGTGACACTGCTTCTTTACCTTATCAATAGACGAAATTGAAATAGGACGACGCAAAAGATGGGCATCATCAGGCACACGCAGATGAAGAAATTGGCCTGCCCGCATAGCTTCAACCATTTCCCCTTCTAGGACTAATTCAAAGATTGCTGGCGCGATTTCCTCCTGTGCAACCACCTTCATGGTTTCCAAACGAATGGCACCCAAGCGTTTCTTACATGTGGGATTCATGACTTTTCCTCCTTAAATTTTAAGGGGACCAGATAAAGAAAAGACCTTGCAATTGCAAGGCCTCAGTTAAAATCGTACAAGACAAGAGAGCACACTCAAAAAGTCTCCTCTAGAAAATTGTACTATTCTTTTATCTGACACCTTGTGAGTCTCTCTGGACTCCCCTTAAAGGTTAAATTTTTATTAGTATACTCTTTCAGCTAAAAAAAGTCAAGTAGAAAACGAACATTCGACTTGACTTCACGAGATTATTTTTCACGAATGACTTCGACCTTGTAGCCATCAGGGTCTTTGACAAAATAATAGTTTGGTGCAGTTCCTGGTAAGCCATTTGGCTGAGTCACTTCATAGCCTTTTGCACTGTGCTCTTGATGAAGCGCTTCAAGATCAGGTGTACTGAGGGCGATATGAGCAAACCCATCTCCTACCACATAAGGGCCGTGATCGTAGTTATAAGTCAACTCCAACTCATAGTCGTCACCTTCAAGTCCTAGATAAACAATGGTGAATGCATGATCTGGAAAATCCCTGCGACGCAATTCTTTAAATCCAAAAGCATCTTGATAAAATGCGATTGATTTTTCAAGATTTTCTACTCGCAAGCAAGTGTGTAGCATTTTTGAAGCCATATTTTTCTCCTTTATTTTCAAAAAGACTGGGACAATCCTGTTCCAGTCTTATCAGTTATTATTTACCAAGTTTTGCTTTAGCTGCATCTGCAAGAGCTGCGAAAGCTGCTGCATCGTTAACAGCCAAGTCAGCAAGCATTTTACGGTTAACTTCGATCTCAGCCAATTTCAAACCATGCATCAATTGTGAGTATGAAAGTCCGTTCATACGAGCTGCCGCGTTGATACGAGTGATCCACAATTTGCGGAAGTCACGTTTTTTCTGACGACGGTCACGGTATGCATAGTAGTAAGAGTTCATTACTTGTTCTTTTGCAGTACGGAACAAGATGTGTTTAGCTCCATAGTAACCTTTTGCTAATTTAAGAATACGTTTACGACGTTTGCGTGATACAACGCCACCTTTAACACGTGCCATGTTTTATTTCCTCCAAATATTTCCTAGAATTGTTTACTTACAGTCAAGCTATTATTTCAAGCGAGTAAGCATTGCTTTGATACGTTTGTAATCTCCTGAATGCACCATAGATGCTTTACGAAGATGACGACGTTGTTTCTTAGTTTTTCCGTGGAAACGGTGAGAAGTGTAAGCACGGAAACGTTTAAGTCCACCAGAACCTGTACGTTTGAAACGTTTAGCTGATGCGCGGTGTGTTTTTTGTTTTGGCATGATTTTTTCTCCTTTATTTAACTTTCTGACAATTATTTTTTGTCAGTCGCTGGCGCCAATTGCATGAACATTTGACGTCCATCCATTTTAGCACGTTGTTCGATGATGGCAATATCTTGAGTTGCTTCAGCAAACTCGGCTAAAACTTTTGCACCAATCTCTTTATGGGTAATCATACGACCCTTAAAGCGAATAGATACCTTAACTTTATTTCCTTTTTCAAGGAATTTGCGTGCATTGCGAAGTTTTGTATCAAAGTCACCCTTGTCAATCGTTGGACTTAGACGAACTTCTTTCACAGTAACAACACTCTGTTTTTTACGTTGTTCTTTTTGCTTCTTCTGGTACTCAAATTTGAACTTACCGTAGTCCATAATTTTTGCAACAGGTGGTTTGGCTTGGGGTTGAATCAATACTAGGTCAACATTAGCGTTATCAGCCAAAGCTTGCGCTTCACTGAGTGGCTTAATGCCTAGCTGTTCTCCTTCAAGACCAATCAAGCGAACTTCACGTACACGAATCTCATCATTGATGAATAAGTCTTGCTTTGCTATGGTTTTCACCTCTTTTGTTTTATTAGAGAAAAACAATAGCGGACTCGTAAATATACAAGCCCGCACGTTATGATAGCGTTTCTTAGAAACTTTTCATCCGTAGGGCCAGGCAACTTAATGTCACAAGGCGAGAAGCTCTCACTTCTGCTTTTCTCAACTTTTATATGATACCAAGTTTTCTAGCTCTTGTCAAGATAAAAAGTTATTTTTTTGAAAAGTTTCTGCTCGTTAACCAACTGTTTGGATCTTCCATCTATTCCAACCTTTAAACCGTATAGCTCCTTGCTGGTCAGTTCGGTAAACTTTGCTATTGATACCTTCCAGTCGTATCAAGGTTTCCTGATGGGGGAGTTTCATTCTATTGCTCTTTCCAACTGAGATGAGAGTCATCTCTGGTTTTAACTGTTCTAGAAAGGCTGAACTTGATGATTTTTTAGAGCCATGTTGACCAGCTTTCAAAATATCCACCTCTAGGTCAGGATATTGCCTCAGCAAGTTCCTTTCTCCTTTCTCCTCCAAATTTCCCGTGAAGAGAAAGTGCTTATCCAAGAGTTTTCCATACAGAACCAGGGAATCTTCATGACCTCCATCTCCAATTTTCCTTGGAGATAGGACTTCTAACTGACTTCCAAAAATGGGCAAGTTCTCTCCTGCTGTTATACTTCTAACTTTTGTTTGAGTCGCCTGTAGTTCTGTCACAAATTCGTTCTGTTTCAGACTTCCTTTTGATACTAAAATTTCGCCTACATGGAATGCCTTAGTCACCTCCAACAAATCTCCAACATGTTCCTTGTCCGTATTTGTCAAAATCAGCTGGTCAATCATGGCCACTCCTCGACTTTTGAGATAGGGAATCAAGGTTCGCTGGGCATTGCTAGTCGTTGCCTTTTCTTGCCATTTTTCAATTTTCTTATCAGATTCTGCCTTGCCACCGACATCTATGAGAATAGTTTTCCCAGTTACATCCCGTAGGAAAATACTTTCGCCTTGCCCCACATCCAGCATTGTGATTTCATTTTCCAGCGGATGCTTGATAAGGAAAAAGAGACCTGTAATCAATAAGCTCAATACCATTAACCTTTTAATGTTTTTCCTCAAATCATAGACTAAAGCCAGGGAAATTAACAATAAGATTAAAAGCCATGCATTGGGTTGTCCAAGTACAAGCGGCCTGCTTGCCACCTGTGATACCAAGCGAATAATCCCCTCCAACCACTCAAAGATAAAATTCAGCTGAATGACTGGATAGAGAAAGGAAAGGGCAAATAAGATAGATAAGAGCGGTAAGAAGACCAAGTCAAAAAGAAAGGAAAAGACAAAGGTCAAAAGGATGGACCAAGGCTGAAATTCCGCAAAATAGAAGGATAGAATGGGTAATATTCCCAAAGAAATAACCAGACTTTCTCTGGCAATAGCCTTAAGCCCCTCCCCTTCTTTGCTGGTCATGGTCAAGATAAAAGCATAAGCACAGGACAAAACTCCTCCTGCAGTCAGGAAAAAGTTAGGCATAATGATAAAGAGTACAAGCACCGTCAAGGCAAAATTGTCCAAGCCCTTAACCCCATGTTGAGCCAGTAGCTTCTGCAAGAGACTGCGAATAACTGATGCTGAAAATCCTGTCAGACCTGCATAGATAAGGGAAAAGGGATAGGTCAGCCATTTCAACTTTTCTTGGGTCAAGCCCAATCTCAAGAGAAGTTTCTTAAGTCCATCCATGAAAAATCCTACCTGCATACCAGACAAAGCAAAAAGGTGGATAATTCCTAAACTAGAATAAAGCTCATTCATCTCCTCAAAGTCGGTGTCTAGATGTCCTAGCAAGAGCCCCGTCATGTAATTGCGCATAGGGTCTGGAAAATGTGTCTTAATCCAAACCACAGCCTTTCGGCGTAAACTGGATAGGTTTTCACCTATAGCCCAACTGCCAACCTTTTGAAGTGACTGGATTTTTTTGATATTGAGAGTCTGGTAAATCCCCTGAGTCTTCAGATAGGCTTGATAGTCAAAACCACCAAAATTTCTCTGCCCGTCTGGTTCTGAAAGTTTTCCTTCTAGTCCTATCTCATGAAGGTCGGTTAAAGCTTGAAAGGCTTCTTTCTCCTCCTCGGACTGGAGTTTATAATAGACTTGAAAAATGCGTCCATCAGACTTACCACGAAAGGATAGACTATCACCATTGACCTTAACAGTGTCTGGTAAAATCCGTACCCTTTCAACAGAATCCGCCAAATTTTGACTCGCTTGACTCTGTTGCCAATTTTGAAACAGAAACCAGAAACCAAAGATTCCACAAATTATTAGAACTTTACCAGCAGATTTCCACGGAAATTGGATAAAGAGACAGACTAGCAGAAAAACAAAACCTAGTAGTGCGAGATAAGATGATGAGAAAATGGCGTAGTAAAGCCAAAGCAACAGAAAACTAAGGTAAATTAGGGGAATAGAGAAATTCTTAATCCACTGTAACATAATCTTTTAACTTTTCTATGGTCTTGGCACCAATGCCAGAGACTTTCTTGAGTTCATCAACCGACTTGAATTTCCCATTTGCCTCACGATGGTCGATAATATCCTGAGCTCGTTTGCCACCCAGTCCTTTGACCTGCTTGAGTTCTTCCAGACTGGCCTTATTGAGATTGACCTTCTTTTCCTTGCTCGTTGAGGAAGCCGTCCCAGGACCTGCCTGCTGACTAGCTGCTTCTTCTCCCTTAGTTGGGACGTAAACCAGAGCCTCGTCACTAACTTTCTGAGCTAGATTGAGCGACTTGCTATCTGCTTGTTCTGTCAAGCCACCAGCCTTCTGAACAGCATCATTGACTCGACTACCTACAGGCAAATCATAAATCCCTGGCGATTTAACAGCACCTTTGACATCTACTGTGATTAGATCTTGTTCAAGGGGTTCTTCCTTTTCTTCCTTCTTTACTTCCTTTTCGGATACCGAATCCTTGGAAACTGCTACAACTTCTGCCTGCAAATTCGTTTCCTTGACAGGTGTTTGTGGAGCTGGCTTTAGCAGGAAAAATCCTCCGACAAGTAATCCCAGACCAGTACAGATAACAATGATTTTATACTCTTTGATTTTCTCGATAATTGCTTCCATATTTTCTCCTCTCTTAGATTATTCGTAAGAGGAAGAAAAAACAGTTGAAAATTTCTTCTCAACTGCTTATTTATATGTAAAATAGTCTTCCTTGGTCAAGACATAATGAACTCTTGTAACGATTCGGCCTTCTTCATGCTGGTCCATACAAGCATATGGTTCTTCATGGGAAAAGCGCATGCCTGATTTCTCCATGACCTTGCCAGATGCGGGATTATCCTTATCGTGAAGGGCGGTCAACTTGTTCATTCCAATCTTCTCAAAAGCCAGCTCAATCACGGCACGATTGGCTTCTGTCGTTAATCCTTGATTCCAATACTTTTTATTGATAATGTAGCCAATAGCCGCCTTCTTAAGAGCAGGATCAATCTTGTGCAAATCAATTGTTCCGATAAATTTGCCATTGCTTTTTAGTTCTATTCCCCAACGTCCCAAGGGATTAGCCAAGTAGAACTGAGCAATATTATTTTTGGTTTCTTCTAAATTTTGATTGGTTAGAAAAGTGTAACGTGTATTATCCTTATCCGAGGCATAGTCAAACATTTCTTCTGCATCATCCAAGGTTACAGGTCTAAGCAATAAACGCTCAGTCTCGACTATTGGATACTGAGCTAGTTTTAAAAAGATTGATTCCATACGTTTCTACCATTCAAAAGTATTTTCTATCAGTCTAGCATAAAAAAGAAGTTACAACAAGTTTTCCTTGCTTTTTAAAGCGGTTTCATATAGAATAAAATCATCACCTTATTTTTATAGATAATGTGATAAATCATTTACAACCCGTCAATAGAAAGGGAGTTTTTCTCTATGTTAATCGGAATTCCAAAAGAAATTAAGAATAATGAAAACCGTGTTGCCCTCACACCTGCTGGTGTCCTCAGCTTAGTCGGTCGTGGTCATCGCGTCCTTATCGAAACAAATGCTGGTCTCGGTTCAGGCTTTACTGATGCTGACTATCAAAAGCAAGGAGCTGAAATTGTCGCTAGTGCTGGTGAAGCTTGGGCTGCAAAGTTAGTCGTGAAAGTAAAAGAACCATTACCTTCTGAATATGAGTACTTGCGTGACGACCTGCTTCTCTTCACCTACTTGCACATGGCCGCTGCTCCTGAATTAGCAGATGCTATGCTAGCAGCAAAAACAACAGGGATTGCCTATGAAACTGTCCATGATTCCCAAGGCCAGTTACCACTCCTCGTTCCTATGAGTGAGGTTGCAGGCCGTATGGCAGTCCAAATCGGAGCTCACTTCCTAACCAAACAAGCAGGAGGTTCTGGCGTCCTACTGGGTGGTGTACCGGGTGTACCTAAAGGAAAAGTAACCATCATCGGTGGTGGTGTCGTAGGGACCCATGCTGCCCGCATCGCTTTAGGATTGGGAGCGCAAGTGACCATCCTTGATATCAGCGCTAAACGTCTCTCCGTTTTAGAGGAGGTCTTTGGTCACCAAATTCAAACTCTCATGTCCAATTCATTTAACATCGAAGCCAGGGTGAGAGATGCGGATGTGGTTATCGGAGCGGTTCTCATCCCAGGTGCCAAAGCACCGAAATTGGTGACAGATGAGATGGTCAAACAAATGCGTCCAGGATCTGTCATCGTTGACGTTGCCGTTGACCAAGGTGGCGTTATTGAGACAGCTGACCGTGTGACAACGCACGATGAACCCGTCTATGAAAAACACGGTGTGCTCCACTATGCCGTTGCCAACATCCCCGGTGCTGTAGCCCGTACTTCAACCATCGCCCTAACCAATGTCACTCTTCCTTATATCGAAGCTTTGGCTGGTAAAGGTTTTGTACAAGCAATCTCTGAGGATGAGGGCTTGAGTCAAGGTGTTACCACTTATCAAGGTTACTTAACCAGTCTTCCAGTAGCCCAAGGCCTAAATAAAAAACATACTCCAATTGATGAACTAGTATAAAAACTAATTATCATATAAAAGAAAGAGCAATTCCACCTGAACTGCTCTTTTTTGCTATTCTGTTTCTTCTTGGATTTCTTCACGCTCTTCATTTTTAATTGGAGCTGGTTCATAAGCTCGGATAATCTGAGCGACAACTGGATGGCGAACCACATCCTTGGCTGAAAAATGAACAAAGTCAATCTGGTGAATGTTCTTGAGCTTTTCCTGAGCATCAATCAAACCGGACTTGACGTTACGCGGAAGGTCAATCTGACTGATATCTCCATTGACAATCATCTTAGAATTAAAACCTAAACGAGTCAAGAACATCTTCATCTGCATGATAGTCGTATTTTGCGCCTCATCGAGAATGACAAAGGCATCATCCAAGGTTCGTCCACGCATATAGGCAAGGGGCGCAATCTCGATAATTTCACGCTCCATGAGTCGAGTTGTTTGGTCTTTTCCCAGAATCTGATACAAGGCATCATAAACAGGTCGAAGGTAAGGATCTACCTTCTCTTTAAGATCACCCGGAAGAAAACCTAGACTCTCGCCAGCTTCCACTGCCGGGCGTGTTAGGATAATCCGCTTAACCTGACCACGTTTAAGAGCTGTCACAGCCAAGGTCACTGCAAGGAAGGTCTTCCCTGTACCTGCTGGCCCAATTCCAAAGGTCACATCATGCTGTTTAACACTGTCCACATAAAGTTTTTGACCCAAGGTTTTGACACGGATAGGCTTCCCTGTATTGTCCTTGATAATTTCTTCTTCATAAAGGGCGACAAACTTGTCGATTTCATCGTTTTTGACCATGCTAATCGCAGTCACCACATCTGGCGTACCAACGGTCATCCCACGGTTCACCAAGACCATGAGAGCTTGAATAACCTGACGAGCTTCCTCACAGGCAGTCTCTTCTCCCAAAACCTGGACAATCTCCGTACGAGCATGAATCACAACATCAAGCTCTTCTTCCATTAAACGAAGATGGCGCTCATTGGAACCAAAAAGATGAAACAGGTCATCTGGATGACTCAGTTGAATGTCTATTGAATGTTCCTTCAAATAAAGAACCTCTCTAATCCTTTTATTTCTTTTTATTATAGCAAAGGGGTGGAGAAATTACTAGCCCAAACCCAATGAATAAATGCTAGTGTTCTAAGTATTCTTGCCAGATAGCATCAAAGTCTCCTAGATTGAAAGAGAAACTGGCATATTCCTCTAAAAAGCGACTCACCTCATCAAAATCATCTGTGTGTTTTGGGAAGGATGACTCTTCAAAAGCGAGGTCTGCCAAAATAGCTTTAGGGCTGTTACTTTTAGGATTGCGCTCGGTCATGAGCCAAGTGTAAAATGATTTTCTCAATTCTTTCTCCTATCAAGACTTTTTTTGATGAAACTTTTCTGATTTTTAAAAATTACTGGACTTAGCCTCTGAAACGTAGTGGTTTATAAAATCCATTTTCGCATCAGTATAGGCGTCTCGATTGTGTTCAAATTTTTTCCACAAACTGAGTTTTAATTCCTGATACGCTTGGGCAATATCTGGATGCTGGCAGAGATAATCTCTAAAATAAATCTCATCATGATCTCCCGTCATTCGCAAATGTAAATGAAAAACTTTCTCAGCAAATCCCTGCTCTGTATATCCTTTATTTAGCGAAATCCTGTTAGGACTCTCCGACATCACTAGCCACCCATTCTTCACCAATAAATCCCTAACTCTTGCTAAATCCTCTATTCTACCTACTTCTAACAGAATATCAACGATATTTTTGGCCCAAATATTAGGGATAGCAGTGCTACCGATATGTTCTATTCTTTTAATAACATTTGCACCCAATATTTTTTTAAGACTTGTTTTCTCCAATTCATACCAGTCTTTCCACTCTGACTTGTGCTCTACTAGAAAAATAGGAAAAAGTTGCCAGAGTTCCTCTAAACTCATTTCTTCAAGTTTCTTTTTCATGTCTATAAGGCCTAGATCAACTCTGTACCAAACTGGTCTTGCTTGATTTTGCCAGACTTCATCAAGCCACCGAGTGCTTTCTTGAACTGACCTTTAGAAATGCCAAATGTTGCCTTGATGTCGTCTGGAGATGACTTATCATTTAAGGTCATGAAACCGCCATTGCTTTCCAAGTAAGTCAAAATCATCTGAGCATCATTTTCCAACATTTCAAAGGAACGTGGTTTGAGGGAGAGGTTCAAGGTACGGTCCACTTCACGGAAACCAATAACGCGCGCATCTAATACTTGCCCCAAACGTGGCTCTGCGTAACGCTCGCTAGGATGGATAAAACCAAGCATGTTATTTTCTGGTAGGTAAACAAAAGTTCCTGACAGCTTGAGGCGGTAAACAATGGCTGGCCAGTTTTGGTTCTGCATGTTGTTGTAGGCAGGACGAGCCAGACGTTGGAAGTCTTCTTGATAAGCCAAGAGTCCCCAGATACGGTCTTTCTTGTCCACTTCAAGACGGATGTAGAGTTGGTCACCCTTCTTAGGCCAGAGTTCCTTGAGCTCAGGGAGAATATCAAGCGATACTACGACTTCCTTATCGGGCAGACCTGTATCCACAAAGACACCCAAGTCTTTACGAACTTCCGTTACAGTTCCCCAACCAAATTGATCCTGTGTGGCAATCACTTCTAAAGTGGTCAAGCGGAGCTTTTGCTTCATATCTGTATAGGCGAAACCTTTAACCGTATCCCCTACTGTATGCTGACCTTCTTCCTTAGCAAGAGCATAGGTTTGACCATCCTTTTGCACAAAGTAAAAACGGTCATTTTCATCGATGATCAGTCCAACGATAAAACTTGCAAGATTTGTATTCATATTTCCTTCTTTCGAATAAAACTCAGCCAGCAATGCCAACTGAGTTTTTCTGTTTATTTTTAGACTTCCAATAGTTCTTTCTCTTTGTTGGCAGTCATGTCGTCAATGTGTTTAACAGCATCGTCTGTTACTTTTTGAATGTCTTTTTCAAGAGTCTTCAATTCGTCTTCAGTGATTTCTTTTGCTTTTTCTTGTTTCTTAGCTTCATCCATAGCATCGCGACGGATATTGCGGACAGCCACTTTAGCATTTTCTCCGACCTTCTTCACTTCTTTAGCAAGGTCACGACGAGTTTCTTCTGTAAGAGCAGGGATAACCAAGCGAATCACAGAACCGTCGTTAGCTGGTGTGATTCCAAGATCAGAAGCGTTCAAAGCACGTTCGATGTCTTTCAATGAAGACTTGTCAAATGGTGTTACCAACAAAACACGCGCTTCTGGAATGGTAATTGAAGCGATTTGGTTAAGAGGTGTTTCTACTCCATAGTATTCTACATGTACACGGTCAAGCAAGCTTGCATTAGCACGACCGGCACGGATACCACCAAATTCACGAGCAAGTGATTGGTGAGACTGGGTCATTCTCTCTTTAGCTTTTTCAATAATTGCGTTCGCCATAATCTTTCTTATTCCTTTTCTTCGATATTATTTGAAACTGTAGTTCCGATATTTTCACCAAATACGACACGTTTGATGTTACCTGATTGGTTCATGTTGAAGACAACCAAGTCAATGTCATTATCCATTGAGAGGGTTGAAGCTGTTGAGTCCATGATACGAAGACCTTTATTGATAACGTCACGGTGGGTCAATTCTTCAAACTTAACGGCTGTCTTGTCTTTCTTAGGATCGGCATTGTAAACACCGTCTACGCCATTTTTAGCCATAAGAATGGCATCTGCTTCGATTTCAGCTGCACGAAGAGCCGCTGTTGTATCTGTTGAGAAGTAAGGTGAACCAATTCCGGCACCAAAGATAACGATACGGCCTTTTTCAAGGTGACGAAGGGCACGTCCACGTACGTAAGGCTCTGCCACTTGTTGCATGGCAATGGCTGTTTGTACACGAGTATCGACACCAACTTGTTGCAATGAATCTGCCATCACAAGAGCATTCATAACAGTCCCAAGCATTCCTGTGTAATCTGCCTGAACGCGGTCCATTCCTGCTTCTGCAGCAGGTTCTCCACGCCAGAGATTTCCTCCACCGATAACAAGGGCAATTTCGATACCTAAGCTATGAACTTCTTGAATCTCTTTTGCGATTGTTTGAACTGTTTGGATATCAATCCCTACGCCACGTTCACCGGCAAGGGCTTCACCTGATAACTTAATCAAAATACGTTTATACTTGGGATTCGCCATTTTCACTCTCCTTCTTTTATCCTACCTATTTTATCACAATTTCTAAGATTTTTATAGTATCATGAGCAATTCTTTGAAAAAAATTAGACCGTTAAAAATTCCTCTAAGTCGGCAAGGGCACGCTCTGCAATTTTTTCATAACGAGCCTTTTTATCACGAATACGCTCGCCTTCCAACTCCTTGATAATTCCAAAGTTGACATTCATCGGTTGGAAATGTTTGCTGTCTGCATGGGTGATGTAATGAGCCAGACTTCCAATCGCTGTTGTCTCTGGGAAAATAGCCTCACTTTCACCCTTGAAGAGACGAGCCGCGTTAATACCTGCAACTAAGCCTGATGCTGCTGATTCAACATAGCCTTCCACACCCGTCATTTGACCAGCAAAGAAGAGGTTTGGCTGTTTCTTAGAACGATAGGTCTGCTCCAGAAGATTTGGTGAATCCATGTAAGAATTGCGGTGCATGACACCATAACGAACAAACTCCGCATTTTCAAGACCTGGAATCATTTGGAAGACACGCTTTTGTTCTCCCCATTTGAGGTGGGTCTGGAAACCGACGATATTATAGAGGCTACCAGCTGCATTGTCCTGACGAAGCTGAACCACCGCATAAGGTGTTTTGAATTCTCCATCACGAGGTCCTGTGTAGTCATCTGGATACTCCAAACCGACTGGTTTCATAGGACCATAAAGCATGGTTTTAATACCACGTTTAGCCATGACTTCGATAGGCATACAGCCTTCAAAGTACTTTTCTTTTTCAAAAGAATTGAGCGGTGCTTCTTCTGCATTGACTAAGGCTTCATGGAAATCCATAAATTCTTGCTTGGTCATTGGAGCATTGAGGTAGGCAGCTTCTCCCTTGTCATAACGAGACTTAAGATAGACCTTGCTCATATCGATGGTGTTGACGTCGATAATAGGCGCTGCAGCATCGTAGAAATAGAAACCATCGCCATCATTAAGGGCATGAATCTTATCAGCCAAGGCATCGCTAGTCAAAGGACCAGTAGCGACAACTGTGATAACATCTGTCGGCAGTTCTGTAATTTCATCACGAACCACTTCAATCAAGGGGTGGTTGGCCACTTTTTCGGTCACCATTTGAGAGAAACCATCACGGTCCACCGCAAGGGCACCGCCTGCAGGAACACGAGTAGCTTCAGCAGATTCCAAAATAACTGAACCCAAGCGACGCATTTCTTCCTTGAGAAGACCAACTGCATTTGTCAGAGCATCTCCACGAAGAGAATTAGAACAAACTAACTCAGCAAAATTGTCTGTTTTGTGCTGGGGTGTTGACTTGACACCACGCATTTCATAGAGTTTAACTGGAATACCACGTTCTGCAATTTGGTAGGCAGCTTCAGACCCTGCCAAACCAGCACCGATAACATTGATATAAGATTGAGACACGACACTAATACCTCTTTGGGAGTGTGAAGACAAGATTCACATTGAAAAAGTCCACAGGGCTTACTTCGCTCTCGAATTTCTTGGCTCAGGCTGGAAAAGTCCACAGGACTTACTTCGCTTTCGAGTTTCTTGGCTCACTGGAAAAGTCCACAGGACTTACTTCGCTTTCGAATTTCCTGGCTCAGGCTGAAAAAGTCCACAGGACTTACTTCACTTTCGAATTTCTTGGCTCAGGCTGAAAAAGTCCCCCGGACTTTTTCACTCCCACAAATCTTTCTAATTTTTTCTTCTACTAGTATAACAAAAAAAGGGAAGAAGGCAAACTTCCCTGTTTAGTCATTTTCTTGATTTTCTTCCCAGTCGTGGTAGGCTGCGTAAAGCTGGCTCTTATTCCACTGGTAAAACTTAGCTACTTCCTTGATAGCTTGATTTTTCTTCATGCCTTGCTGGATACGAGTTTGGATTTCTAAGAACAAGTCTTCCTCGTCTTTTTCTTCTACATCCTGACTGGCACCTTCAACGATGAGAAGGCATTCTCCCTTAAGTGGCGTTTCAGCGATGCTTTCCAGCAATTCAGAAATTGTACCTCTTTGGTATTCTTCATAGATTTTGGTCAATTCTCTAACCAAGACCACCGAGCGGTCGCCATAAACTGCTAGCATATTTTCTAACGTATCTGCCACACGATGGGGCGATTCATAGAAAATCTGAGTTTCTGGATAGTCTTTTTTCGAGTCGAAAAATTGCTTTTGCTGGCCTGATTTTCTCGGTAAAAAGCCGTAAAAGATATGTGGCTGTGGCGCTAAACCACTGGCGATCAAGGCAGAAATTCCTGCAGAGGCACCTGGAACAGTCACAACCGAAATTTCTTCCTCAATGGCTGCCTTAACCAAATCATGACCAGGGTCTGAGATACTAGGCAGACCCGCGTCGGATACCTGAGCAATGCTTTGTCCTGCTTTCAGGAAATCAATCAAATCAGGAATTTTTTCCTTGGCATTGTGCTCATGAAAACTAATTTGCTTGGTGGAAATATCAAAATGCTTGAGCAAAAGCCCTGTATTGCGCGTGTCCTCAGCCGCAATCCAGTCCACTTCTTTTAAGGTCTGGATAGCTCGAAAGGTTATATCGTCTAGATTGCCAATCGGCGTTGCCACTAGATACAGCTTGCCATAGGGAGACTGCCCCTTAAAACTTTTTTGAATCTGCATGCTTACTCCCTGTATAACAACTCATCACAGAACATACATTCTTCGTCCTGTTCTCGACGTTGTCCATAAAAATCATTACAAACGTGAAATCCATCACGGTAAATGCGACGGACACTTTCACGAACATGCTTAGCCTTGACAGGAGCGTCTGCTTCCACCTCACCCAAGCGTTCTCGCAACTTACTATTTTCCAAGCGAAGAGCTGTATTTTCTTCTACCAAGCTCTTGAGATTTTTCTTGATGGCTTCCACATCGGCCAAGGTTACCAATAACTGTTGGGAAAAATCATCCAGCGCGTCAAATAATTCTTTTTTGTCCATAAAACAGCCCTTTCCTTTCTTTATCATTCATTTTTGAGTTTATATTTCTTTCAAGATCAGATATTCCATGGCATTTTGAAAGCTGACATTAGCTTGCCACATTTTTCTAGCTTCTAGCAAATCTTGTAGAATCACCCTAACTCTTGCTTGTAGGATATCTTGGCCACAGAGAACTTCAAGAATCCGTAAAACCTGATCTTGTTTTTCCTTGTCATCTGCCAAGCTAGCTAATTTAGCAACTTGCAGATAACTTTCTTTTTTCTTAGCTACTAACCAAGTCAGTAGGCGTTCGCTTTCATCGACCAAGGTCCAAAAGCCTGCCTGATTAGCCAACTTTTCTGCTTCAGATCGCGATTGACTAAACTGGGCTAAAAGAGTAGCTTTTTTCTTAACCAGCCCCATTTGTTCTAAGAGTAAGATGAGCTTTTCTTCTTGCTTTTTAAAGTGAAAAATCTGGGTCCGACTTCGGATTGTCGGTAAAATCTTTTCCTCATCACTGGTCAAGAAGAAAATATAAACCTCACTCTGGGGTTCTTCGATGACCTTGAGCAGAGAATTGGCTGCGTTGGGATGCATCTTTTCCGCTTGCTCGATAATAAAAACCTGTTGCTGGCTTTCAATCCCTGCTTGGGAAAACTGACCCACCAATTCTCGAATGCGTTCTGTCTTGATGACCTGATTTACTGGCTTAATCAAAGTAATATCGGGAAATTCTCCCTGCTCAATCAGCTTACAATTTCGGCATTTCTCACATGGTAAAACACCTACTTTATCTGTACAAAAGAGGCCCTTAGCTAAAAATTGCGCCATTTCCAAGCTTCCAAAGAAACCTGAAAAGAGGTAGGCATGATTGAGCTGGTCTTGTTCTAGGATACGGACAAAGCGGTCAAACTGATCTGGCTGCCAGGCCTTTAGTTGATCTTGTTTCATTTAGCTAATCCCATTCTATCAAACAAGACAGCCTTGGTAGTTTCCACAACTTGCTCCAAAGGGAGACTAGCATTGATCTTGACAATGCGATTTCCTTCTTTATCCAGAAGAGAAAGGTAGCCTTGACGAACTTTTTTATGCAAGTCCAATCCTTCCAAGTCCAAACGATTGACCTCACGATTGTTATTAGCAGCAATGCGAGCCAGCCCTTCTTCCACCTCGATGTCAAAATAGAGTGTCAAATCAGGTTTAAGGTCATCTGTCGCAAAGTGATTGAGCCAATCAATGGCGTCAATATCCAAGCCACGACCAAATCCCTGATATGCAACGGAACTATCGATGAAGCGGTCCATAATGACCAACTTGCCAGCTTCAAGTGCTGGAAGAACTTTTTCCACCAAGTGCTGTCTGCGACTGGCAATATAGAGAAGGAGCTCTGTTTTCGCATCCATCTGAGTATGACTTGGGTCCAAAATCACTTGACGAATCTTCTCCCCAATCAAGACTCCACCAGGTTCACGAGTCGTCAGCACCTCTACTCCTTTTTTCTCTAAAATTGGAAGCAGAGCCTCTAAAACACTGGTCTTTCCTGCTCCCTCTGGTCCCTCAAGAGAGACTAAAAATCCTTTTGACATGTCTAACTCATTTCTTTTTTACTACTTCTATTCTATCAAAAAAATGGGGGTTTGTGACAATCTTTTTTGTCTTCTCATTTCAAACACCATAAAAGAGGCAGATAAAACTACCTCTTATTTACCTAGTTCTTGTGTTCGTTTGTAGGCTTGATGAACTGCATCCATGACCGTTCCTCGAAAAGCATGCGCTTCTAGGCTTGCTACGCCAGCAATAGTCGAACCGCCTGGGCTACAAACTTGGTCTTTCAATACTCCAGGATGCTCTTGGCTTTCTAGGACCAATTGACCAGCTCCTACCACAGTTTGAGCCGCCATTTTCAATGCTGTCTCTCGTGGCAATCCAGTCTGAACACCTGCATCTGCTAGGGCCTCAATAAAAAGATAGACAAAAGCTGGCCCACAACCTGCAAGACCTGTCGCTGCATCGATTAAGCCTTCCCCAAGTTCAACCAAGAGACCAGCCTTGACCAAAAGCCGACAAAATAGTTCACTGTCCTCAGCCCTGCAATTAGGAGACAAGGCATAGCTAATCACTCCTTGGCCAATAGAAGCAGGGGTATTAGGCATCATACGAATCATTCGGTGGTGACTTGGGAGAATACTAGCCAGTTTTTCCAAGGTCAATCCAGCTGCCATAGAAATCAATAGAAGACTTTCTCTTTTTTCAAGGATGGTCTGGTATTGAGAAAGCAAGTCTGAAAACTGTGCTGGCTTTACTCCTAGAAAAATCACATCTGCTTCTGCAAATATTTCTTCATTGCTAGAAGCCTGACCACCAAAGTTGGCGATGAAAGCATCCACCTTGGCTTGGCTACGATTGGCAAGGAGAAGGTCATCGCCCGTCTTAGCCTGCAAAACAGACTTAGCTAAACTAGCACCCATATTCCCCAAACCGATAAATCCGATCTTCATCTCTTACTCCCTTATCTGTCCGTCACCAGTAACCACATACTTGTAGCTAGTCAACTCCTTCAATCCCATGGGACCACGCGCGTGCAGTTTCTGAGTAGAAATCCCCATTTCACAACCAAGACCAAATTGGCCACCATCTGTGAAACGAGTTGAGGCATTGACATAAACCGCTGCAGAGTCCACTTGATCTGTAAAGTAAGCTGCAGCTTCAGCATTTTCCGTCACAATGGCATCCGAATGATGGGTACTGTGAGCCTCAATATGGGCAACCGCTTCTTCTAAACTGCTCACAACCTTAACAGCTAGAACATAGTCCAAAAACTCGGTATCAAAGTCTTGTGCTTCAGCTGCGTGACCTGAAACAAACTGGCTTGCTTTGCTATCAAGTCGGAATTGAATTGGTTCCAACCCAGCTTCTTTACGCTCTGCAACTAGAACTTGCTCTAAGCGAGGAAGGAAGCTTGCTGCTTTGTCTTCATGAACAAGTAGAACCTCCATGGCATTGCAGACAGAAGGACGACTGGTTTTGGCATTGTTGATGATAGAGAGAGCCTTGTCTTCGTCTGCGTCCTTATCCACATAGACATGGACAATCCCAGTCCCTGTCTCGATAACAGGTACAATCGCATTCTCAACCACCGCATTAATCAAGCCAGCTCCTCCACGAGGAATAAGGAGGTCTAGATGTCCCTTGGCCTTCATCATAGCATAGCTACTTTCACGTCTAGTATCTTCCACAAGTTGAATCACATCTGGGTGAATAGTAGTCGTTTCCAAGCCCTTCTTCAAGGCTGTGACAATAGCATGGGCAGTTTGATAGGCATCCTTACCACTACGAAGAACAACCGCATTTCCACTTTTAAGAGCTAAAGCAGCCGCATCAGACGTCACATTTGGACGGCTTTCATAGATAATACCAATAACCCCCATAGCCACTCGTTTCTTGGTGATAACCAAACCATTTTCAAGCTGATTGGTTTCTAAAACTTCACCGATTGGATCTGGTAAAGCAACCACTTCACGAATCCCAGTTGCCATCGCTTCTATACGACCTGCATCCAAATAAAGACGATCCAGCATCACATCTGAGATTTTATCTTTGGCCGCTTCCATATCGAGAGCATTGGCCGCTAAAATTTCCTCTGTAGCAGCCACTAAGTGATCAGCCATGGCTAGCAAGGCTTGGTTTTTTACCTCTTCACTAGCTGTGTTAATCGATTTTTTAACAGCCTGTACCTGTTCAAATTGTTCTTGTGTACTTACCATAGTTTACCTCTAAAATTCTGTAAAGAGTAGTTGGATTTCAGGAGTAATGGAAATCCAGTCGTCACGGTGAATCAAGACCCCCTTGGCTTTTTGAGAACGCAACATATCCTCCAAAGCAGATGCTCCAAATTGCACACGCCCTTTTCCAAGTGATTTTCCACTTTCCTTGTCAAATACTGTCACAATATCGCCGTAAGAAAAGGCGCCTTCTGCTTCAACGATACCAGATAAAAGAAGACTCTTTCCATGTTGAGAGAGAGCTTCTGCAGCCCCTTTATCAACCCAAATAGAACCTTGACTCTGAGCATAAAAGGCCAGCCATTGTTTCTGGGTACGAAGTCCCTTCTCTTGAGCAACAAAGTAGGAACCATCCTTGGTCTCCTCAGCCGCCTCAATCATGGCATCTGACTTCAAGGATGAGCAGATATAAACAGGAACTCCTGATTCTGTCGCGATAGTTGCAGCTTTGATTTTGGTTAACATGCCCCCAGTTCCGTTTGAAGAACCTGCTCCACCGGCCATATCAATAATCTCACGATTGATGGTCTCAATTCTCTCCAAGCGTTTGGCTGTTGGATCTGAATTAGGATTTCCTGTATAGAGACCGTCTACATCTGTCAAGAGGACCAAAAGGTCTGCTTGGACCATGGCCGCTACCTGGGCACTTAGAGTGTCATTGTCCCCGACCTTGAGCTCATCAATGACGACACTGTCATTCTCGTTTATGATAGGAATCGCTCCACGGCTAAGTAGAACCGACAAAGCCTGATGGGCATTTTTATAACGGCGCTTATCCACAAAGTCATCCTGGGTCAGCAAAATTTGTGCAGAAACGATTTGGCGCAAGAGAAGATTGGTCGTGTATTCTTCCAACAAAAGCCCTTGCCCTACCGCTGCTGAAGCCTGTTTATCAGCAATCTTAGTCGGACGCTTTTTAAATCCTAAGGCTCCAAAACCGGCAGCAATGGCTCCCGACGACACCAAAATCAACTCATGACCCGCCTCGTGCAACATAGCCAACTGCTGGGTAATAGCCTTTACCTTACTACGTGATAAACTTCCATCCTCATTTGTCAGAGAAGAAGTCCCCACCTTAAAGACGATCCGTTTGTATTTCATAGTCTCACTCCGATTCTTCATATTTATCCATTATAACATGAATAGCATAAAATAGAAAAGAGTTGATAGGAAAAAGAAGGCCCTAAAACCTTCTTTTTTACTACTGTTCTGATTCCGATTTATTTGTACTCGTCTCAGAGCTTTGTGAAGTTGAAGAAGTCAAATCTTGACTAGTTGAAGCGCTTGTAACACCTTCATTCTGTCTAATTTCTTTACTTTCAAGATCTTTTTTCACTACTTCTTTGGATTCTTTTATTTCTGAATGACTTGTGACTTTAGTTGTAACAGATTTCTCGACCGGAACATCCACTAACCAGGCACCACTTGAATCAACAGTATAGCCTTCTGGTGTCTTACCGTTCACAAGCAATTGACCATTTTCTTTCAAGAAGTACCATTTATCCTTGTTTTTAATCCAACCAACAGCTCGTGAACCATCTTCCTTGTAGAAATACCAAGCATTTGCCTTTTTAAGCCAACCTTGCTTCATAGCTCCTGAATCTTCTAGATAGTAATGATGACCAGCAACTTCTATCTCGCCTGTCTTCATGATACCAGTAGAATCCATATAGTACCAGGTTTCTTTATCTTTTACCCAACCCGTTTTCATTTCTCCTGATTGAGCAAAGTAATACCATTGCCCCTTATATTGAAGCCAACCTGTCTTCATAGAGCCATCGTTTGATAAATAATAGTTCTGACTTCCAGTATTTACCCAACCAATTTCCATCTGATTTTCTTTGTTGAAATAATACCAGATTCCATCAATTTTCTTCCAATTTTTAGCAGAAGCACCAGAGTCTGTCAAATAGAACCAATGATTGTTCCATTTTTTCCATTGATTCTGTAACAAGATACCCGTTTGGTTAAAGTAATACCATTCACCTTCGATTTCATTCCAACCTACTGCATACTCTCCTGTAGAATCAGGTGCTTGATACCACCAATTCCCATATGCACTCTTATGCCAACCATCTTGAAAACTTGGAATCTGCTTGTAGGAAGTTGAAATGTTTACTAAACCATCTTGTCGAATATCAAAAACTGTTGCATCATAGTCTTTGCTGGCTGCGTTGATTCTCTCAATTCCTCGTTCTTTGAGCCAATTAACATACTCACTATCAACACCATTTTTCCAAGGTAAACTATCCGAGGTTTGAACAATCAAACTCGGACTCAAATGTTTAATGAAATCCTTGGTGTTTGATTTATTGGTATCACGGTGATGGTTAAACTTCATCAAATCAACTTTTCCAATGAGAGGACCATACTTGTCTTCTGCTCCATGAACATTATCTAAGTCGCCCCCAAGGTAAATTTTCTTACCATTGACTTTCACCACGCTAATCAAGGAATTGGAATTGTCATCCCAAATTTTCTTTAATTCACCCGACGAATCAGTTTCATTTTCATAATTATAGAGCTGAATATCCATGTCTCCAAACTGAAAATGAGCATCCCCTTGTGTGATGTTTTGAATCACTGAAACACCTTTTTCTGCAGCAGTCTGTAAAACCTTATCATAACCGTACAGATTATCCCATAAACGTTCAGAATTAGTAATACGATTATCACTATATTTTTTAAGATAGACTCGGTCAACTGGATAGGTAGACAGTAATTCATCAACATTTCCAATATGATCACTGTGAGTATGGGTCACCAATATAAAATCAAGTTTTTGGACACCCAATTCCTTCAAACGACGAAAGACACGGTCTGTCAGAACATGCTTATAAGACGTTTCAATTCCTTCTCTCCATGGATAACGAGAATCACTTCCATCTGGGAAATCATAATCTTCTCCTGTATCCACCATGGCAAAATGTCCATTGCTTTCAAGAATAATCGCATCACTGCCACCTTCTTGAACATTTATAAAGTGGATTTTATTTCCTGAACTTTCTTGAGCTTGAACATTTCCATACCATGACAAACCTAAAAAAGCGCCTGCAAGTGCTAAACTAGTTAATTTCTTTTTCATTCTTACTTTCTCAATCTCTCCAATGTTTTCTTAAAAATCTCTGGGATATCTGCTGTAAATTCCAAAATCTCACCTGTTCTCGGATGGGTAAAGCCTAGAGTCTTGGCATGGAGAAATTGTCCATGTCCTTTCAAAGTCTTGCGAGGACCATAGACCTCATCCCCAGCGACTGGATGGCCGATATAAGCCATGTGAACACGGATTTGATGGGTGCGGCCTGTTTCCAGCTGCAGCTCCACTAAGCTATAATCACCAAAGCGTTCTAAGACGTGGAAACGGGTCACTGCAGGCTTGCCTTTAGCAGTCACAGCCTGTTTCTTACGGTCTTTTTCACTCCGGCCAATCGGCGCTTCGATGACACCACGATCATTAGGCAGATTTCCATGAACAATCGCCCAATATTTGCGGAGAGACTTTTTATCCTTGAGTTCTTGGGCAAGTGCTAGATGCGCCTCATCGTTTTTAGCAATCATGAGAAGGCCTGACGTATCCTTATCAATACGGTGAACAATGCCTGGACGCAGAACCCCATTGATACCCGACAAGTCCTTAATATGATACATAAGGGCATTTACCAGAGTTCCACTAATATGACCAGCACTCGGATGCACAACCATCCCCTGAGGTTTGTTAACGACAGCCACATCCTCATCTTGGTAGATGATTTCTAGTGGAAGATTCTCAGCCACATACTCTAAGACCTCTGGTTCTGGCACATGGTAAGTGACGATATCGCCCTCTTGGACAGTATATTTAGCTTTCTTGACTTGGCCATTGACCAAGACCTGACCTGATTTGATTTGTTCATTCGCGAGACTGCGTGATAATTCTGTCAAATCTGACAAAGCCTTATCTAAACGCAGGCCACCAGTTTCAATTTTAATTTCCATTTATTTCCTCTTTTAACATTGCAATCAATAAAATAATCACTCCAACCGTCAGATAGCTATCTGCCACATTGAAAATTGCAAAGTTGATAAAGTCAAGGTGAAACATATCCACAACAAAGCCCTGACTGATCCTGTCAATAAAGTTCCCAAGACCACCTGCGATAATCAAGGTCAAACCCAAGACCATCCAGAGTGAGTCCTCCATGTGCTTATGTAGATACCAAATGGCACCTACCATAACGACAAGTGTAATGATAGCAAATAACCACTGCTGGTCTTGTAGCATCGAAAAGGCAGCCCCTCGATTTTGCAGGTAGGTCAAGCTAACAAAATTGGGAATCCAAGAGCGAACTTCACCCAGTGGAATCTGCTGGACGATATAGGATTTAACTAACTGATCCAGCCCAATCAAAAGCAGTACAATGACTGCCACTATTGCTCTTTTTTTCATGATTTCCTCTTTTGATCAAAATATTCTTGCATGACTTCCACGAAGAGAGTCCCAGCTTGACTAAGCTCCACTTCCTCACGTTTAACATAGACCATGCGATTATCTAAATTATCCTTGAGACGAATGACTGTGATGCCATTGACACTGTCACTATCTAAAAATCCAGATCCAGTCGCATAGGCATCCGTCCGCTCCAAAATGCCATTCAAAGTAGCACGGTCTGTCACATTGAACATCTGTGAGCTCGCACTGGTATCAACAAAGTTCTCTGAATAATAAAGGTACTCATCTTTCTCTTGAGTGAAACGAACCGTTGGTAGATCTGCTAAATCCTCCATGACCAATTCCTCTTTCTGAGCCAAAGGATGCCCCTCACGAAGATAAATATGGGTATGAAAGGGAATCAATTCAATGACCTCCAGACCTAGCTTTTCAACCCGTTGCATGATCCCTTTTTTATTTTGATTGTTAAGGTAGATAATCCCAATCTCACTATGCCCTTGAGCAACTTCATCTAATATTTGAACAGTAGTTGATTCAAAAATACGGAAGTTTTTATAGTCAGGATAGCGCTCTGAAAAGGCCGTAATGGTTGGTGGCAAGAAGTCATAGTGCTGACTGGCAATGGAAAATTCATCTTTTTCTTCCTCAGGATTGGCATACTGATTTTGAAAAATATCAAATCCTTTAACCAATTCTTGAGCTTTTTCATAAAATTCCATACCACGACGGGTCAAGAAAGTCCCTGAGCTGGTCCGACGGAAAATCTTAAAACCCAACTCTTTTTCCAAATCACGAACAGAAATAGACAGACTCGGCTGACTAACATACATCTTTTCAGCAGCTTCACGGAAAGTACCACTATTGGCAATGGCAACAACATAGCGTAATTGTTGAATGTTCATCTTCTACCCCCAACTTCTTTATCTTTTCATTATACCATATTTTAGAAGTTTTCCATCGAAGAAAAATAATGTCACTCATAAAATTCATCTACACTAAGAAAGAAAAAATCATGGGCACCAAAACAAAAAAATAGGCTCTCCGAAAACTCGGAAAGCCTTACTTAATGCTACTTCTAGCTTCCTCGCCTTTACATTTCAAGGCTCGGGATAAAAAGGTTCACTGGACCTTTTTATTTAGCGATTGGGTAAACAGAAACCTGCTTTTTATCGCGTCCTTTACGTTCAAAGCGTACTACGCCTTCAACTTTAGCGAACAAAGTATCGTCTCCACCACGTCCAACGTTTACACCTGGGTAGATGTGTGTACCACGTTGACGGTAAAGGATTGATCCACTTGTTACAGTTTGTCCGTCAGCTGCTTTAGCTCCAAGACGTTTCGCTTGTGAATCACGTCCGTTTGATGTAGAACCTCCACCTTTTTTGTGGGCGAAAAGTTGCAAGTTGTTAAGAGTCATTTTTAACATAATGTTTTCCTCCGTGTTAGTTTTCTGTGATAACTCTGGTTTGGACGAACTCAGAAGAGTTCTCCGATAAGTTTGCCATACCTAAGAAAAATGATTCAAAGAATAACTGGGTCATTTCTCTCTGGTGTGAAGGAAGATCTTTTGGAATTTCAACCATCAGATAGCCACCTTCATCTTCGTTTAATTCTAGGATTGGTTCATAGCCTGCAAATTTCTCAATAGAATTGATAAAGTTAATGGCAAGCGTAGAAACCGATGCACACACGACATCTAAGCCGTATTCGCCACTCTCGGCGTGTCCAGTAATTTCCGCACTCCTCAGCTCGCCATCTTCGGCTCTCTCAAAGACTGCTTGTATCATGTGTTCTCCTTAAAATTAAGCGTTGATTGCGTTGATGACAACTTTTGTATATGGTTGACGGTGACCTTGTTTACGGTGGCTACCTTTTTTAGGTTTGTACTTGTAAGTAACAACTTTCTTTTGTTTTCCTTGTTTTTCAACAGTTCCAACTACAGTAGCTCCAGCAACAAGTGGAGTTCCGACAACAGTGTTTTCACCACCAACAAGAACAACTTCGTTAAAAGTAACTTCTTGACCAGCTTCAACGTTCAATTTTTCAACGTAAACTGCTTGACCAACTTCAACTTTAACTTGTTTTCCGCCAGTTTTGATAATTGCGTATGTGCTCATTATGCACCTCCTATGATTTTTATGGGTTTCCCCGAATTTTTTGTGAAGACTCGCCTAGCATCGTGGGACGAACCACTTAAACTTGAATAATCAAGCAACGATGTTCGTGCGGTTGCACAGGAACGTGCATAGTCAACTCTTCAAGTATAACATATCTCCTATTTTCTTACAAGTAATAACACCTAAAATGAAGCTTTTTCTTTTACTTTTTTCTGCCATGAAGCAAAAAGCATGCTGAGATAAAAAATGCTCATCATAATAGGAACACCAAGAATGGTCTTTTCATGATAAAAAATCGTCAAATAGGCTGAAAAGACAACACCAAGGACAAAACTACTAAGCAGGCTAACAAATATGAAACCTTCACGCAAAAAAGGAGTGTGCTTAGTTCTAAAATAATCTCCAAAAGCCAGCATGGTCCGTTTGATATTTCCTGTCATAAATGCATTGTTGTAAGCAATACCCGATACTTCTCCAAAAGCGGTTGTCACCAACCCCATACAAAAGGCCAAGGGCGGTACTAAATAGATATTATCTACAGTCTGTGGTACAAAACCAATAATGATTGATAGGATTGCCAAAGGAATCAAGGACAGAATAGGTTTTTTCACAATTCTCAATTTTTCCTTATAAACAGTTAGTAAAAAGACCCCCATCATAAAAGCAAGTAAGGTCATTACTTTAGCACTGGCATCTGACACATTTTGTTGAATGAGTCCCACTGATAGAAAGACGACATTTCCAGTTTGTCCAGCAACAAGAGTATTCCCTCGAACAATAAAAGTATAGGCATCAACATATCCTGCACAAAACGTCAAAAAAAGCGCTAGCCTCTTAGACTGACGTGATATTTTTCTTATAGGCAGTAACCTCATTTTTCCTCCCATTTCATTTACTCATCTCATTATTGTACCACTTTCTTTGGAAAAGGCCTAGTAGCTTATTTGAAATTTTTTACCCCTTGTTGGATAGTCACATCTATCTATGTTATAATGAAAGAAGGATTTAAAATCGGAAAAGGAGTATCTATGCTTAAATTAGGTGTCATCGGAACAGGTGCTATCAGCCATCACTTCATAGAAGCAGCCCATACCAGTGAAGAATACCAGTTGGTCGCAGTCTATTCTAGAAAACTAGAAACTGCAGCAGTCTTTGCTTCTCGCTATCAGGATATCCAACTCTTCGATCAATTAGAGGACTTCTTTAAGACTTCCTTTGATGTAGTCTATATCGCCAGTCCAAACTCCTTACATTTTGCTCAGACACAAGCTGCCTTGTCTGCTGGTAAACACGTTATTCTTGAAAAGCCAGCTGTCACTCAACCACAAGAATGGCTGAATTTGATTCAAACAGCTGAGAAAAATAATTGTTTTATCTTTGAAGCAGCTCGTAATTATCACGAGAAAGCTTTCACTACTATCAAAAACTTTTTGGCAGACAAGCAAATCTTAGGAGCTGATTTCAATTATGCCAAGTATTCTTCCAAAATGCCAGATTTGTTGGCTGGGAAGACACCTAATGTCTTTTCAGACAGTTTTGCTGGTGGAGCTCTTATGGATTTGGGGATTTATCCCCTCTATGCTGCCGTTCGTCTTTTTGGAAAAGCTAATGACGTGACTTACCGTGCTCAACAGCTTGACAATAGCATTGACCTAAATGGAGACGGTATCCTCTTCTATCCAGAATTTCAGGTTCACATCAAGGCTGGGAAAAACATCACTTCCAATCTTCCTTGCGAGATTTATACGACAGATGGAACCTTGACTCTCAACACGATTGAGCATATTCGCTCAGCTATTTTTACCGACCACCAAGGACATCAAGTCCAACTCCCTATCCAACAGGCTCCTCATACGATGACTGAGGAAGTCGCTGCATTTGCACAGATGATCCAGCAACCAGACCAGACACTCTACCAGACTTGGCTGGACGATGCAAGCTCTGTTCATGACCTACTATATACCATGCGCCAGACTGCTGGCATTAGATTTGAGGCAGAAAAATGAAAAACAAACTACCGACTGAATGGCAAGAACTGAGTGACCAACTCGGTTTCCAAGAATTCACTCCCATTCAAACTCAACTATTTGAGCCCCTTCTTGCTGGAGAAAACCTCCTAGGAGTGAGCCCAACAGGAACTGGTAAGACCCTAGCTTACCTTCTACCAAGTCTTCTCAGACTACAAAAGAAAAAAGCCCAACAACTCTTGATTCTAGCACCAAATACTGAGCTTGCTGGACAGATTTTTGATGTATGTAAAACGTGGGCTGAAGCTATCTGCTTAACTACCCAACTCTTCTTATCAGGTTCGAGTCAAAAACGTCAAATTGAACGACTCAAAAAAGGACCAGAAATTCTGATTGGAACCCCTGGCCGTATCTTTGAACTGATTAAATTGAAAAAAATCAAGATGATGAATGTGGAAACCATCATCCTGGATGAATTCGACCAATTACTAGATGATTCTCAGATACACTTTGTCGAGAAAATTACTCACTACGCACCTCGTGACCACCAACTTGTCTATATGAGTGCGACAACCAAGTTTGACCAAAAGAAGATTGCGCCTAACACACGTACCATTGATCTCTCTGACCAAAAATTGGACAACATCCAGCACTTCTACATGCAGGTAGATCAACGTCACCGAGTGGATATGCTACGAAAACTGGCTCATGTAGAGAATTTCCGAGGTCTTGTCTTCTTTAACAGCCTATCAGACCTTGGAAGTGCAGAAGAAAAACTACAGTATCGGGATATCTTGGCTGTTTCCCTCGCTAGTGATGTCAATGTCAAGTTCAGAAAAGTCATCTTAGAAAAGTTTAAAGACAAGCAACTAACCCTGCTTCTTGCAACAGACCTTCTGGCACGTGGAATTGATATCGATAGCCTCGAATGTGTCGTAAACTTTGATATCCCAAGAGATATCGAAACTTACACTCATCGTGCCGGCCGTACTGGTCGTATGGGCAAGGAAGGTTATGTTATCACTCTCGTAACCCATCCTGAAGAACTCAAAAAACTTAAGAAGTTTGTAAATGTCCGTGAAATTGTCCTAAAAAATCAAGAACTCTATATAAAATAAAGCCCCCAATGAGGCTTGGTAAAAAATGAACTGCATCCCCAAAGTCAGACAAAAAATCTAACTTTGAGGATGTAGTTCACTTTTCTATTACTCTTATTTGAACGAGAGATTTTTCTTTTGCAAAATACAAGGTGTTTCACATCAGCCTTTTAAAGCTATATAAAAACTCTCCAACTATTCTATTATACCATAAAAATAAATGAATAAATAGACTTGTTTTTTTCTTTTTTTGACGTATACTAATAATAGAAAGCGCTTTAAATTAAATAAAAGGAGGTTTTATGAGAAAAGTAAATAAGGACATTTTATTCTTAGCCGGAATCATAGTCTTATGTTTTGGTTTTTTATTATTTCACATCAACCCCTATTATGCCGAACCCTATGCGACACTGAAAGAAAGAATAAATTTATTCTTTTGGGAGCTATATTGGAGACCTATAGGAACTCTCAGTATCCTTTCGGGTTGTATTATGACTTTCAAAGGATTGAAAAAATAATCTTTTACTCATGAAGAATGGAAATTTTTTATAATTATACTCAATGAAAATCAAAGAGCAAACTAGGAAGCTAGCAATAGGTTACTCAAAGAACAGTTTGAAGACTCCAAATGTGGCGAAGCCAACATGGTTTGATGAGATTTTCGAAGAGTATTCGTTTAAATCACTCAGTCTCGCATAACGTACCACCCTACACTTATGGTTATATTAGACTAAAAGCATCTTACACAGTAAACGTTCGTAAATTAGAAGTCAGGTACTTAGGCACCAACAAATGGGTTCCAGCTGGTGAAACCTCCACTATATCGAATGTTAGTGTTTGGAGCAAACTAGTCACTTGGAAATAATTCATTAGATAGATCTGGACTTTACCAGGTCTATCTTTTTATATCAAAAAAAAGAACCTTGCAAAGCAAGATTCTTTTAGTGTCTGACTTAAATAATTGTTCTTCTGGGAACTAAATCGAATTAAGCTTCGATTTCTGTAACCATACCTGAACCAACAGTACGTCCACCCTCACGGATAGAGAATGTAGTACCTTGTTCTACGGCGATTGGGTGGATCAACTCAACGTCGATTGTCACGTTATCACCAGGCATTACCATTTCAGTACCTGCTGGAAGTTCGATTGAACCTGTAACGTCAGTAGTACGGAAGTAGAATTGTGGACGGTAGTTGTTGAAGAATGGAGTGTGACGTCCACCTTCTTCTTTAGTAAGGATGTAGACTTCACCTTTGAATTTAGTGTGTGGGTTGATTGAACCTGGTTTAGCGATAACTTGTCCACGTTCGATTTCATCACGTTGAACACCACGAAGAAGGACACCTACGTTATCTCCGGCAAGACCTTCGTCAAGTTGTTTACGGAACATTTCAACACCAGTAACAACTGCTTTTTGAGTTTCTTCTTTGATACCAACGATTTCGATTTCGTCGTTGACTTTAACGATACCACGGTCGATACGTCCTGAAGCAACTGTACCACGTCCAGTGATTGAGAATACGTCCTCGACTGGAAGAAGCAATGGTTTGTCAGTGTCACGTTCTGGTTCTGGGATGTACTCATCAACTGTGTTCATCAATTCCATAACGATATCTTCGTATTTAGTGTCACCTTCAAGGGCTTTAAGAGCTGAACCTTGGATAACTGGAAGATCGTCACCTGGGAAGTCGTATTCTGACAATAGGTCACGGATTTCCATTTCAACCAATTCAAGCAATTCTTCGTCGTCAACCAAGTCAACTTTGTTCATGAAGACGATAAGGTGTTTAACACCAACCTGACGTGAAAGAAGGATGTGCTCACGAGTTTGTGGCATTGGTCCGTCAGTTGAAGCTACTACAAGGATAGCTCCGTCCATTTGAGCGGCACCAGTGATCATGTTTTTAACGTAGTCCGCGTGTCCTGGAGCGTCGATGTGAGCGTAGTGACGTTTTTCAGTTTCGTACTCAACGTGCGCAGTGTTGATTGTGATACCGCGTTCGCGTTCTTCTGGAGCAGCATCGATAGACGCATAGTCTTTAGGTTGGTTAACTGATGAAGGCAAGCGACGTGCCAAAACAGTTGTGATAGCTGCAGTTAGGGTAGTTTTACCGTGGTCAACGTGTCCGATAGTACCAATGTTAACGTGTGGTTTACTACGATCGTATTTTTCTTTTGCCATTTGAGTAAAAGCCTCCAATAAAATATATTTTATAGATAGACAGTAGGCAATACAGTCTAACTTTCCTTACTATTTTATCAAATTTCAGCTAAATTGCAAGTGTTTTACAAAGTTTTTGTGAATTATTCTTAATCTGCTAATCTAAACGGTATTTCTACTTCTATCACTTCTTTAATGAAAAAGAAAAATCAGGAATTTCCTGACTTTTACTTAGCTAATTCTCTTTCTCGTTCTTTCATTATTTTATGATTTTCATACAAACGTGATAAAAACTTAGAAATTTCTTTTAAGATAGAATAGGTTGGTACTGCAACAATCATACCAATGACACCATAGATATTACTTGATAACAAAAGCAATACTAAAATCGTAATTGGATGGACTTTCATCACACCACCTACGATACGAGGGTAGAGAATATTTCCATCCACTTGTTGAATAATCAGCATATAAATAACTGCAATCAACATTCTATGAGGATCAGTAAAGACATTGGCGATAATCATCGGAATCAAACCAATACTTGGGCCTACATAAGGAATGAGATTGGCTAATCCTGAAAAGATAGCGAAGACCAAAGCGTATTTCAAACCGATTACGCTATATCCGATAAAGGCCAAACAACCAATAATAATCGCATCAATGGCAACTCCACTAATATAGCGAGCGATTGTTGCATTCAAATTTTTTAAAAGACCTGTAATATGCAACTTATCTCGCTTTAAAACAGTACGCTCGAGCATCGGCAAGAATTTGTGACCATCTAACAAAAAATAAATTAAAAATACAGGGGTCATGATAATAATCAAAACAGTACTAAAGAGAGCAGATAGAACACTTCCGACACTATTGGTAACGCTATTTAGGATATTTTGTAAAATATCTACATAGGATAGGTTTAACTGTTGAATAGTCGCTTGAATATCCAAATTTTGAAAGGCTGGATAAGTAGATAAATCCACAATCAAATCTTGTAAACGACTATAGATAGTCTGACTAGTCGCAATCAAGCTGGTCAACTGATTAACCAAAATCGGTAAGAGATAGACGACCCCAATAACTAGCCCCCAGACCAAGGCGCACAAGGTTAGTAGAATACCAATGATACGATTAATTTTGAAATACTTTTGTAAAAAATTTACAATAGGATTGGTCAAATAATATAAAAAACCTCCTAGAAGAAAAGGAATCATGATGGTGTTTGCAACGCTTACAAAAGGCGTGATAATAGCCCCCATCTCTCTCCATAAGTAAAAAATGATTGTTAATAATAAAATCTCACTGGTCCAAAAAAATAATTTATTCTTACGAAACATGAGCTACCTCCATTCATCTATTTTACCACACTTTCAAAAAAGCTTCTTTCTTATATCATGAAACTGGGAATATTTTTTTCTTTATGATAGAATAAACTTACTATGAAAAAAATAATTTTAACTCTTTTAAGCCTTTCCGTTATTGGCTCAGCATCTACTGTTGCTGCTCAAGATTTTAATATTGCTGCTAAACATGCCATTGCCGTTGAGGCGAATACTGGTAA
This sequence comes from Streptococcus mitis, assembly GCF_946190335.1. Classification (GTDB taxonomy): domain Bacteria; phylum Bacillota; class Bacilli; order Lactobacillales; family Streptococcaceae; genus Streptococcus; species Streptococcus mitis_CH. The sequence continues at coordinate 271,430 of NZ_CAMHZN010000001.1, forward strand.
AATTCTCTATGAGAAAGATGCAACCCAGCCAGTTGAAATTGCTTCAATCACAAAATTGATTACGGTTTATCTTGTCTATGAAGCCTTGGAAAACGGCAGTATTACACTATCAACTCCGGTAGATATTTCTGATTATCCTTACAAATTAACGACAAATTCTGAAGCAAGTAATGTTCCTATGGAAGCTCGTAATTATACCGTCGAACAACTACTTGAAGCAACCCTAGTATCTAGTGCTAACAGTGCGGCTATTGCCCTAGCTGAGAAAATTGCTGGCTCAGAAAAAGATTTCGTCGATATGATGCGGGCAAAGCTCTTGGAATGGGGAATTCAGGATGCTACTGTTGTCAATACGACAGGTCTTAACAATGAGACTCTTGGGGATAACATTTACCCAGGATCTAAAAAAGATGAGGAAAATAAGCTCAGTGCTTATGATGTCGCTATCGTTGCTCGCAATCTCATCAAAAAATACCCACAAGTCTTGGAAATCACGAAAAAACCTTCTTCTACTTTTGCAGGAATGACAATCACTTCTACCAACTACATGTTAGAAGGTATGCCTGCTTATCGCGGTGGTTTTGATGGCCTTAAGACAGGAACAACAGACAAAGCTGGAGAATCTTTTGTTGGTACTACTTTCGAAAAAGGGATGAGGGTTATCACAGTTGTTTTGAATGCGGAACATCAAGACAATAATCCTTACGCTCGCTTCACAGCTACATCTTCACTAATGGATTATATCTCTTCTACATTCACGCTTCGTAAAATCGTTCAAAAAGGCGATGCCTACCAAGATAGTAAAGCTCCTGTACAAGATGGAAAAGAAGATGCGGTCACTGCCGTTGCCAAAGATGATATCACTCTTATTGAACGTGTTGGGGGACAATCGTCCCAAACTATTCAATTCACACCTGATTCTAAGGCAATACCAGCACCACTTGAAGCCGGAACTGTGGTTGGACATTTGACTTATGAAGACAAGGACTTGATTGGTCAAGGTTACATCACCACAGAACGTCCTAGTTTTGAAATGGTAGCAGAAAAGAAAGTTGAAAAAGCCTTCTTCTTAAAAGTTTGGTGGAATCAGTTTATCCGCTTCATCAACGAAAAATTATAAAAAAATCGCGATTTTAAACCGCGATTTTTTTGTTACAAGTTCATCTTCAAAATCCTTGATTTTGAGTAAATCTAATACTCAATGAAAATCAAAGAACAAACCAGGAAGCTAGTAGTAGGTTGCTCAAAGCACCGCTTTGAGGTTGTAAATAAAGCTGACGTGATTTGAAGAGATTTTCGAAGAGTATAAAAACAAATTTTACCCAACTGATCCTTCCATTTCATAGCTAATCAAACGGTTCAGCTCAACAGCATATTCCATTGGAAGCTCCTTTGTAAATGGCTCTACAAATCCCATAACAATCATCTCAGTTGCCTCAGATTCTGACAATCCACGGCTCATGAGGTAATAGAGTTGCTCTTCTGAAATCTTAGATACCTTAGCTTCGTGTTCCAAAGCGACTTGTGAGTTGTGAATTTCATTAAACGGAATAGTATCTGATGCTGATAAGTCATCCATGATAATGGTATCACACTCGATGTGAGAGACAGATTTCTTAGAGTTTTTATTAAAGGTTACTTGTCCACGGTAGTCAACCTTTCCTCCACCTTTAGCGATGGATTTAGACACAATAGACGAGCTGGTATGTGGAGCGTTGTGGATCATCTTAGCTCCAGTATCCTGGTGTTGCCCTGCATTAGCAAAAGCAATAGAAAGCATGGTTCCACGCGCCCCTTCTCCATCAAGGTAAACAGATGGGTATTTCATAGTTGTCTTGGCACCCAAGTTTCCATCAATCCACTCAACAGTCGCATCTTTCAAGGCTTTAGCACGTTTGGTTACCAAGTTATAGACGTTATCAGACCAGTTTTGGATGGTTGTATAACGCATATAAGCACCATCTAAGGCAAAGATTTCTACGATGGCAGCGTGCAAGCTGTTGCTTGAATAAGTTGGCGCTGTACATCCTTCTACGTAGTGAACACTTGCTCCCTCATCAACGATAATCAAGGTACGTTCAAACTGACCAGTATTTTCGTTATTGATACGGAAGTAAGTTTGAAGTGGGATATCTACCTTGATCCCTTTTGGTACGTAGATAAAGGTTCCACCAGACCATACTGCTGAGTTAAGGGCAGCCAATTTGTTATCTGTTGGCGGTACCAACTTAGCAAAGTATTGTTTAAACAAGTCTGGGTATTCCTTGAGGGCAGAATCCGTATCTGTAAAGATAATCCCCAATTTTTGGAACTCTTCCTTCATGTTGTGGTAAACCACTTCTGACTCATACTGGGCAGAGGCACCAGCTAGATAAGCACGCTCAGCTTCAGGAATCCCGATACGTTCAAAGGTTTCTTTAATTTTTTCAGGAACCTCATCCCATGAACGAGCTGGTTTATCAGATGGTTTTTGGTAGTAGATCAAGTCATCAAAATCAATCTCTGACAAGTCTGCTCCCCAAGTTTGCATGGGCATTTTTTTGAAGGTTTCATAAGACTTCAAACGGAATTCTAGCATCCACTCAGGTTCTCCCTTTGCAGCTGATAGTTCACGAATGACATCTTCATTCAATCCTTTTCCTGTCGATAGGACAGGCTCTACATCATCATGGAAACCAAATTTATATTCACCAAGGTCAATTGGTTTTGGTTCTACTCTTTCTTCAGCCATAATATCCTTTCTTTCATTCTTCATTTCTACTGATTCATAAGACAAAAGAAACTTGCCTTACTTGTTTTCTTGATTTTCAATTGTTTTCTTCAGGGCGTTCCAAGCTAGGGTTGCACACTTGATTCGTTGAGGGAATTTTGCAACGCCTGATAAGAAGGCTGCGTCTCCAAGTTGGTCTTGACGCTCATCTTTTTGCCCTTGAACCATTTCAGAAAAAATGGTCGCAAGTTCTAAGATTTCTTGTTTGGTCTTGCCTAAAACGGCATCTGTCATCATACTAGCAGAGGCAGTTGAAATCGTACATCCTGAGTTTAGAAAAGCAATATCTACCAAACGGTCCTCTGCATCAAACTTGACAGAGAGGTTGATGACATCCCCACAGGTTGGATTGTTGAGACTGATTTGTTCAGCATCTTCCAACTTTCCTTGATGATGTGGATTTTTCGAATGGTCCGCTACCACTGCCATATAAAGGCTATCTAGTTTAGAAAGTGCCATTGAAAAACTCCTTTGTCTTTTGTAAGGCATCGACTAGCTTGTCGCAATCTGCCTTTGTATTATAGATATAAAAACTTGCACGAGCTGTTGCTGGAACATCCAAATACTGGAGCAAAGGTTGCGCACAATGGTGACCTGCTCGAACAGCCACTCCTTCATAATCCAAAGCAGTCGCAAGGTCGTGCGGATGAAGATCACCTAGGTTAAAGGCAATGACACCTGAACGTTGAGCCAAGTCCTGCGAACCGTAAATAGTCAATCCTTCAATCGCCTGCAGTTTTGGATAGACGTATGCAATCAGTTCCTGTTCATGGGCTTCAATGGCATCCATACCAATCTTTTCTAGATAATCCACTGCCGCAGCAAGTCCAATTGCACCAGCCATGTTAGGAGTTCCTGCCTCGAATTTCCAAGGCAATTCCTTCCAACTAGCAGATTGCTCATAGACAAAATCAATCATCTCACCACCAAATTCTACTGGTGACATTTGTTCTAGATACTTTTCTTTACCGTAAAGAACACCAATACCAGTTGGACCCGCCATCTTGTGACCCGAAAAGGCAAAGAAGTCCACATCCAAATCCTGGACATCAATCGTCATATGAGGCGTAGATTGAGCACCATCCACCACCATGATAGCTCCCACTTGGTGGGCCAATTGAGTAATTTCTTTGATTGGATTGACCACACCAAGAACATTTGAGGCGTGAGCAAGGGAGACAAATTTCACCTTATCAGTCAATTTAGCTCGCAAATCATCCATATCCAGAGCTCCATTCTTAAGATAGACATAGACAAGCTCTGCCCCAGTCTTGCGGCAGGCTTCCTGCCAAGGAATGATGTTGGAATGGTGTTCCATGACAGAAATCAAAACCTGGTCTCCCTCAGTCAAGGCTTCCTCTGCAAAGCGCGCCACCCAGTTCAGACTGGTTGTCGTTCCTCTAGTAAAGAGAACTTCCTTTGTAGACCCTGCATTGATAAACTTACGAATGGTTTCACGAGCTGCCTCATAAGAAGCTGTCGCCCTTTCTGCCAAGGTATGAACACCACGGTGAACATTGGCATTGTCGTTCTCATAGTAGCGGTTAATCGTCTCCAGAACTGCCAGTGGTTTTTGTGTCGTCGCAGCATTGTCCAAATAAACCAATGGTTCATCATTAACAATCTGGTCTAAAATTGGAAAATCCTTGCGAATCGCTTCTACATCTAACATAGGCTACCCCTTAGCGTTTTGACAATTTTTCTTCTATAGTTGCAATCATTTCATCACGAACTTCCTTGACTGGAATCTCAACGATAACGGAGCCAAGGAAACCACGGACAACCAAACGTTCTGCAGTTACCTTATCTAAACCACGGCTCATGAGGTAGTACATGTCTTCTGGATCTACCTGACCGATAGAAGCCGCGTGACCTGCAGTAACATCATTTTCGTCAATCAAAAGAATTGGATTGGCATCTGAACGCGCTTGGTCTGAAAGCATAAGAACACGGCTCTCTTGTTGCGCATCTGCTCCCTTAGCACCCTTGATAATGTGGCCAATACCATTGAAGGTCAAGGTTGCTTTTTCAAGAATAACCCCATGTTGTAGGATATTTCCGATTGAGTTGCAACCATAGTTCGTCACTCGAGTATCAATCCCTTGTACCTGACGACCACTTGAAAGAGCTACAACCTTGAGATCTGCATGGCTACCATTTCCAATCAAGTCGCTATCAAAGTCCGCAACGACATTCCCTTCGTTCATGACACCAATAGCCCAGTCAATGCTTGCATCGTTGCCTAATTTACCACGACGGCTAATGTAGGCAGTGACGTTTTCACCTAGACGGTCAATCGCAGCAAACTTCACTTGAGCACCAGAACGCGCAATTACTTCTACTGTGATATTAGCAGTTGCTTTGGCGCTTCCTTCACCGCGTGACTCTAAACGTTCCAGATAACTAATCTTAGAGTTTTTACCAGCGATAATCATAATATGCTTGTTAAACGGCACATCGCTATCGCTGTCTTGATAGAAAATTCCTTCGATTGGTTCAGCAATTTCCACGTTATCAGGAATATAGAGAACAGCACCACTGTTAAAGTAAGCTGTATGGTAGGCTGCCAACTTATCATCATCATATTTAACTGATGACATGAAGAATTCCTCAATAAGCTCTGGAATTTCTTCTAAAGCTGAGTGAAAGTCTGTAAAGACAACACCCTGTTCAGCTAATTCAACTGGAGTTTGCTCAAAAACAGTCTGAGTTCCTACTTGAACCAATTTCAAGTGATTATCTAGAGCTGTGAAATCTGGAACATTTGCTGATGGCTCACTTTCTGTAATCGTTCCATCACCCAGATTCCAACGGTGGAATTTGACACGCTCAATAACTGGTAATTCCAAAGTCTCAATCTTGTCAAAAGCTTTTTGACGGAGATCAGCTAACCAGCTTGGTTCAGCATGCATTTCTGAAAAAAGTTTAATATTTTCTTTAGTCATTTACTTCTCCTAAAAGATACGAGGGAATTACAATTCTTCCTTGTAGTCGTAGCCAAGTTCTTCAGCTAGTTTTGCGTATCCTTCACGTTCCAAACGCGCAGCCAATTCTGGACCACCAGAAAGGACAACGCGACCTTCCATCATGACGTGTACCACATCAGGTGTGATGTAGTTCAAAAGACGTTGGTAGTGAGTGATAATCATAGCACCAAAGCCTTCACCACGCATAGCATTAACACCTTTAGAAACAACTTTAAGGGCATCAATATCAAGACCAGAATCAATCTCATCCAAAAGGGCAAATGTTGGCTCCAACATCAAAAGTTGAAGAATTTCATTACGTTTTTTCTCACCACCAGAGAAGCCTTCGTTGAGGTAACGCTCAGCCATTTCTTCTTTCATGTTGAGCAATTCCATCTTCTCATCCAATTTAGTGATAAACTCACGAACTGAAATTTTTTCATCATCTTCTTTCCCAGCATTCATGGCTGCACGAAGAAACTCAGCGTTAGTAATACCAGGAATTTCTGATGGGTATTGCATAGCAAGGAAAAGTCCCATACGCGCACGCTCGTCCACTTCCAACTCAAGGATGTTTACGCCATCAAACAAGACTTCACCTTTGGTAACTTCATAGTTTGGATTTCCCATGATAGCGGCAGAAAGAGTCGATTTACCAGTACCATTTGGTCCCATGATAGCGGCGATTTCTCCTGTTTTCAGGGTCAGGTTAACCCCTTTTAAAATTTCTTTTCCTTCAATCTCAACGTGAAGATCTTTGATCTCTAATACTGACATGATAATTCCTTTCTTTTTCAAGGCCTTTACAGTGCTTACTGGAAACATACTTGATTTCCCTAGAAAATACGGTAAAAGGTCAATAAATATACTTTTATAGTATAACAAAAAAAAGCCTAAAAGGCTTTGATTTTGTCTAGAAGCTGAGGACTAGTCTTTTCCTTTTAAATGCTGGTCAATGACATCTACAATCTTGCCCATCAAGTAACTTACTCGGAAATTTCTAAAGAGCAAAATGGCCCAAAAGGCTGCCATAATATAGCGACCAGTCATCCAGGCTTCATTGAAAAAATAGGTCTCAGCAGCTGTAAACAGCGCGATGATAATAAATTGTTGTCTATTCATAAACTTATTGTATCATGAAATCTTTCTTTAGTCTTCCTCTACCTTCACTTTATCAGCCAAAAATTCAAAACCTTCTGGAATCAGGCTTTCTTCTGCTTCTTTTTCAGATTGAGAAGATTTAGCTTTGGCTGAAAAGGCTGCACGAACTTCTTTCCATTCTTCCATGGAAATAGCTAAAATCTCGGGTGAAAAACCTGCTGCCTGACTGAGGATGTTACCAAACATGGTGTTGAGATTGTCCCGTTTCATGGTTTGACCAGCATTGAAGTTAGACTCAAAAGCAAGAATAGCATGGTGTTCATTGGCCGCAACCGGTTGAGAACCAACTAGCAGAGCCTTATCAGGGCCTCCTAGACTTTCAATTACCTCTCCCCAGGCATTCTGCAAGCGAATCAGATTTTGGCGTGCTAAATCAGGATTTTCAACGGCCTCTTGTAGGATAGATTGAACTTTATTACGATCCACACGATAGACTGTTTTGCCTGCTGTTGGACGACTAGGAGCTGGATTTGTTGGCTTAGATACAGTTCCTACATTTACCAGTTCATGTTTGAGACGGGCAACTTCCTGTCTCAGTGCAGAAATTTCACTTTCAACTGCCCCAGAAAGAGCTGCTTCAGTCTTAATCTCTGCCAAACGGATAGTCATCATCTCAGCATAAATCTTGGGCTGCAAACTAGACTTAATATCTGCTAAACTGACTGTCGCCAAGCGAATCATTTCAAACAGATTTTCTTGAGGAAGTACCAAATTCTCTACAAAGACTGGACTATGATGAGTGTTTTCTCCACCTGTTTGGACAATTAACAAGTCTCTTAAATAGTGCAAAAGATCCGTCACAAAACGAGTCATACTCTTACCATTGTCAAAAAGAAGATTCAAGCAAGACAAAGCCTTGGGAACATCCTGTTGAGATAAGGCAGCCACATAATTATCCAAGGCTGATAGACTAATGGTACCAGTAATTTCTTCAGAGATGGCAGTCGTCAGCTCGTTTCCCTGTGTCAAACTCAAGGCTTGATCCAAAATAGACAAGGCATCTCGCATTCCACCTTCAGCCCGTCTGGCAATGATTTCCACAGCCTCTGGTTCAGAACTGATATTTTCTTTTTCTAAAATATAGTGGATATGTTCCTTAATATCCTGTGTCTTAATCGATTTAAATTCAAAACGTTGCACACGGGATAGAATAGTGGCAGGAATCTTGTGCAATTCAGTAGTGGCCAAAATAAAGACCACATTCTGTGTTGGCTCTTCCAGCGTCTTTAGGAGGGCATTAAAAGCTCCTGTAGACAGCATGTGAACCTCATCTATGATATAAACCTTATAACGAGCAAGGCTAGGCGCATAGGTAGATTTATCACGAATTTCACGGATTTCATCCACCCCGTTATTAGAGGCAGCATCCATTTCAATGACATCTTCTAAACTACCATCTGTCACTGCTTGACAAATATAGCAGTTATTACAAGGTTCACCACCCACTTGATTTGGACAGTTCATAGCTTTGGCAAAAATCTTGGCTACACTGGTTTTTCCCGTTCCCCGTGGACCAGAAAAAAGATAAGCATGACTTATTTTCTCTTGCTCCACTGCTTGTTTAAGAGTCTTAGCCACAACTTCCTGTCCAACCAACTGGGAGAAGTTTTGACTTCTATATTTTCGATAAAGTGCTTGATACATTAGGCTTTCTCCTCAAACATTGTAAAGTCCCATTCTGTCATTTCAAGCAAAATAGCGACAAATTGTTCCAAATAATCTCGATCCATAGCATCATAATCATCAACCTTTGAAGAATCCAGATCCAGAACTCCAAGTAGTTGACCATTCTTTATCATTGGGACAACAATTTCACTTTTAGCTCGACTATCACAAGAAATATAGTTGGGATAAGTTGTTACATCACCAACCAGAACAGTTTCCTGAAAGTAGGCTGCCTCCCCACAAACACCTTTGCCTAGTGCAATACGGATGCAGGAAACGCCTCCTTGGAAGGGACCTAAAACCAATTCCTTTCCATCGAATAAATAAAAGCCTGCAAATACAGTATTAGGAAAGTGCGATTTTAAAAGAGCACTGGCGTTGGAAAGATTAGCCAAAACATTGTTTTCGCCTTCCAATAAAAAAGAGAGCTCCTCATTTAACATTTGATAACGTGATTTTTTTTCTGATTCTAACATAGGACTATTATATCAAAAAAGGCTTACAGACAAAAGAAAAATCCCTTGTTTAGTAAACAAAGGATTTTGTGAATTTTCAATTTGATTAAAGTTCGATATCACCGAACAAGTCAGCCATTGAGAATCCTGTTTGTGTTTCTGGAAGTTCGAAATCACGTTTTTCTTGACGTTTTGGACGACGTGGACGAGCAGCACGTTTTTCTTCTTTTTGTCCTTCTTCTTGAGCTGGACGCTCTTCAAGAGCTTTGATAGAAAGTGATACGCGCTCTGCATCTGCGTTAACTTCAAGAACTTTAACTTGAACTTCTTGACCAACTTTAAGAGCTTCTTTTGGATTTTCAATACGTTTGTGTGAAATTTGTGATACGTGAACAAGTCCATCGATACCTGGCAATACTTCAACAAATGCACCGAAGTCAGTCAAACGTTTAACTGTTCCTTCTACTACATCACCTTTAGCCAATTTTTGCTCAACGCCATCCCATGGTCCAGGTGTTGTTGCTTTAAGTGAAAGTGATACGCGTCCTTCTTCTTCGTTAAGATCAAGGATTTTCACTTCAATTTCTTCACCAACAGTTACAACTGATTTTGGTGATACGTTACGTTCGTGTGACAATTCAGTCAAGTGAACCAATCCGTCAACACCACCAAGGTCGATGAAAGCACCGAAGCTTGTGATACGTGCAACTTTACCAGTTACAACATCACCAACAGCCAATTTACCGAATACTTCAGCACGAGCTGCTGCAGTAGCTGCTTCAACAACTTCACGACGTGAAAGGATGAAGCGGTTTTCTTTAGCGTCAACTTCTTTGATTTTAGCATCAAATTCTTGACCTACAAAACGCTCAGTGTTACGTACGAAACGAGTATCCAACATTGAAGCTGGGATGAATCCACGAACACCTTCAAATTCTACTGAAAGTCCACCTTTAACGGCACGAGTTCCTTTAACAGTAACAACTTCTTCTTCACGACCAACAAGTTTGTCCCATGCTTTGCGAGCTTCAAGGCGTTTTTTAGATACAAGGTATGTAACTGTATCAGTATCTTTACCAACTACTTGACGAAGTACAAGAACATCCAATACTTCTCCTACTTTAACAAAGTCATTGATATCTGCATCGCGATCGTTTGTCAATTCGCGAAGAGTCAAGACACCTTCAACACCAGTTCCAGAGATTGCAACGTTAGCTTGAGTCGCATCAACTGTCAATACTTCAGCACTAACAACATCACCAGTCTCAACTTGGCTAACGCTATTTAGCAAATCTTCAAATTCGTTCATCTAAAAAATCCTCCAACAATCAAGTTCTTCTTAAACTTGACATACTTATAATTTTTTTCCTAAGCACCCGCAAGGACATGTTCATATCGTTCACGTCTTTCAATTATAAAAATAAAATACCCTAAGATATTTTGATTTTTATCTTGATTATTACCTAAGAACTGGGGTAGCTGGATTCGAACCAACGCATGAGGGAGTCAAAGTCCCTTGCCTTACCGCTTGGCTATACCCCATTGATGAAATGGAGAGAGAGGGATTCGAACCCCCGAACCCGAAGGAGCGGATTTACAGTCCGCCGCGTTTAGCCTCTTCGCTATCTCTCCTACAATCAACATGGACCATTATATCATGAAAATTTCAAAAAAACAAGACTTATTTTGCTAAATTATAATTTTCAATCAAAATTTCCACAGCTTTTTCCAATTTTTTATAAAAACTATCGACATTCCCATTCTTTATAATGGCAAATTGTCCATCTAATTCGGCAATTTCTCCGATAACTTTTTTACCGATAGTCAATGTATAACCTTCAAAACTGTCTTTTCCTACATTAACCTTGGCATCTGCTACTTGAATTTCAATTTTTTTATCTTTCTTACTCATTTCATACCTCTCTTCACTTTTTCTATTTTACAAGAAAATCCCAAAACTAGCAAGAAAAAACTCTATATCATTCCAAGTCTGATATAGAGTTTTCTGCTTTATTTAATGTGTTTTTCTAGTTCTTTTTGGTACTTACCGTTTGATTCCAATTTTTCTTTTTGCCATTTTTTCAGTGCTTCTTCATATTCTTTTGTTGTAACGATATCTTTTTGCAATTTCATTCCTTTAAAGATATATGGGTCACCCTTAATACCAACTTGTGAGTACGGTTTTGAGAATGGCACGACATTACTTACAACTGGAGAACCACCTGATGAAGCTGTTGGCATCAATAATGAACTATCTGTCAACCAAGCTTGAGCCTTGGCATATTTTTCATAGCGCTCTTCAAGATTTGTAGTTTCTGAATCGGCATCATCCAATAATTTCTTATACTGGTCCAAACCAAGTTTCGCTACGACATCCTTATCTTTCCCTTTAGTAATACCGAGGTGCTTCATGGCAGAACCTGATTTAGGATCCATGATATTCAAGTAAGATGCTGGGTCTTGATAACTTGGAGCCCATCCTGTACTGTTCAAATCATAGTCTTTTTGAGAAGGAACACGCGCTTGTGAAGTGATTGTTTCCTTTTCATTATCTGTCATTTGAAGAACATCGATGACAACATTTTCAGCACCAAGAGTTGATTCAATTGACTGTTTGAAAGAGTTACTTTGTTGAACGGCGATGGTGTCTGTTTGTTCAACTGGGACATCCAAGTGAATTGGGAAAGTTACCCCTTTAGATTCCAAGTCTTTCTTAGCTTTTTCGAACGCAGCTTTAGCCTTATCAGGGTTGTAGATAGAATCCTTACCGTCAACTAGCTCAACACCTTTCCACTGGTCACCATAGTTCACCAACTCTGCTTGAGCGATTTGACCAAAGTTTTTCCCACCTGCTTGTACAAAGTTGTCAGGAACAAGGCTGTTACGAATAATCTTATCCGCACCGTCTTCACCATTTAGCTGGGCAGCATAAGAATGGCGGTTGAAGGCAAAGTTGATAGCCTGACGGAAGTCCTTATTAAGCATAGCTTCTTTAGTAGAAGTCTTTTGCTCTTCACTTGTTTTCGCAGTTTTATTATATGACTGACGATTTACGTTAAAGGTGAAGTAATAACTACTTGAGTCCTGTGGGCTATAAGTGATTTTATCTCCGTATTGTTCCAAAGTTGAAGCAAAGTTTGAGCTACTTGGGAAGAGACGGGCTGTCGTATAGGCACCTGAAGAGAAGCTACGAATCAACGATTCCTGATCAGAACCATCGTAGTAGGTCAATTTGATTTTCTCGATTTTTACCTTTTCTTTATCCCAGTAGTTTGGATTTTTCTCGTATTCGATTAACGATTTAGATGTCAAGGTCTTCAAGATATAAGGACCATTGTAAAGAATCCCTGCTGGAGTAACTGCTCCATAATCTTTACCTGATGCCTTCAAAAACTCTTCATTTACAGGCAACATCGTTGCTGTTGTGACTTTAGAGTTCCAGAAACTTTCTGGTTTATTTAGGGTATATTCAACTGTATAATCGTCCAAGGCCTTAACACCAACTGTAGAGAAATCATTGGTCTCACCAGTCATGTAGGCATCCAAGCCCTTGATTGAATTTTGGATGAGAGAGACACCGTCTGACTTTCCGTCAGCTACGTGTTTTAGTCCTGTCACAAAGTCATGGGCTGTTACTTCTGCATATTCTTCGCCTTCTGATGTGTACCATTTAACTCCTTTACGAAGTTTATAGGTATAAGTCAAACCATCTTTTGAGACAGACCAATCTTCAGCTAAGGAAGGAATAACATTTCCGTATTGGTCATTTTCCATCAATCCATCAACCACATTCCCGATGACATCTGTTGTAGATGTACGAGTCGCTACACTATAGTCCAAAGACGCAGGATCTACTGCATAGACATATGAAAATGTTGTCGGTGCATCTGCTTCTTTATCAGCTTTTCCACAAGCTGCTAATAGAGCTGTTGTGCTCAGGACCACTCCTGCTGTTAAGAGCCACTTTTTCGATTTCATAAAAAATCTCCTTTAGTTAATTTTAATCTACTTTTACAATCCAACCTTCTGGCGCTTCAATGTCGCCAAACTGAATTCCTGTCAATTCATCATATAATTTACGAGTCACAGGACCTACTTCTATTTCACTATAGAAAACATGGAAATCATCACCGTGCTGAATTCCACCAATTGGCGAAATAACTGCTGCTGTACCACAGGCACCTGCCTCTACAAAACGGTCAAGCTTATCAATTGGGACATCCCCCTCAATAGGAGTTAAGCCCAAGCGGTGTTCTGCCAAATAAAGCAAAGAATACTTGGTAATAGATGGCAAGATAGAAGGACTCAATGGTGTTACAAACTCATTATCAGCTGTAATTCCAAAGAAGTTAGCTGAGCCGACTTCTTCAATCTTTGTATGTGTCGATGGGTCTAGATAGATAACATCTGAGAAATGTCGTGACTTGGCCAATTTCCCTGGCAAGAGACTTGCAGCATAGTTTCCACCAACCTTAGCCGCACCTGTACCATTTGGAGCGGCACGGTCGTATTCATCTTGAATCAAGAAGTTGGTTGGAACCAATCCACCCTTAAAGTAATTTCCAACTGGCATGGCAAAGATAGTGAAAATGTACTCTTCTGCTGGTTTAACCCCAATAATATCTCCTACTCCAATCAAAAGAGGGCGAAGATATAATGTTCCACCTGTTCCGTATGGAGGTACATATTCTTCATTCGCACGGACAACTGCCTTACATGCTTCTACAAACATTTCTGTTGGAACTTGTGGCATCAAGAGACGGTCACATGTACGTTGTAAGCGTTTAGCATTTTCATCAGGACGGAACAGTTGAACGCTGCCATCCTTAGTGCGATAAGCTTTCAAACCTTCAAATGCTTGTTGTCCATAGTGGAGACTTGGAGAAGACTCTGAAATATGCAAGGTTGCATCTTCTGTAAGCTCTCCTTTATCCCATTGTCCATTTTTAAAATGAGCAATATAGCGATAAGGTAATTTCATATAGGAAAAACCAAGGTTTTCCCAATCAATCGTTACTGTCATATTCCACTCCTTATTCTAAAAACCTATTTCTTATATTCTACACTATTTTTCTAAAATAGCAAGTATATTTTGTAATTTTCAGAAAATTTCTTCAATAAAAAGAATCAGCTCTGAGAACTGATTCTTCATTTCACTTATTTGGCTTCTGTAAATACTTCTTTAAGATAAGCGTCAAAAACTTCTTCATCTGAAATCGTATCAGAAATGAAACTTCCGTTGCTAGTGCGTTCTGACAAGTTCAAGTCTTGCAATCGGCTTTCATAGATTGTTCCTTTGTTTGATTGAACAAGCAGAGTTTGGTCGTTCTCTTCCACATCTGTACTGAAGAGATCACCAATAAAGCCTTGTTCTGCAACTGCTCCTGCCAAGAAGACACGATGCGGTTTGTTTTTCAACTCACGCAAGACTTGTAAGCCACGTTTGGCACGGCTGGTTGCCGGAATTTCATCAATAAAAACACGTTTCAAACTTCCACGTTGAGTCAAGAGATAGAATGATGAGGTGTTACAGATAAAGGCAGATTGGAGGATGTCATCTTCTTTCAGGTTCATAGCCTTGACCCCTGCCGCCTTGGCACCAACAACCGGAACCTCTTCGATATTAAAACGCAGGGCATAACCGTTTTGACTAATCAAGAGAACATCATCCAGTTTAATTGGAGCCACTGCTACAATCTGGTCTGTCTCGTCTTTGAGCTTAGCATACTTGACTGACTTAGATTTATAGGTCCGCCATGGAGTGAACTCTTTTCGCTCTACACGCTTGATGTGACCAAGACGAGTCGCCGCAAAGTAGGTTGTCGCATCATCAAACTGATCCACGACTTCCACATAAAGGATTTCTTCGTTAGTTTCGAAGTTTGTGATGGTTTGGCTCAGATGCTCTCCGATATCCTTCCAGCGAATATCTGCCAATTCATGAATTGGTCGATAAATGACATTTCCAAGAGTCGTGAACATCAAGAGATGCTGGGTTGTCTTAGCAGCTTGTACAAAGATCAAACGGTCATCATCACGTTTGCCAATTTCCTCTAGCGTTGAAGCTGCAAAAGAACGCGGGCTGGTACGCTTGATGTAACCAGCCTTGGTCACGCTGACGTAGGTATCTTCCTCAGCGATCAGACTAGCTGTGTCAATCTCGATTGCTTTCGCAGTATCTTCTAACGAACTCAAACGCGGAGTGGCAAATTTCTTCTTAACCTCACGAAGTTCTTTCTTCATGAGATTGTACATGGTCCGTTCATCTCCAATGATAGCAGCAAGCATGGCAATCTTTTCACGAAGTTCTGCTTCTTCTTCCTGCAAGACAACTACGTCTGTATTGGTCAAACGGTAAAGTTGCAAGGTAACAATAGCTTCAGCCTGCTCTTCCGTAAAATCATAACTGACCTTGAGGTTTTCCTTGGCATCAGCCTTGTTCTCAGAAGCTCGGATAAGGGCAATGACTTCATCTAAAATAGAGATGACACGAATCAAACCTTCCACGATATGGAGACGTTTTTCAGCCTTATCCTTGTCAAAGCGGGAACGTGCCAAGATGACTTCGCGACGGTGGGCAATATAGCTAGACAAGATTGGGACAATCCCGACCTGACGAGGTGTGAAATTATCAATCGCCACCATGTTAAAGTTGTAATTGATTTGTAGGTCAGTATATTTGAATAGATAGTTGAGAACGAGCTCGGTATTAGCATCTTTCTTGAGTTCAATAGCAAGACGAAGACCATCACGGTCAGACTCATCACGAACCTCAGCGATCCCTGCCACCTTGTTATTGACACGAACATCATCGATTTTCTTGACCAGATTGGCCTTATTGATTTCATAAGGAATCTCAGTGACAACGATTTGTTCCTTACCACCTTTTAGCTTTTCAATCTCAGTCTTGGAACGAACAACCACGCGCCCTTTCCCAGTTTCATAGGCCTTCTTGATTTCGTCACGCCCTTGGATGATAGCTCCTGTAGGGAAATCTGGTCCTGGTAAGAATTCCATGAGTTTATCCACCTTAGCTGTCGGGTGGTCAATCATATAAACAGTGGCATCAATGACCTCAGCTAAATTATGGGGTGGAATATCTGTGGCATATCCAGCCGAAATCCCAGTCGAACCATTGACTAAAAGGTTTGGAAAGGCTGCTGGCAAGACTGTCGGCTCTTTCTCCGTATCGTCAAAGTTCCAAGCAAAAGGAACTGTCTTTTTCTCGATATCTTGAAGAAGGTAGCCAGCAATTTCAGACAAACGCGCCTCGGTATAACGCATAGCCGCAGGCGGATCTCCGTCCATAGAACCGTTATTACCGTGCATTTCGACCAAAATCTCACGGTTTTTCCAGTCCTGTGACATACGAACCATAGCATCATAGATAGAACTGTCACCGTGTGGGTGAAAATTCCCCATGATATTCCCGACAGACTTGGCCGACTTACGGTAACTTTTGTCAAAGGTATTACCATCCTTATTCATCGAATAAAGAATGCGGCGCTGAACCGGCTTCAATCCATCACGAATATCTGGCAAAGCCCGGTCTTGAATAATGTACTTGGAGTAGCGACCAAAGCGCTCTCCCATGATGTCCTCAAGGGACATGTTTTGAATGTTACTCATATAGGATACAGAGCCCGTAAAATACCAAGTGAAAATAGAAAATTCTTGAAGTAAGAAAGCTCACAAGAGAATTTATCTTTTTCACCTAGCATTTAGGGCGTGTTCAACTCCTTTCAAAGAATGTAGAGTAGTTTTTATACAGTGAAGAGTATTTTACGGGAATTAGTCCCATGTTCAGTTACCGTAAGAAACCAAACAATCCTTTCTGTAGTTTAATCTTTTAAATTAGTCAGCAATTAAGAAGTCTCTCCTCAACGTATTGAATCATCTTCTCAGCTACTTCTTTATCGTAGTCATAATCCATCTTTTGAGAAAGGGACTGAGCCTCTTGGTGGAAAAGTTGCATCGTATCAAACAAAGACTGAGTGATTTTGTCACTATTTGAGAAATCAAGTAGACTTGAGAATTCCTTTCCTTTCTCAGTAGGTAAATAGTTAAAAAGATACTTATAATTCTTGCCTATATCGACCACTCCCCTATTACTTGCAACCTGCCAAGCTAAGACTTTTAACAACTCTTGCTGACAAATACCATAGAGATGGTCAGTGGCATAGATGACTTGCTTACGACAGATTCCTTTGACCACGTAGGCTGACACCCACCAAAATTCATTGCAGACTTTTTCAAACTCTATCGCACTAGCTGGGCTTGTCCAGTAACGCTCTAGATTTTGAGAATAGGGTTCAAATAAATGTTCTGGATCTTCTAAAACAGTGAATCCTGCCTCACTATCCACCCACTCTTTGATGTGCTCTTTTGGGCAAAGAGTCAAATCAATGCGGTTACCATCCTCAGAGAGCATGAGAAATAGACGGCGATGTCCCAACCTAACTTCTTGCTCGATAATGCGTTTGCCAAACTGGTCCAACCAAGAAAGGTCACTCGTCAGGGCATCTAAATCCTCCACAACATAGACCACGTCGTAATCTTGAAACTCATCTTTTAGTGCTTTTGCATCAGTTCGTGAACCAGACATGGCGACAGCCTCGACTTTTAGACTTTTTGCTGTGTGTAAAATTAGATTCAACATTTTGGATTCTGTTCTCATGGTAACACCTGTTTTTTATTTGATATTCCTGTATATTAGCATACTATTTCTCAAGTTAAATTAGTTAATCAATTATAAAAGATTTAGCTATTCTTCTCTCAAAGTTTTTAATTTCGACAAAATTCTAGATTCATCCATGCTTAAAATAACAAATAAAGTCGAAGTATAGACGTCATCGTACCATTGTTCCAATTCATCATCAGCCAAATCAAGATGATATTGATTTGAATTATTGTGCCTTAAACCAAAATTACTATACATTTCAAAAAGTTTTTCAAACGCGATAACCTTTTGATTATTAACTTTCATAATATCTTTTAATTCTTCAGAATTATTTAGTTCTCTCCTAAACGGTTCAAGGTAGTTCGCTAAAGCAATAAGTATTTCTTTCTTACGCTGAATATTTCCCTTATTTGCAAAATGATTATATTCTAAAACCTTTATTGCATCTTGTATATTTGTCTCAGATATAATCTGAGAAACTTCTGAGGCATAAACATTCTTTTCAACAATGATCTTGTCACCATTTTCTAAAGTGATCAGTTCATGATTTGATAATTCTAAGAATCTTGTAATATTATCAAATATAACTTGAATAAACTGACATTCTTTTTCTGTAAATTTTCCCTCAAGATTATTAAATATATCGACTAATAACTCAGAGAAAACAAATAGTTGTTCAGTTGTATCATAGATGTTTGAAATAATAACTTCTATCATTTGTGAATAACTGGTGAACGTTGATCGATTAGGATAATCTAAGAAATTATCAGAAATGGCACTATTTATTGTTGTATAATAGCCGTGGCCCAAATTATTCTCCATTTTAAGTAAGTCCACTAAATTTTTCAGTTCTCTCTGTGGATCAAACTCCATCTGGTTCAAAATATCAAAATAATTTCGTCTCGCCATAATATCTCCTATACTATCTTAAAACACCGTCGCTTCTTCCAGCGTAAACTTAACATTGTCTTCAATCCACTTACGTCGTGGTTCGACCTTGTCGCCCATGAGGACATTGACGCGGCGTTCGGCGCGTGCTAGGTCTTCGATGGTGACACGTATGAGGGTACGGGTTTCTGGATTCATGGTTGTTTCCCAGAGTTGGTCTGCATTCATCTCACCAAGACCTTTATAGCGCTGTAGGGTAGCGCCTTTACCGAACTGCTTGCGGAGTTCTTCAAGTTCTCCGTCTGTCCATGCGTAGGCCACTTCTTCTTTCTTGCCTTTACCTTTTGACATCTTGTAAAGAGGCGGAAGGGCAATATAGACGTGTCCTGCCTCAACTAGCGGACGCATGTAGCGGTAGAAAAATGTCAAGAGTAAAGTCTGAATGTGGGCACCGTCGGTGTCCGCATCGGTCATGATAATGATCTTGTCATAGTTGGCATCTTCAATGGAGAAATCTGCTCCAACACCCGCACCAATGGTATAAATCATGGTATTGATTTCTTCATTTTTGAGGATATCCGCCATCTTGGCTTTGGCTGTATTGATAACCTTACCACGAAGAGGCAAGATTGCCTGGAACTTACGATCACGGCCTTGTTTGGCAGAACCTCCGGCAGAATCACCCTCGACTAGGTAGAGTTCATTCTTAGCTGGATTCTTAGACTGGGCTGGGGTCAATTTCCCAGACAGCAAGCCCTTATCCTTTTTATTTTTCTTACCATTTCGGCTCTCATCACGCGCCTTACGTGCCGCTTCACGAGCATCACGAGCCTTGATAGCCTTACGGATGAGGTTAGAAGCCAGTTCCCCATTTTCCATGAGGAAGAAGGTCAACTTATCCGCCACAATTCCATCCACAACGGGACGAGCAAGCGGGCTTCCAAGTTTATCCTTGGTCTGTCCTTCAAACTGGAGGTGTTCTTCAGGAACAAGAATAGAAAGAACGGCTGCTAGTCCCTCACGGTAGTCTGAACCTTCTAGGTTCTTATCTTTTTCCTTGAGGAGGCCTGTCTTACGCGCATAGTCATTCATAACCTTGGTAATGGCAGACTTGAGCCCAGTCTCATGTGTTCCACCGTCCTTGGTGCGAACGTTATTGACAAAGGACAGAATGTTATCTGAAAATCCATCATTGTACTGGAGAGCTACTTCCACTTGGAAACCATTGTCTTCCCCTTCAAAGTAAAGGACTGGCGTCAAGGTTTCCTTGTCTTCGTTCAAATAAGAAACAAAGTCTTGTACCCCATTCTCATAGTGGAATTCAATCGCTTCATCTGTTCGTTTGTCCGTCAGAGATAAGGTCACATTTTTTAAGAGAAAAGCTGATTCATTGAGGCGCTCTGAAATGGTATTGTACTTGAAGTCTGTCGTAGAAAAGATAGTCGAATCAGGCATAAACGTAACCTTGGTACCTGTCTTAGACTTAGGCGCTGTACCGATTTTCTTCAAAGTCGTAACAGGTTTGCCACCATTTTCAAAACGTTGCTTGTAAACTGCACCATCACGAGTAATTTCAACTTCCAACCAGCTTGATAGGGCGTTTACAACGGAAGATCCAACCCCGTGGAGACCACCAGAAGTTTTATAGCCTCCTTGACCGAATTTTCCTCCGGCGTGAAGAATAGTAAAGATAACCTCAACTGTTGGGATTCCCATAGCGTGCATACCTGTCGGCATCCCACGTCCGTGGTCTTGCACAGTCAAACTCCCATCTTTATTGATGGTCACATCAATACGATCACCAAATCCAGACAAGGCTTCATCGACTGCATTATCAACGATTTCCCAGACGAGGTGATGGAGACCAGCGCCATCGGTCGACCCAATGTACATACCTGGACGTTTACGGACCGCATCCAACCCTTCTAGCACCTGAATGGCATCATCATTATAATTGTTAATATTGATTTCCTTTTTTGACACAAGGAACCTCCTATTCGTTCATCTTTACTATTCTACAAGTTTTCCAAGGATTTTGCAAAATTTTTCTTTCTCCGGTGTGACAATTTCAGAAGAGATTCTCTGCCTTTCTTCTCCATTTCATGATATAATAGGAGTATGATTACAATAGTTTTATTAATCCTAGCCTATTTGCTGGGTTCGATTCCGTCTGGTCTCTGGATTGGACAAGTATTCTTTCAAATCAATCTGCGCGAGCATGGTTCTGGTAACACTGGAACAACCAATACCTTCCGTATTTTAGGTAAGAAAGCTGGTATGGCAACCTTTGTGATTGACTTTTTCAAAGGAACCCTAGCAACACTTCTTCCGATTATGTTTCATCTGCAAGGCGTTTCGCCTCTCATCTTTGGACTTTTGGCTGTTATTGGTCATACCTTCCCTATCTTTGCTGGATTTAAGGGTGGCAAGGCTGTCGCAACTAGTGCTGGAGTGGTTTTCGGATTTGCACCTGTCTTCTGTCTCTATCTAGCAGTTGTTTTCTTTGGAACCCTCTATCTTGGTAGTATGATTTCACTGTCTAGTGTCACAGCATCTATCGCAGCCGTCATCGGAGTTCTACTCTTTCCACTTTTTGGTTTTATCCTGAATAACTATGACCCTCTCTTCATCGCTATTATCCTAGTACTTGCTAGTTTGATTATCATTCGTCATAAGGATAATATCGCTCGTATCAAAAACAAGACTGAAAATTTAGTCCCTTGGGGATTAAACCTAACCCATCAACATCCTAAAAAATAAAACGCCAGTTCTGAACTGACGTTTTTTGTATGCTTATTTTGATTTGATATAGTTAATACCATCTGCTTTTGGTGCAACTGCTTTTCCAAAGAAGGCTGCCAAGACAAGAATTGTCAAAACATAAGGTGCGATTTGAAGATAAACTGTTGGCACACCTTGTAGGAACGGCAATTGAGAACCGATAACAGCCAAACTTTGTGAAAGTCCAAAGAAGAGACTAGATAGCATGGCTCCGATTGGATTCCATTTCCCGAAAATCATCGCAGCAAGGGCGATAAATCCAGGTCCAACAATAGTTGTCACCGAGAAGTTAACTGAGATGGATTGAGCATAAATCGCTCCGCCAATTCCACCTAGGAAACCTGAAATAATAACCCCTAAATATCTCATCTTGTAGACATTGATTCCCAAAGTATCCGCTGCTTGAGGGTGTTCACCGACAGAGCGGAGACGAAGACCAAAGCGAGTCTTGAAGAGGATAAACCAAGCAAGGAATGAGAAGGCAATCGCTAGATAACCAAGTAGACTAGTTGACTTGAAGAAGATATCACCAATCACTGGGATATTTGCCAAGACTGGGAAATCAAAGCGTCCAAAAGTCTGACTTAGGTTGTCGGTTTGTCCTTTGTTATAAAGTACTTTCACCAAGAAAACAGCCAAGGCTGGCGCCATCAAGTTCAATACCGTACCGCTGACAACATGGTCTGCACGGAAATGAACCGTCGCTGCTGCGTGGATGATAGAGAAGAGACCACCAACCAATCCTGCTACAAGCAAGGATAGCCATGGAGTTGCTGCTCCAAATTGTTCTGCAAATTCAAGATTAAAGACAACTCCAGAAAAGGCACCCATAACCATAATTCCTTCAAGGCCGACGTTTACCACACCACCACGTTCAGAGAAAACACCACCGATACTTGTAAAGATGAGGGGCGCTGAGTAAATCAGCATAGAAGACACCAAGAGGGTGAGCAAGGTTGTAATAGACATCTTTACTTACCTCCTTTAACTTGTTTTTTAGGTTTGACAAAGCGTTCGATAAGGTAATGAACACTGACAAAGAAGATAATAGACGCTGTTACAATGCTGACAAGCTCAGACGGTACCTGCGCCGCATTCATACCAGGGGCTCCAACTTGGAGAACACCAAATAGGAAGGCTGCAAATAGAATACCAATTGGTGAGTTGGCCGCAAGCAGACTAACCGCCATCCCGTTAAATCCGACAGCTAATGATGCCCCTTGAACATAGACATTCTGGAAGGTTCCAAGCCCTTCAACAGCTCCACCAAGACCTGCCAAGGCACCTGAAATAATCATTGAGAGGATAATCGTTCGTTTGGCAGAAATACCAGCATATTCTGATGCGTGAGGATTAAGACCAACCGCACGGATTTCAAAACCAAGAGTCGTTTTCTTGAGCATGAACCAAATGACTGCAACAGCAATAATGGCAAAGAAAATACCAATATTCATCCGCGAGTTACCAGTCAACTCAGATAACCAAGGTGTCTGATAGGTTGCATTAGCCCCAACACGAATGGTCGAATCTGTACTTTGCATGAAGTCTTTAGGGAAAGCATGGATAAAGGCATTTCCTACATACAAGACGATGTAGTTCATCATGATGGTTACAATAACCTCTGACGTCCCTAGATAGGCCCTAAGAATACCTGGAATCGCTCCGACAATCCCACCAGCAATCAAGGCAATCACGATGGTTGCTAGAATCATCAAGGGACGTGGCATATCTGGATGCGACAGAGCAAACCAACCACTGAGAATCCAACCTGCCAAAGCCTGACCAGGAAGCCCAACGTTAAAGAAACCGGCGCGACTGGCAACGGCAAAACCAAGACCAATCAGGATTAGAGGCCCCATAGCACGGAAGATTTCTCCAATCCCACGCAGACTACCAAAGGCTGTATAGAACAATTCTTCGTAGCCCCAAATAGCATCATAACCGAAGATCCACATAACAATGGCTCCGAGTAAAATTCCTAGTAAGACAGAAATCAAGGGAACCGAAATTTGTTGTAATTTTTTAGACATCACTCTTCTCCTTTCCCAAGTTTCCACCAGCCATCAAGACACCAAGTTCTTGTTTGTTGGTTGTTTCTGGTGATACAATACCTTGAATTTTACCATCGTGGATAACGGCAATACGGTCTGAGACGTTTAAAATCTCATCCAATTCAAAGCTGACAACAAGGACAGCCTTGCCATTATCACGCTCTTCAATCAAGCGCTTGTGGATATACTCAATGGCACCGACATCCAAACCACGAGTTGGCTGGCTGACGATAAGGAGATCAGGATCACGATCAATTTCACGAGCAATAATTGCTTTTTGTTGATTTCCTCCTGAGAGTGCAGCTGCAGGCACAAATTCACTGGCAGCACGAACATCAAATTCTTCCATTAGCTTTTTAGCATAAGAAGTAATATTTGAATAGTTCAAAATTCCATTTTTACTATGTGGTTCTTTATAGTAGGTTTGAAGGGCAATATTTTCAGATATCATCATTTCCAAAATCAAGCCATCACGGTGACGGTCTTCTGGAACGTGCCCAACACTCAACTCTGTAATTTGTCGTGGGTGCAAGCCTACAATTGAATCTCCTTTTAGCTCAATGCTACCAGATTCAACCTTGCGAAGACCTGTAATGGCTTGAATCAGTTCAGACTGACCATTTCCATCAATCCCCGCAATACCAACAATTTCTCCAGCACGAACATCCAAGGACAAATTTTTAACAGCTGGAACACCACGGTTTTCATTGACCACCAAATCTTTGATAGACAAAACCACTTCTTTTGGTTGAGAGGCTTGTTTCTCTGTTTTAAAGGAAACAGAACGACCCACCATCATTTCTGCCAAATCAGCATTGGTAGCCCCTGCAATTTCTACGGTTTCAATTGATTTCCCACGACGGATAACTGTAACGCGGTCAGAAACTGCTCGAATCTCGTCCAACTTGTGGGTGATCAAGATAATTGATTTTCCTTCTTTGACAAGATTTTTCATAATAGACATCAACTCATCAATTTCTGATGGAGTCAAGACAGCCGTTGGTTCGTCAAAGATAAGGATATCAGCCCCCCGATAAAGGGTTTTTAAAATTTCTACACGTTGTTGGGCTCCAACTGAGATATCTGCAACCTTGGCAGAAGGGTCAACAGCTAAGCCATAACGTTCAGAAAGAGCCTTGATTTCTTTGCTAGCTCCAGCAATATCTAGCACACCATTTTTAGTCAATTCACTACCTAAAATGATGTTTTCAGCCACTGTGAAGGCTTCTACCAACATAAAGTGCTGGTGAACCATTCCGATTCCCAAGCTAGCTGCTTTAGATGGTGAGTCGAGGTTGACAACTTGACCGTTGACCACAATTTCACCACTGGTTGGTTCAAGAAGTCCTGCTAACATGTTCATGAGCGTGGACTTTCCAGCCCCATTTTCTCCTAAAAGTGCATGAATTTCACCTTTACGTAGGTGCAGGTTGATTTTGTCGTTGGCAACAAATTCACCAAACACCTTGGTAATATCACGCATCTCAATGACATTTTCGTGTGCCATGTGCTCTTCCTTTCAGAGTCTTATTTTATTTCAATAAAACTTGCTAGTTTGTCTAGTAGCAAGCTTTACTGAGACAAAATGACTTTGTCTCAACTCTTAAAAAGCGGCCGATGGCCGCTTCCTAAGAAATAACTTCCATCCATTATTTTGCAGGAACTTTTACGCTTCCATCAAGGATTTTAGCTTTAGCATCTTCGACAGCTTTTTTACCTTCTTCAGAAAGGTTAGTTGTTACCAAGTCAACCCCTTTATCTTTCAATGAGTAAACGATCACTTGACCGCCAGGGAATTCACCTTTTTCTGCCTTGTTAGAAATATCTTTTACAGTTGTACCAACTTGTTTCAAAGTAGATACAAGAACAAAGTTTGATTCTTTACCATCTTTAGAAGTGTATTTACCTTCTGCTTCTTGGTCACGGTCAACACCGATAACCCAAACTTTTTCATTTTCAGGACGGCTTTCGTTGAGTGATTTTGCTTCTGCAAAGACACCAGCACCTGTACCACCAGCTACTTGGTAAACAACGTCTGCACCAGCTGCGTATTGTGCCGCTGCAATTGTTTTACCTTTGGCATTATCACCAAATGAACCAGCATAGTCAACTTGTACTTTGATAGATGAATCTACCGAGGCAACACCAGCCTTGAATCCTGCTTCAAAACGAGAGATAACTTCTGACTCCATACCACCTACAAAACCAACTTGTTTTGTCTTAGTTGTTTTTGCTGCAGCCACACCTGCGAGGTAAGCAGATTCATTATCAGCAAATGTTACGCTAGCAACATTCTTTTTATCTTTAATCACATCATCAATCAAGACATAGTTCAAATCAGTGTGCTCTTCTGCTGCATCTTTAACTGCATTGTGAAGGGCAAAACCAACTCCGAAGATTAGGTTGTAACTTCCAGCCGCTTGTTGCAAGTTGTTAGCGTAGTCAGCTTCACTTGTTGATTGGAAATAAGTAAAGCCTTTATCTTTTGAAAGATTGTGTTCTTTACCCCAGTCTTGCAAACCTTCCCAAGCTGATTGGTTGAATGATTTATCATCAACACCACCAGTATCAGTGACGATTGCTGCTTTTGTCTTCACATCAGAAGATGAAGCTGCGTTACGAGAAGAGCGGTTACCACATGCAGCAAGTCCAACTGCTGCCACTGCAACTAGACCAAGGCCTAGCCATTGTTTCTTGTTCATTACTGAACCTCCTAAATAAGATGTGCAACGATGTTGCAAGTATGGATTGGTTGGCCACAAGGACCGTGCCACTCAGAGAGCGACTCAGACTAGTTTAAGTCTGTAAAAGAGTATGGAAGTAACTCCCCGACCGTCATCTCGACCGTCGATTTATCTTTTGCGACTAAAGTCACTTTTAGATCTTGTTCAAAAAATTCGACCATTACTTGGCGACAAGCACCACATGGTGAGATTGGTTTTTCAGTCTGTCCATAGACAATCAATTCTGAAAATTCTCTTTGCCCTTCAGATATAGCCTTAAAAATGGCTGTTCTCTCACCGCAATTGGTCAAAGGATAGCTAGCATTTTCGATATTCACTCCCGTGTAAACACTTCCGTCTTTTGCCACTAAAACTGCTCCGATAGGAAAGTGAGAATAGGGGACATAGGCATGTTTGCTGGTTTCAATTGCTAGTTCAATCAACTCAGTAGTCGCCATCTGCCAATTCTCCTTTTAAAATGGCTACACCAGCTGACGTTCCGATACGTGTCGCACCTGCTTCGACAAAGGCAAGAGCATCTGCATAAGAACGAGCTCCACCAGCTGCCTTGACACCCATATCAGGTCCAACTGTTTCGCGCATTAATTGAACATCCGCTATCGTAGCGCCACCAGTTGAAAAGCCAGTGGATGTTTTGACAAAGTCAGCCCCCGCTCTCTGGGCTAATTGACAAGCCACAACTTTTTCTTGGTCTGTCAATAAGCAAGCTTCAATGATGACTTTAACCAACTTGTCACCACTTGCTTCTACTACTGCGCGAATGTCTGATTCAACCAAATCAAGATTTCCTGATTTGAGGGCACCGACATTGATCACCATATCAATCTCATCTGCGCCATTTTGAATTGCTTCTTTGGTTTCAAATGCTTTCACGGCTGAAGTTGTTGCTCCCAAGGGGAAACCTACTACTGTGCAGACCTTGACATCAGTGCCTTCAAGCCCTGTTTTAGCATATTCAACCCAGGTCGGATTGACGCAAACACTGGCAAAATCATACTCTCTAGCCTCAGACAACAAACAATCAATTTGTTTTTCTGTCGCATCTTGCTTCAAAAGCGTATGATCGATATATTTATTTAATTTCATATCCGGATTCTCCTGTCGTTTATGAGATAATTTCTATAATTTCTCGTAAACTTTGCACCCTATCATTTATTTTAACATATTTTTGAAAATCTGTAACTAGCTGAGGGGAGATTTTCCCATTTGTGTATACTTTTGCAACAATTTCTCCCTTTTGAACGGCATCTCCAACTTTCTTTTCAAAAACAATTCCAGTTTCATAGTCTAAGGCATCAGACTTGACTGCACGGCCTGCCCCCAGTCTCATAGCATAAAGCCCAAATTCCATAGCTGGAAGAGCTGAAATGACACCCGTTTCCTGAGCAGGGATTTCCACTACATGGGCTACATTTACAGGACGATAGAGGTCTTCCAAGTCTCCACCTTGGGCTTTGACCATCTCCTCAAACTTAGCTAGTGCTTGGCCATTTTCAAGATGTTGGCGAACTTCTTCAACTGTTTTATGTACATTTGTCAGGCCAAGCATAATTTGAGCCAATTCACAAATGAAGTGGGTAATATCCTGACGACCTTGACCTTGTAAAATCTCCAATGCTTCAAGGATTTCCAGACGGTTTCCAATCGCTCGTCCCAAGGGCTGGCTCATATCCGTAATCACTGCGACTGTTTTTCGACCAACAGCCTTACCAAGATCCACCATGGTTTGAGCCAGTTCACGCGCCTCATCAACCGTCTTCATGAAGGCACCCTCACCGACAGTTACGTCTAGCAAAATAGCATCCGCTCCTGCCGCGATTTTCTTGCTCATCACCGAACTCGCAATCAAAGGAATCGTGTCGACAGTTGCGGTCACATCACGGAGGGCGTAGAGAAGCTTATCTGCTTTGACAAGCTGGTCTGATTGCCCAATGACAGATACACCAATATCCTGAACCTGACGAATAAAATCTTCTTGACTACGCTCTACTTGATAGCCCTTAACGGACTCCAATTTATCAATTGTTCCGCCAGTATGGCCGAGACCACGACCACTCATTTTTGCCACAGGAACACCAAAGCTTGCAACAAGAGGAGCCAAAATCAAGGTCACCTTATCACCAACACCACCCGTAGAATGCTTGTCAACCTTAACCCCATCAATAGCTGATAAATCAAACTCTTGACCTGTCTGAACCATTTTCATGGTCAAATCAGATATTTCTCGAGTCGTCATTCCTTTGAAATAAACTGCCATAGCAAAGGCAGACATCTGATAATCAGGGACAGTTCCTAACACATAGCCTTCAACTAACCACTCAATTTCACTCGAAGTCAGCTCTTGACCATCTCGTTTCTTTTGGATTAAATCAACTGCTCTCATTCTTTCACACTTCTAAGGATATAGTATCCCTTATCTTTTTTGACGACTCCACAATTGCCAAACACATCTTCCATCTTGGACTTGGCACTTGGAGCTCCTTGTTTTTTCTGGATAACGATAGTCAAATCCCCACCAGTTTCCAAGAAATCTTTGCTTTTCTCAATGATTTCATGAACAACTTGCTTGCCCGCACGAATAGGGGGGTTGGAAATGACATGGTCAAATTTTCCTTTAACTTGTTCATAGATGTTGGACTGGAAAATCGTCGCTTCTACTTTATTTCGTTCAGCATTTTGTCGCGCCAAATCCAAGGCACGATTATTGATATCGAC
Organism: Streptococcus mitis; assembly: GCF_946190335.1. Classification (GTDB taxonomy): domain Bacteria; phylum Bacillota; class Bacilli; order Lactobacillales; family Streptococcaceae; genus Streptococcus; species Streptococcus mitis_CH. The sequence goes on from NZ_CAMHZN010000001.1 coordinate 300,306, forward strand.
CATGGTCGCCTGAACTCCATAAGCCTTAGCCAAGGACAAACCCAAAGGCCCATAACCACAGCCTACATCAAGGACAGTTTCTCCTTGGTTGACCTCCAGACACTTGAGCAAGAGTTGACTTCCGAAGTCAACCATTTTCTTGCTAAAAACACCCGCATCCGTTAAAAAGGTCATTTTTTCTCCCAACAAGTCCACTCTCAACTCATGAATGTCGTGAGCAGCATCAGGATTTTCTGCATAATACATTTTACTCATGAAACTATTTTACCATAATTTGCCTTAAATTGTAAATCGTTTACAAATTGATGACAAAATGAAAAAGGCTGAAGAAACCTAGTCAAGAAGACCTTTTCTTCAATCTCTTTCAGCTCTTATAAACGAATGACAAAGCATGTAGGAGCACAAATCTCTCATAGTCTACAGTCTGTAATCAGGCTCATTTTGATGTCTATTGCTTAACCTTCAAATACTTTATTATCAACAAAATTCCCAACAGGATGTTTAGATAAAAGCCCAACTGATACGTTTTTGTCAGGAATTCCAAACTTGTCCAAAGTCGTATCAAATCTTCTAGTGACATGCGGAAGAAATAACCCTCTGTAGCAATCCATAGAACTAAAAAGAAATAACTACCAGCAGCAAGCCATTTCGTCCACCGTTTTTTTAGGAAGAAAGCAATCAAGAGCGAACAGATAAAGACAGCTGTTACAATGGCATGTTCCATCAAAAAAGTAAAACCGTAATAGGTTTCCACAAAACGTCTACCATTATCTGCATTCGCCCCTTTTATAAAAGGTAGTGCAAAACTTAAAATAAAACAAAGTTCCAATATGTAACGTTTTAAGATTTTCATAGTACACCCCCTATAAGTTGTGAACTAAAAAGCCCCCTTTATAAGTTTATAAATCAGTAGAAACTATCTCCTACTTCATCAATAAATTGGTCAACCTCTATCCACCTCTATTATATAATATTGACTTACTACATTCAAGAAACCGCTTTATTTTTTTAGCTTTTTATGGTATGATAGACAAAATATCTAGGGGAAAACAAATGACCAACGAATTTTTACATTTTGAAAAAATCAGCCGCCAGACTTGGCAATCGTTACATCGAAAGACAACACCTCCTTTGACAGAAGAGGAATTAGAATCCATCAAGAGTTTTAATGACCAGATTAGCTTACAGGATGTTACCGATGTCTATCTACCCCTAGCCCATCTCATCCAGATTTACAAACGTACCAAGGATGATTTGGCCTTTTCAAAAGGAATTTTCCTTCAACGTGAAAGTAAAGCCCAGCCTTTTATCATTGGGGTTTCTGGGAGTGTTGCCGTTGGAAAATCCACAACCAGTCGCCTACTTCAAATCCTACTATCCCGTACACTTACAGATGCTACGGTTGAGTTGGTAACAACTGATGGCTTTCTCTATCCCAACCAGACCTTGATTGAGCAGGGGATTTTAAATCGTAAGGGATTTCCTGAAAGCTATGATATGGAAGCTCTTCTCAACTTCTTGGACCGCATCAAAAATGGACAAGATGTAGATATTCCTGTCTATTCTCATGAAGTCTACGACATCGTACCTGAGGAAAAGCAAAGCGTCAAAGCTGCTGACTTTGTGATTGTCGAGGGGATTAACGTCTTTCAAAATCCACAAAACGAGCGTCTCTATATTACTGACTTCTTTGACTTTTCCATCTATGTTGATGCTTCAGTTGATGACATTGAGAGTTGGTATCTAGACCGTTTCTTGAAAATGCTGAGCCTAGCCCAAAACGACCCTGATAGCTACTATTATCGTTTTACACAAATGCCGATTGGGGAAGTGGAATCCTTTGCCCATCAGGTCTGGACCAGTATCAATCTCACAAATTTACAAAATTATATTGAACCGACCAGAAATCGTGCAGAAGTGATTCTTCATAAAACAAAGAACCATGAAATCGATGAAATTTACTTAAAAAAATAATTTTCCCTTGTCAAAATGTAAGTTTTCAGATATAATGGTATAGTTAGTAAATATGGAGGTAAGAACATTGGCAAACATTAAATCAGCTATCAAACGTGCTGAATTGAACGTTAAACAAAACGAAAAGAACTCAGCTCAAAAATCAGCTATGCGTACTGCTATCAAAGCTTTCGAAGCAAACCCATCTGAAGAACTTTTCCGTGCTGCTAGCTCAGCTATCGATAAAGCAGAAACTAAAGGTTTGATTCACAAAAACAAAGCAAGCCGCGACAAAGCTCGTCTTTCAGCTAAACTTGCTAAATAAGAAACAGTCCATAGAGGCTGTTTTTTTGTCTCCATATAAGAAAGAGTAGAAAATGAAAATCGCAATTATCGGATATTCTGGTGCTGGTAAGTCAACTCTAGCAGAAAAGTTATCTCACTACTACTCCATTCCAAAACTTCACATGGACACACTCCAATTTCAACCTGGTTGGCAAGACAGCGACCGTGAATGGATGCTGACCGAGATGAAAAACTTTCTCACCAAGCAGGAAACTTGGGTCATAGATGGTAATTATTCTTGGTGCTATTACGAAGAAAGAATGAAAGAAGCTGACCAAATCATCTTTCTCAATTTTTCGCCATTGACCTGTCTCTTTCGAGCCTTTAAACGTTATCTCACATATCGAGGTAAGGTCAGAGAAAGTATGGCAGTTGGTTGTCAAGAACAGTTTAATTGGGAGTTTATCCGATGGATTCTTTGGGACGGACGGAGCAAATCCGCTAAGGAACGCTACAAGTGGGTTCAAGAAACCTATCCATATAAAGTGGTCATCCTCAGATCACAAAAAGAGATAGATCAATTTCTGGATAAGAAAAGGAAGTCCTCCAATTCATAAAGAAGGGCTTCCTTTTTGGCTATAATTATTTTGCAATCAAGGTTTCTAATCCAACCTTCATCATATCGGTGAAGGTATTTTGGCGTTCTTCTGCAGTCGTGTCTTCATCTGGATTGACCAAGCTATCAGAGATAGTCATAATAGCTAGCGCATCAACATGGTGTTGGGCTGCCAGATAGTAAAGGGCTGCTGCTTCCATTTCCACAGCCTTGACTCCCCATTTACCAAGTTCGATGTTCTTTTCAAAGTAGTTTGAATAAAAGACATCAGATGACAAAACGTTCCCAACATGAGTTGTCATACCGAGATTTTTGGCAATATGATAAGCCTTATCCAACAAATCAAAGCTAGCGATTTGTGGGAAATCGTACTGTGGCCAGTCATTGCGGATGATGTTAGAGTTGGTTGCAGCTGCCTGCGCCAAAACCAATTCACGGACATGAACATCTTCATTCAAAGAACCAGCAGTTCCCACACGAATCAATTTCTTCACACCGTAGTCAACAATTAACTCACGCGCATAAATCGAAATAGATGGCATCCCCATCCCAGTTCCCATGACTGATACACGGTGGCCCTTGTAAGTACCAGTGTAACCAAACATGTTACGCACTTCGTTAAAACAAACAGCATCTTCAAGGAAATTCTCCGCAATAAACTTAGCACGAAGAGGATCCCCAGGAAGAAGAATTTTATCAGCAATTTCACCCTGCTGAGCAGCAATATGGATAGACATAATATAACATACCAAACCCGTCAAAAAGCAAAGGGAAAATAGGAGTTGGGTGCAGTGAGCGATGCTCGCTAGACCAACTATCTTTTTCCCACTGCTTTTAGGGTGGGGTCAATTCCTTTCTTTCTTAATTTTGATGATATTGAGAAGATTAGAGCGGCTTTTATTCAAATCCGAACTCCCTTCTCTTCTGAGTTTTTAGAAAAGTTTTCCGCTCGTGTTCAAATCAGAACACACGCTCTACCTTTCTTTTTTTATTTTTATATTTCATAACTAGGAAAAATCGGATTCAATCAAGATTCCAATAGGCCTACTTCATTTTTATTTAAAGCAGTTATAAATAAATTGAGAGTTTTTTTAATCTTTTAAATCAAATCATTGACTAGAAGAAATGGGCATTTCCTACCTAATTACTTTATTCTTTGACTTCTGACTCAGTATGCTAGCCCAAGGAAAGTGGTCTAACATTTTTGCAAATTCATAGGCTAAAACAGCCGTTACTAAGAGATACGGAAGAGAATCTATACCTAGCCCAGTGAAACCTATAACTAATCCGGTTGCAGAAATGGGCGCCCTCAAGGTCACAGACAAAAAGCAAACCGATCCCAAAAGCAAAATGGTTGACTGGCTATCCAAACCTAGAATCATGCACAAGAGACCAGCTCCAGCCATCCCCAAGGCAAAAGATGGCGTAAGAGTACCACCATAGGCCCCTGCCCAAAGGATAATAAGAACGACCACTGCTTTTAGGAAAAACATGAGAAGCACTGTTTGACCACTGCTACCATTTAAAATTTCCTGAGCCATCATGCGTCCATTGCCAAGTAGATGTGGAAAGGAACTTGCAAGACCAACAAGAAAAAGAAAAGCTGAGGGCAATGTTAGAAGTATTCGTTTATCTTTTATTCTGTTTGAAGACGCTACCTTACTTAAGCGACCAAAAAGACAAGCTAGTGGAGTTAAGAAAAGAAGTAATAAGGGAATAATCCATATTTCCTTTAATGACCATGTTATCGCTGGAATCTGGTAGAGAGCCTGATCTGAAATAACCAAGCCTGCTATATAGGTTGAGACATAAGTAGTCAAACCGACTAAGACAAATCGTTTAATAGATAGAACAATTCCTAGAGTTTCAAAAACAAAGAAAACACTTGTTAATGGAACCTGATAAACAGCCGCTAAACCAGCACCAGCACCACAAGCAAGGAGAAAGATACGATCCTTCATAGACAGTATACATATTTTTCCAATTTGTCCTGCAAATAGAGTTCCAATCTCTCGTGGTGCAGCTTCTTTGCCAATAGGCGCTCCCCCTCCAACTGCAATGATCTGCCAAATTGAATGAAATAGCTGTTTTAGAAAATGAAGCTTGTATTGTGAAGTCTCATCCTTCATCTGAGCTTTGATGGAATAAATCTTCGACCCTTTTTGCAAGAAATACCAGACCAAGGATGAGCCAAGACCCACGATTATTAAACTTAGTCCTATCCGTGAGGAGGAAACTCCATCTGTCAAAAATCCTGTATGATGCTCTGACTGACCAAAAGCTAGACTCTCTACCATCTCTAAAAGATAATGGAGAAATATACCAGATAAACCCGAAACTATTCCTTGTAGAATTACTGCTAGGAACAATCTAAGATTATAAGGAATCTTTCGAAAAAATCTCCTCAAGTCTATTAACATGATTACAATTCTGCAAGAATCGCTTTAAGCAAGCCTTTGAAGTCACCTTTAACACGTTCTGTTACTTCTACAACTTCTTCGTGGTTGAGTTCTTCTTGGAAACCAGCCGCAAAGTTAGTAATACATGAAATTCCCAGAACTTTCAAGCCTGAGTGGGCTGCCACAATAACTTCAGGAACAGTCGACATACCAACTGCATCTGCTCCCAGTGTCTTATAGGCACGAATTTCTGCTGGGGTTTCATAAGTCGGACCAGTAACACCGATATAAACACCTTCGTCAAGCTTGATACCAAGTTTCTTAGCCACTTCATGGGCAGTAGCACGGTATTCTGGTGTGTAGGCCTTAGACATATCTGGGAAACGAGGACCAAAATCATCCAAGTTTTCACCCATCAATGGATTTTGCCCTGTCATATTGATATGGTCTGAAATAGCCATCAAAGTACCAGGTCCAAATCCAATACCGCCAGCTGCATTGGTTACAATGACACCTTCACATCCGAGCACTTTCATCACGCGAACTGGGAAAGTCACGACTTCCAGAGGATTTCCTTCGTAGAAATGGAAACGCCCTTGAAGAGCCAAAACCTTGCGCCCTGCCAGTTCCCCATATACTAATTTACCAGCGTGACCGACTACTGTTGAACGGCCCCAGTTTGGAATCTCAGCATAGTCTACTACAACTGGATTTTCAATTTCTTCTGCCAGTTCTCCAAGGCCTGATCCAAGGATTAGACCAAACTCAGGCGCTTGGATTCCCTTGTCTTTCAGGAAAGCAGCTGTTTCATTGATTTTGTCTAAAAATGTCATTGTGTGTCTCCTTTATTAGTTTTTAGCATTTGACCGATTTTGTCAAAGGTTTTTGCATTACGAATAGTAATATTGCGATAGAAAGGCATCTTGAGCAAGTATTTGTGATAGGCAGTTGCATAGTAGGATTCTTCAGAAAATTTCCCCCAGAAAATCCCAAGTTTTCCAAAATGAACGACTTCATCTTCCAATTCCAAACTGTTCACTTTCTCGATGACTTGATCCACATCCAAGCCCTCTGTGTAAAAGAGGACATCTTTTCGGGCTAGGTCTTTGGTCCACCAATCTGGTAGATTCTTCAGCTCTTCTTCATAATCTTCCTGACTCAGCAAAGAAAAGCTTTGAATAAATGTATAATGGACTGCAAAGAAAGTCTCTAATTCTTCAACCAATCGGGCCTTGGGTTCTGTCGAAGTAAAGAAAATGTTGCCACTGTTGATGTAGGTCTCAACCTTTTCCAGTCCCAACTCTGTCAGTTCTTGACGAAGTTGCGCCATGACAACCTTATTTTTCCCACCTACATTAATGCCCCTAACCAGCAAAGCATAACGCGTCATCTTATACCAATTTATCTAAGAAACTTTCCCCAATCATGGCAGTTTCAACACCAAAGTTATCGGCAACAGTCGCTGAAATATCTGCAAAATGTCCTACTGGAATGACACCATTTCCTTTAAAAGCAGGACTATAGGCCAACAATGGAATATATTCACGAGTGTGGTCTGTTCCTGCATACGTTGGGTCATTTCCATGGTCCGCAGTAATCAAGAGAAGGTCGTTCTCTCTCATGGCTGCGATAATTTCAGGCAAGCGTTCATCAAACTCATGCAAACAATCACGGTAACCGTGAGCATTACGACGGTGGCCGTAAAGGGCATCAAAGTCAACTAAGTTTGTGAAGGAGAATCCTTTTTCAAACTCAGCAAGTCCCATGGTCTTCAACAGTGTATCAATTCCGTGGCTATTTGACTTATTGTGTCCCATATCATGGTTGATACCCGCACCGTTAAAGATATCGTTGATTTTACCAACAGCATACGTATCGATGCCAGCTTCGTTCAATTTATCCAAAACAGTTGGTGCAAATGGGGATACAGCCAAGTCACGACGATTTGCTGTACGAGTGAAGTTTCCTGGTTCACCAACATATGGACGGGCAATGATGCGGCCTAGAAGGGCAGGGCGCTCAAGGGTAATCGAACGAGCGTATTCACAGATACGGTACAATTCATCCAAAGGAATAATGTCTTCGTGGGCAGCAATTTGCAAAACAGGGTCAGCTGAAGTATAGATAATCAACTCCCCAGTTTCCATCTGACGTGGTCCAAAGTCATCGATAACGGCTGTTCCTGAGTAAGGTTTGTTAGCTTCACGAATAACCTTGCGTCCTGAGAATTCTTCGATTTTTGTCAAGATTTCTTCTGGGAATCCGTTCCAGAAAGTATCGAAAGGCTCAGTAATGTTGAGTCCCATGATTTCCCAGTGTCCAGTCATAGTATCCTTACCAAGAGATACTTCCTCTAATTTTGTTGCATATCCTGTTGGGTTGCTTTCAGCCGGTACAGTCTTCAAAGGCGTTTCGCGAGGAATATTTCCAAGACCGATTTTAGCCATGTTTGGCACATTCAAACCAACTGTTTTGGAAATGTGTCCCAGTGTGTCAGAGGCTCCATCTGGAACCCCTGCATTGACAAAGTTATTGGCATCTGGTGCAGCACCGATTCCTACAGAATCCAATACCACCAAGTGAATACGATTAAATTTTGACATAGTGTATCTCCTTATTATTTTAGTTATCTTGCTTTTGTTGAAGTTAAAATCTGAACCCCGTCTCGTCCAGCAACGATGACCTTATCCACCATTTGGTTGAATAAGCCGTGCTCTACAACACCAACGACATGGTCCAATTCTTGTCCGAAAGCAATTGGATCTTCAATGACATCCAAGGCAAGGTCAATGATAAAATTCTGCATATCGGTCACAAAACGTTGGCCGTCTTTTTCACGGAAACTTGGTTTGTAGCCAGCTCGTTCAAAACGACGAAAGACCTGTTCCGCGCCATACTGAACCACTTCTACAGGCAATTTAAAAGCACCTAGTTTCTCGACCAGCTTGCTTTCATCCACTACCCAAATATATTCTTTTGAGGGCGTTGCAACAACCTTCTCCATCAGGAGGGCACCACCACCACCTTTGATTCCATTAAACCGACTATCCACTTCATCCGCCCCGTCGACTGTCACATCGACAAAGTCTACTTGGTCAATAGACTTGAGTGGGATATTAAGCCCTTCAGCCTGTTTACTAGTCACACTAGAAGTCGTTACAGCTGTAATCTGCAATCCTTCTTCCTTGATCCGACGACCGATTTCTTCTACGAAATAATAGGCAGTAGACCCCGTTCCAAGTCCGACTACCATGCCATCCTTGACAAACTCAGCAGCCTTGATACCTGCCATTTTCTTCAGATTTTCCACTCAAACACCTCCATTAAAGAGCTATTTCTATTATAACATGTATCCTTTTTTATTTCATGGATACACTAGAAAAACCCGAACATTTTTATTTTTATGTCCACCTTGTTTTGGTAGTTAGAATCTTAGTTATGAGAACTTGTAGATAAAAACATGTCCTAGCCAAAAGCAGCAACAGTTGATTTTTTATCATAAAGATGATTAAATAGTTAAGTACAGAAAAGGAGAAATAAGATGAACCCATTAGATTTGTTTAACCAAGTAAAAGAATTAATCGAAACAAAAGATTTCGAAGCTGCAAAAACATTTGTTGCAGAAAATCAAGACCAACTTGGAGAATACTTCTCTCAAGCTCAGCAGTTGATTTCTGGTTCTGAAGGTCTAGATGGCCTCGTTGGAAAGATTAAAGGATTTTTCTAAAAGATATAAAGGCGCCTGAAACAATCAGGTGCCTTTTTGAGATATTTTTTTCATTTTTTGGGGAAGATGACTGCTGATTTCCGTCGGCAAGACCACATAATGTTCTTGAGATAGTTCTTGGGCTATGGCTGAATGAAGATGGGTTGCTACTGCCACACGTTCGTAGAGACTGGCCTGTCGAAATTGGCCTACAAATCCTGCAATCATCCCAGCCAGAGTATCTCCCATTCCCCCAGTCGCCTGATAGGGACCACCAACCTGTAACTGGTAATAATCAGATTGGCCAACTTGCCAAATACGAGTAGCTGAACTTTTTTCAACTAAAATCGTTCCTTGAGGGAAGGAAGTCAGGGCACTAGCCGTTGCAGCTTCGCTTTGATTTTCAATAGCAATACCAGACAGCTTTTCCCATTCTTTTTGGTGGGGAGTTAGGATAAGCTGGTTAGACGGAAATGACAAACTTGTCCTAGCAAGAATAGTCAAAGCACCTCCATCTACAATCAAAATCTGATTCTGTCTTAAGCTAGCAAAGACCTGTTTTACTAAATCTTCTCCAAAAACATCATCTCGTAAACCAGGCCCCAGCAAGACAACTTCTGCCTTCTCCAATTGCTCTTGTAACAATTGCTGGTCTTGCAGAGAAAAGGCCATAGCCTCAGGTAAATGGCTGTGCAGAGCAGGGATATTTTCCCTATCCGTTCCAACGGTCACCAATCCTGCACCGCTTTTTACAGCTGCCAAAGCAGCCATGATAATAGCACCACCATAAGGATAGGTCCCACCCAGCAACAGCAGACGACCGTAATTTCCTTTATGACTTGTACGAGAACGTTCAATAATGACTTTTTCTAATAATGCTTGCTCAATCACTCTCATCGTTTTTCCTCAACTATCCTTTATCTGATTGTTTTAAAACAACTTGATAGACTTTCTTAGTCCACTCTTCTAAGTCTTCTCCAGCATAGTCAAGATAATACACCCTATCTTGTATTTTGGTTGGAATAATATTTTCAAATTGGCTCTTATTATGAGTTGGAATAATGCAAATATACAACTCACTTAATAAATTAAGCATGTCCTTAATTTTTACAGCATGGTAACCATCAAAAATATAACCAGGAACTTTAATCAAATCTGTATAGATAAAATGAAAACTTACTCCAGGAATAAACTTGTCTTGTAATTCTTTCTCTGAAGGAGCTCGACCTAATAAACGCTCCATCGCCAATCGATAACCAGAACTTGTATTTGACCACCCTAACATGACATAGTCAAAATAATCTATCGGATCAGATGCAGCATTTCGACTATCCAAAACCAACTCCTCAGCATCTCGCCCAAAGGCTTTCACAGCAGATAAAAGACGACCAGTTTTAAAAATAGAAATCGCTGCATCTATAGTCGTAGTATGACTACAGTAGTCTGAAGTCACTAACCTCTTATGTAGGTCATAAGTCGAGGCTACTCTTTTATCTGTAGGAGTAAATGGTGGCAGAAAGGGATGCTGACAGATGTAATCTAAAATTTCTTTTTTTAAACAAGAATCAGCACACTCAATACTTGTTTGACGTTTATGAAGTTTTTCGTAAGCTATAAATTTAGCAATTTTTTCTAATTCCCACTCTTGAATATTTGGATAATCAATTAGTGCTAAGTAGTATATTCCATCCCATTGTAAACTATATTCCCCATTATAAATTTTTAAAATCATCTAATCACCTCACTCCATTATACAACAAAAAGGAGGCACATACCTCCTTTTATAAACTTATTTCTAAAATTTAATATTCATTTCTGCCATTTTAGATATAGCTATAGAAAATACACTTTTCTCAGAAAATTTTTCTCTTATTTTCTATCCAATGTCCGAATCGCTGCCTGATAAGTTTGCTCCATCAGCATGGTAATGGTCATAGGACCGACACCTCCAGGGACTGGCGTGATATGGCTAGCAAGTGGGGCAACCGCTTCATAATCCACATCTCCACAAAGCTTACCATTTTCATCGCGATTCATCCCAACGTCAATGACAACCGCACCTGGTTTGACAAAGTTAGCAGTTACAAACTTGGCACGACCGATTGCAACAACCAGAATATCTGCTTTAGCAGCCACCTTGGCAAGATTATGAGTCCGTGAGTGAGTCAAGGTCACTGTTGCATTCTTGGCCACAAGAAGCTGAGCCATGGGTTTTCCAACGATATTGGAACGACCGATAACAACCGCATTTTTACCTTCTAATTCAATCCCATATTCATGAAACATTTCTATAATTCCTGCAGGCGTAGAAGGAATCATGACTGGATGACCAGACCAGAGGCGTCCCATGTTTAAGGGATGGAAACCATCCACATCCTTTTCTGGGTCAATGGCCAACAAAACTGCTTCTTCATCAATATGTTTTGGTAATGGTAACTGGACCAATATCCCATGCCAAGCTGAATCTTGATTGTATTTGGCAATCAAGTCTAACAATTCCTCTTGAGTAATGGTATCTGGAACTCGCACAACTTCACTACGGAATCCAGCCGCAAGGGCTGACCTCTCCTTGTTACGAACGTAGACTTGGCTGGCAGGGTTGTCCCCAACCAAAATCACTACCAAACCAGGTACTAGCCCCGTTTCTTCCTTTAATCTTTTAGTCTTTTCAGCCAGCTGTCCTTGTAACTTAGCTGCTAGAGCCTTCCCATCAATAATCTGTGTCATATCACTTCTCTTTTCTTTCAAATATCTTCCATTATACCAAAAACTGCTAATCCCCTCTAACACTTCTTTCCTAGGCTATCCTATAGTTTCAAACTATAAGAAAAAGCTCTAGTCGAGCTTTTCATTAATCTATACTTTATATGTAAAGTTAGCTACAAATAGCTCCACAAAACTAACTTATAAAACCTTACTCAAGAAGTCTTTAGTCCGTTGTTCTTGGGTTTGTTCAAAAATCTGTTCAGGTGTTCCATCTTCAACAACCACACCATCTGCCATAAAGATGACACGGTCTGCCACCTCACGAGCAAATCCCATTTCATGTGTTACGATAACCATGGTCATTCCTGACTTGGCTAAGTCTTGCATAACAGCCAACACCTCACCTACCATTTCAGGGTCCAGGGCTGAAGTTGGCTCGTCAAAGAGCAAAACATCAGGTTCCATAGCTAAACCACGCGCAATAGCAATCCGCTGTTGCTGACCACCTGACAAACTCTGTGGATAAGCAGTTGCCTTATCTGGTAAACCAACTTTTTCCAAAAGTTCCTGAGCTCTCTTCTCTGCAACTTCCTTACTTTCACCTTTGGTCTTGATAGGAGACAAGGTGATATTTTCCATCACAGTCATATTAGGAAAGAGATTAAATTGTTGGAAAACCATGCCCATCTTCTCACGCATGGCAAACAGGTCATTCTTCTTGTCCGTAATATCGACTCCCTCAAAGATAACCTTCCCCTTGGTCGCTTCTTCCAACAAATTCATAGAGCGAAGCAAGGTAGATTTCCCGCTCCCTGAAGGACCGATGATAACGACAACTTCTCCTCTTTTAATCTCGAGGTTGATGCCCTTCAATACTTCATTCTTTCCAAATGATTTATGTAAATTTTCAATTTTTATCAAGGTTTCTGTCATTATTTCTTATCTCCTTGTCCCATACGTTTTTCAAAAGCTTTCAAGGCTACTGTCAAAATAGAGGTCATAATCAAGTAGTAAAAGGCTGCAAATAAAAGTGGTGTTAAAGGTAGATAGGTTGTTGTAGAAACTGTTGTAGCCCCGTTCCACAACTCCATAACACCAATAGCTGATAAGAGGGAACTATCCTTGATAATAGTGATAAATTCGTTCCCCAATGCTGGTAAGATATTTTTGATTGCTTGTGGCAAAATCACATAGCGCATAGCGTTTTTAGGACGAATCCCTAAAGAATAGGCCGCCTCTAACTGACCTTTTGGAACCGCATTAATCCCAGCACGAACAGTCTCAGAAACATAGGCACCACTGTTCATAGAGATAATCAAAATCCCTGGAATCAGACGAGAAAGATCAACACCCAAAATTCCAACCTGAATAGTCGGAGCATTGATGTGCATAAGGGCAAAGGCAATCATAATCTGAACCATCATCGGTGTCCCGCGGAAAATCCAAACGTACAAGTTGGCGAGCCAAACAAGCGGTTTAAACTTTGAACGTTGCCCAAAAGCCAAGACAACACCCAAAATAGTCCCAAAAAAGACAACACAGATAGAAATGAGAACCGTCACGACAGCCCCATAGTTAAAATAAGGTAAATACTTAGGTAAAAAAGAAAAATTCATAGTCACACTGCTTTCTAAAATAGAATACTGTATGATTATAACATGTATTGAATTAAAATTCAAATCTTTTGTCTAATTTATTCAAAAAACCTTTAAGCTAGTAGAATTAGCGAGAAATCTTAGTTTTTTCTAGGCAAGTTGACCTCCTTTATGGTAAAATAGTAACGATAAGAAATGAAGGAGAATCAAAATGGAATCACATTTGGTTAGAATCATCAACCGCCTTGAAGCAATGACAAAAGACGGTGGAAATTTAAAACGTAATTTTGAACGCGAAGGAGTTGTTGTTGCAGAAGTTGCATACAGCCACGACGAAGAAAACGGCTCAATCTTTACCCTTCGTGATGTCGAAGCTCGCGAAACTTATACGTTTGACAGCATTGACTTGATTGCAATGGAGATTTACGAACTCCTTTACTAATACAAAACAAGCTGGGATTACACCCTGCATGTCTAACCAAAATCCTTTTTGTCTCACAAATAGGATTTTTTTATAGTCTAAACTCACAAAAATTTTCATTGTAACAACTTCTCAAAGCTGCAATCTTTTTACTTGCTTTACACCCCAATCCTGTTATAATGAGAGTATAGAAATTTGACTATTTTTGACCATTAAACAGGTCAGGCTAAATAAAGAAATGAGGTAGATGTATGCTTTGTCAAAACTGTAAAATCAATGACTCAACGATTCATCTTTATACCAATCTCAATGGAAAGCAAAAACAAATTGACCTCTGTCAAAACTGCTATAAGATTATCAAGACAGATCCTAACAATAGCCTCTTTAAAGGTATTACGGATCTGAACAATCGTGACTTTGATCCCTTTGGTGATTTCTTCAATGACCTAAACAATTTCAGGCCTTCTAACAATACTCCTCCGACTCCCCCAACCCAATCAGGTGGAGGTTACGGTGGAAATGGCGGTTATGGTTCCCAAAATCGTGGACCTGCTCAAACTCCTCCACCAAGCCAAGAAAAAGGCCTACTGGAAGAATTTGGTATCAACGTAACTGAAATTGCCCGTCGTGGAGATATTGACCCCGTTATTGGGCGCGACGATGAGATTATCCGTGTCATAGAAATTCTCAATCGCAGAACCAAGAATAATCCTGTTCTTATCGGTGAACCAGGTGTCGGAAAAACTGCCGTTGTCGAAGGTCTAGCTCAGAAAATTGTTGATGGCGATGTTCCACATAAACTACAAGGCAAACAAGTCATCCGTCTAGATGTAGTTAGCTTAGTTCAAGGAACGGGTATCCGTGGACAATTTGAAGAACGCATGCAAAAACTCATGGAAGAAATTCGCAAACGTGAGGACATCATCCTCTTTATCGATGAAATCCATGAAATTGTCGGTGCTGGTTCTGCTAGCGATGGCAATATGGATGCTGGAAATATCCTCAAGCCAGCCCTTGCTCGTGGGGAACTGCAACTGGTCGGCGCTACTACCCTCAATGAATACCGTATCATTGAAAAGGATGCAGCCCTAGAGCGTCGTATGCAACCTGTTAAGGTCGATGAACCAACCGTAGAAGAAACAATCATTATCCTCAAAGGAATTCAAAAGAAATACGAAGACTATCACCATGTTCAGTATACTGATGCTGCAATTGAAGCAGCTGCAACTCTGTCCAATCGCTACATCCAAGATCGCTTCTTGCCTGACAAGGCCATTGACCTCCTAGATGAAGCTGGTTCAAAGATGAACTTGACCTTGAATTTTGTGGATCCTAAAGTAATCGATCAGCGCTTGATTGAGGCTGAAAATCTTAAATCTCAAGCTACACGAGAGGAAGATTTTGAGAAGGCCGCCTACTTCCGCGATCAGATTGCCAAGTATAAGGAAATGCAAAAGAAAAAGGTCACAGACCAAGATACTCCTATCATCAGTGAGAAAACCATTGAGCACATTATCGAGCAGAAAACCAATATCCCTGTTGGAGATTTGAAAGAGAAAGAACAATCTCAACTCATCCATCTAGCTGAAGACCTCAAGTCTCATGTTATTGGACAGGACGATGCAGTTGATAAGATAGCCAAAGCTATTCGCCGAAACCGTGTCGGTCTCGGTACGCCTAACCGTCCAATTGGAAGCTTCCTCTTCGTCGGACCAACTGGCGTCGGTAAGACAGAACTTTCCAAACAACTAGCTATCGAACTCTTTGGTTCTGCTGACAGTATGATTCGCTTCGATATGAGTGAATATATGGAAAAACACAGTGTAGCTAAGTTGGTCGGCGCCCCTCCAGGTTATGTTGGCTACGATGAGGCTGGGCAATTAACTGAAAAAGTCCGCCGTAATCCATATTCTCTTATTCTCTTGGATGAAGTAGAGAAAGCCCATCCAGATGTTATGCATATGTTCCTCCAGGTCTTGGACGATGGTCGTTTGACAGATGGGCAAGGACGTACCGTTAGCTTCAAGGATGCCATCATTATCATGACCTCAAATGCAGGTACAGGTAAGGCCGAAGCCAGCGTTGGATTTGGTGCTGCTAGAGAAGGACGTACCAATTCTGTTCTCGGTGAACTCGGTAACTTCTTTAGCCCAGAGTTTATGAACCGTTTTGATGGTATTATCGAATTTAAGGCTCTCAGCAAGGACAATCTCCTTCAGATTGTCGAGCTTATGCTAGCAGACGTTAACAAGCGCCTTTCTAGCAACAACATTCATTTAAATGTAACTGAAAAGGTCAAGGAAAAATTAGTTGACCTCGGTTATGATCCAAAAATGGGAGCACGTCCACTTCGTCGTACTATTCAAGACTATATTGAGGACGCAATCACTGACTACTACCTTGAAAATCCAAGCGAAAAAGACCTCAAGGCAGTTATGACCAGCAAGGGCAACATTCAAATCAAATCTGCCAAAAAAGCTAAAGTAAAAACTTCTGAAAAAGAAGTATAAATCCTATAGAAAAGGAGTAGAAAATGAAAATTTTCTGCTCCTTTTTACAAAAGTCACTATAAATTCTTGACAGCTTGGCCTTTGTCCATTAAGATAATAATAAAGATAATAGATAATGAGGAAAATGCAATGGCAAACCCAACTTTCGGAGAAAAGAAAGCAAATACAGACTATGTTTCACGCTATGGCGTATATGCAGTTATTCCTGATTCTGAACAAAAACAAATTGTTCTTGTTCAAGCACCCAATGGCGCTTGGTTCCTACCAGGTGGCGAAATTGAAGCTGGTGAGAACCATCAGGAAGCCCTAAAACGTGAATTGATTGAAGAGCTTGGCTTTACAGCTGAAATTGGTACCTATTACGGACAAGCTGACGAATATTTCTACTCTCGTCATCGTGACACCTACTACTACAATCCTGCCTACCTCTATGAAGCGACTTCTTTCAAAGAAGTGCAAAAACCACTAGAGGACTTTAATCATATTGCCTGGTTCCCTATTGACGAGGCTATTAAAAACCTCAAACGTGGTAGCCATAAATGGGCTATTGGATCTTGGAAAAAACAGCATAAGATTGACTAAATCAAGCTACTTTATTTAAAAAGTGCTATAATAGAATTAGAAAATCGGAGGAAATGTTATGAAGCTAATCAATACGACAAACTCACACTCGCAACTTGTTAA
Organism: Streptococcus mitis; assembly: GCF_946190335.1. GTDB lineage: Bacteria > Bacillota > Bacilli > Lactobacillales > Streptococcaceae > Streptococcus > Streptococcus mitis_CH. Next base: position 317,181 of record NZ_CAMHZN010000001.1, read on the forward strand.
AAGCCAGCTAGAAAGTACAGATGCAACCCTTGTTGAGGTTTATTCTGCAGGGAATACAGATGTTATTTTTACTCAAGCTCCGCTTCACTATGAAATCCTCATCTCAAACAAACACCGCGCTATTCGTGAACCTGAAATCGAAGCTATTCAAGAATTTTTCTTGAAACGTAAAATTGATAAGGACTCTATTGATGAGGCCAATATCAAAACCCTCTATTCAGAAAAATTAATTGGAATTTCGATTCCAACCAAATAAAAAATTGGAGAGTTTAAAAAGCTTTTTGGACCTTATAGTACAAAACGAGGTTCTAACTTGCTTTTTGGATCATCTCCAATTTTTTATCTTGAAATCTTATCATACAAGATTTTATAGATAATTAAGGAGACAAACATGGGAGATATCATATATAGAGAGGCAAGACTTGAAGAAAGCGAAAAAATTGGAAAACTATTAGCTAATTCCTTTCTTGACTATCCTTTTTTAACGATTTTAAAAGACGATTTGAAGAAACCTGACTCCTATCCTGCTTTTGTAGAAACATTGCAAATTCTGCTTACTAGAGTCTATATTCAAAAAGGAAACTGTTTGGTTGCGGAACAAGATGGAGAATTACTTGCAGTCGCCCTTTTGCAACAAAAGGATTTCTGTATACTATCCTATCTACGAAATGGCGGAACAAACATTTTTCGCTACATTCGACCACGAAATCTTTTTAAATACTTTGACTTTATAAAACGTTCCAAAAAGCACTTAGAACAAGCAGGAGAGTTTGATTGGTATTTGATGGCTTTAGCTGTTAATACAGCAAGTAAGGGACAGGGAATTGGCAGTACTTTTCTGACACAAGGGATTGAACCTTATGTCAAATCAAAAGGCTGTAAACACTTGGGTTTCATTACCAGCACAGCTAGAAATGCCTCATTCTACGAAAAAAACGATTATGTCCTACTAAACTTTATGGAGATAGAATACGGTTCAAGATCAATTGGTAACTGGGCATTTTTAAAAACAATGAATGAATAAATAAAAAAGATTTGGTGCTGCTTATCACAGAACCAAATCTTTTTTATTATGTTAGAAACGAATCGTCTCACGTGTTTTTTCGTATGAAGTGACAAAACGGTTGGTTACACCTGGTTCTGCAACTTCCAAAGCTTGCGAAATCTTATCAAATGAAGCATGGTAATTAAATTCTTTTTCAAAAATTTCTAATGATTCATTAAAGGCTTCTTGAATTCGTTCATCAAATGAGCGGTAACGGTTCGAATACTGTAGTAATTGTTCTGTCAATGTTGCATATTGAACAATATTATAGGTTTCTTCTTCAAGTGCGTTCATATCATTTGTTGTAATTTCAAGCATCCGGTTCACAGCTTCGATATTAACCCGAGCTTCTTCTAGTTCAGCCATCAATTCTTCAGTATGGTTACTTGCTGTAAAGAACAACTGTAAGAAATTCTGAGGAATACCTGGAAGATTACGTTTTTCCATATATCTCTTAATTGTGTGAAGACGATTAACATAAACATTTGCCTTCTGGCGAGCATTGATATCATCTTTTTCAATCTGAGCAAGACGTTGACTAACCGCAACTTGTTCATCTTCAATTTCCTTCAAAGTCGCTTGTAAGTTTTCCAAGCGATCTTCAAGCAATGAATAAGGTTCAGAATGTTCCTCTTGTTCAGAAGTTAATTCCAATACAGATTCTTCCAAAGACTCTAACTCAGCTTGTAATCTATGAACATGACTAACATCCGTTTCAGATAGTAGGTAATTGTTACTCAATCGTTGAATATCTTCCACTAAAACAGCATTACTATCTTTCATGTGTTTCAAATATGTAGGAAGGGTTGCAACTAAGCCTTCTACTACTTTTTGAGCAGCAATTTCTCGTGTAAAGATATCATAGAGTGCATTGATTTCTTCTTGAACTTGAGTATTTTCATACTCAGCATTATCCAACTCTAATTGTGCAATATTTTCGTGGTTTTTCTTCAAAGATTCATAAAGCAATTGGAAGCGAGATTCAATATCCGTTTCAGCAAAATGATAATTAGCATCTAAAAGTTTACGGTAACCGTCTTCCAAATCTTCCAATTGATCAGGTAGCTCTTTAGATAATGTTTTTACAATCGCTGGCAAGCGGTCAACAATGTGACTCAAAGCCAAGATATGATTTTCAGCATTATCTAAAATCACAGCAGCTTCTACTGGGTCACCTGAAGTGTTTAAAGTAACAAATTGAGAAAACTCTGATTGGATATTTTCCAATTGTTTTTCGATTTCAGATAAACCTTGGCCATATTCTTCAGAATGATCAGCCACTCGGTGTTGCAACTCTTCAAACAAGTCCAAGGTATGAAGAACACGTCCACTATTTTTAGACTCTTGTTTCTCCAAATCTGCCAAAGCATTGCGAATTGCCGCAATATCTTCTTCAATCAAAGTAATTTGGCTCTCGATTTGGTCGATTTGATGACTGGCCTTGAAAAAACGGAATGAGTTGTTATAGCCTTCTGCTTCAAAAAGATTATTTTCGATATCAGCAAAAGAGTTAAGAGATAGGTCAACCCATTTTTGGTTCCACTCACGGAAAGTCACTTGACTTTGTCCAATCAAGTGCATGTTTTTTACAGCTTCAACTTCATCGTTTACTGGAAGATTGTACAGCTCTTCTTTTTTCTCTTCTAAAATTGCTAATTTACTTTCATTGCGTTTTCGTACGTAGATTGCGATAGCATAGGCAATTACTAAGAAAATTGCAACTGCAATTGCAAGATAAATTACTAGTCTATCAGACATATTAAACTCCTTTTTTACTTGAAACAATCGTAATGATTATATCATATTTTTTAGACCAAGGGAACTACTTCTCCCGATTTTTTAGACATCAAGTGTACTATAGACGGCATTTTCTTCGATAAACTCACGACGAGGCTCTACTCGATCCCCCATCAACATATCAAAGATTTTATCTGCTTCTGCAGCATCATCCACAGAAACTCTAGCCATCAAGCGGTGTTCTGGATCCATGGTTGTTTCCCACAATTGGTGGTCGTCCATTTCACCAAGACCTTTATAACGCTGAATAGTCGGTTTGGTGCGACCTTCACTATAACGGGCCAAGGCTTCTTGGAGTTTGATTTCTTGATCTGCTCCTGGCTGGATGTATTCTTTAATCTCACTTCCAACCTTAACACCATAGATTGGAGGTTGGGCAATATAAACATAACCAGCTTCTAGGATTGGTTTCATATAACGATAAATCAAAGTTAAAAGAAGGGTACGAATGTGGGCTCCATCGACATCGGCATCGGTCATCAAAACGAGTTTTTGGTAACGAGCTTTTGAAACATCAAATTCTGCGCCAAATCCTGTTCCCATCGCTGTGAAAAGACTACGAATTTCTTCGTTAGCTAGAATTTTATCCATACTTGCCTTTTCAACGTTCAAAATCTTACCGCGAATTGGTAGGATAGCCTGGAACTCACGGTTACGACCAGATTTGGCTGATCCACCAGCTGAGTCTCCTTCGACGATGAAGAGTTCCGTTTCAGCTGGATTGTTAGAAGAACAGTCTGCTAGTTTCCCTGGAAGATTAGAAATTTCCAAACCAGATTTTTTACGAGTGACTTCACGCGCACGCTTAGCAGCCACGCGAGCTTTAGCAGCCAAAATTCCTTTTTCAACGATACGTTTGGCAATCTGTGGATTTTCCATGAGGAAATCAGAGAAAGCATCACTGAAAAGGCGATTGGTAATCTTAACCACTTCGCTATTTCCCAGTTTGGTCTTGGTTTGTCCTTCAAACTGTGGATTTGGGTGTTTAACTGAGATAACTGCAGTTAATCCTTCGCGGACATCTTCCCCTGTCAGGTTGTCTTCATTGTCTTTTAGTAACTTATTCTTACGAGCATAATCGTTGATGACACGTGTCAAGGCTGTACGGAAACCTTGTTCATGCGTTCCACCTTCATGTGTATGAATATTATTGGCGAAACTCATGACATTTTCATGGTAACCAGTTGTGTACTGCATGGCTACCTCAACTGTGATATCATCCATCTCACCGTCTGTATAGATTGGTGTATCAAAGATTACATCCTTGTTCTCGTTGATATATTCAACATAACTAGCAATCCCACCTTCATAATGGTAATGCTTGGTTTGTTCCAAACCTTCGCGCTTATCTGTGATGGAGATTTGAAGACCGCGATTTAGAAAGGCCAATTCTTGAATGCGTTTATTTAATTTATCAAAATCAAAGGTTGTTGTTTCCGTAAAGATTTCTGGGTCTGGTGTGAAGTGAACCGTTGTTCCAGTCCTATCTGTATCCCCAACCACCTCAAGATCAGCAACAACATGACCACGACGGTATTCCTGGTAATGAATCTTACCGTTTTTGTGGACATGAACGTCTAATTGAGTGGAAAGGGCATTAACTACTGATGACCCTACTCCGTGAAGACCACCTGAAACCTTGTATCCGCCACCGCCAAACTTTCCTCCAGCGTGAAGGACAGTAAAGACAGTCTCAACGGCAGGTCGACCTGTTTTTTCCTGAATATCGACGGGGATACCACGCCCATCATCGACAACAGTAATCGAATCATCTGGCTCAATAAAGACTTGAATATGACTGGCAAATCCTGCCAAGGCCTCATCAATTGAGTTATCAACAATTTCCCAGACTAGATGGTGAAGACCTTCTTTTGAGGTTGATCCGATATACATTCCTGGACGCATACGAACAGCCTCTAAGCCCTCTAAAACTTGAATTTGACTGGCATCATATTCTTGTGCCTGCAGATTTTTAATTTCTTCTGTCATCTTATTCCTTTTTCTTACATGTCTAATACTTGTCTTAAATTCACGATACTGGTAAACAAGTGGGTAGCTAGTCCTGCAGCTTGCCCAGCTTCGATATCAATCGGTCGATCACCAATTACAAGACCAGAGTTAATCTGATACTTTTCTCTTAAATAAATCATGGACTCAGGATCTGGTTTTCTCTTAAAGCCTGAGTTAGAAGTCACCACTTCTGTAAAATAAGCTGCTATAGAGGTTTTTTCTAAAATTTCCAAGACCTGATCATTTCGATGAGAGACTAAAAAATGACGCCCACCTTGATTTGAAATATCTTCCAATAAGTCAGAAACTCCATCAAATAAAATCGGGTGTTTAAGCTCTCTGGCTTCATTTTCCTTATACTTTTCTAAAAAATTCTCTAAGTTGGGAGCGAATGTCTCAATCGCAAAATCAGTAGAAACCTTTAAAGCCTGATAGACACTGTCATGGTCTTGTGTGATGCCATACAATGCCAATGTTTCAACAAAGGCAGCTGTTGAAGTTTCGTAATTATCCAGTAAAGTTCCACCTAAATCCCAGATGTAATCGTGATATTTCATACCCTTCATTATAGCATTTTTTTATGAAAAAAGCGATGATTTCCCTGATTTTTCCACATAAAAAAACGAGAGTTTGACTCCCGTTTTACTGATTTTTACCAAAGACATCTCGATAAAGCATTCCTGTTCGTAAAGTCTCTGCGTCTCCTCCTAATTGCTCTACCAACTCGTAGGCAAAAGCAAGGGCTGTTGAAGGGCCTCGACTAGTTGTCAATTGACCATCTACCACTACTGTTTCCTTGACGTAGTGACCATCAAGGATTTGTTCTTGAACGCCGTCATAACAAGTGTACTGCTTGTTTTTCAATAGCCCTGCTTGATTGAGGGCAATTGGCGCAGCACAAATAGCTGCTAGTTTTTTTCCTTCTCGTTCGAAGCTTTGCAATTCTTGAATCAAGACCTGATTATCACGTAAATGTGCAGAACCAGGCATCCCTCCAGGAAGAACAATCATGTCATAGTCTGATAAATCACCATCAAAAACACGATCTGCACTTACTTGGATTGCATGCGAACCCGTCACTTTCTCTTCAAATCCTACCATATCACAAATGATATTTGCCCGACGCAAGACATCTACAACTGTCAAAGCTTCAATTTCTTCAAAGCCCTGAGCTAACATGACTGCTACTTTAACCATGATTTTCTCCTTATTTGATTTGTTTTAATACAACCTTTTTCCGTTTGAATGGAACTTTTCCGCTCTTTTCTTCAGCTAAATTAGTCTGGTAACTCATAGATAAAAGCAAGCCAATACCAATCAAGTTACTGATAATAGCCGATCCACCTTGAGAAATGAAAGGTAGGGGAATCCCCGTCAAAGGAAGCAAACCTGTCACAGCACCGATATTCTCAAAGATATGGAAGAGCAACATCATAATCAAACCTGTGGAAATATAGGTGTAGAACTGGTTATTTGATCTAAGAGTAATCTTCAACATACGGTAAATGAGCATGAGGTAAAGGGCAATAACAAGGACTGAGCCAATAAATCCAAAATCTTCTGCAATAACCGTGAAAATCATATCCGACTCACGAACTGGAATAAGCAGATTCGAAGCATTAAACCCCTGACCAAATAAGCCACCGCTTCCAATGGCAATCTGCCCTTGAGCCTGTTGGTAAGTGGTTGTTTGGGCAAAGTCAAATGGATTAAGCCAAGCCAAGATCCGATTAATTTGGTAGGTCGGCATCCCCAATTGATGGAGAAAAGCCCTTCCGTCCTTGCTGATAAAAATGGCTAAGAATCCAGCAATTCCTGTTACCGCAGTCACAAATACTGGGATAATAATTTTCCAAGAAACTCCTGATAATAAAACAATTCCTGAGAAAATGGCCACAAAAACCAAAGCCGTCCCCAAGTCACTTTGAAGTGCCAAAAGAACTAGTACTGGAATGGTAAAGAGAATCATCCAGAAAATTAACAAAAAGTCCAGCGGAACTGTGCGTCTCCATTCCTTATGTTTTTTGGTAAACTGGACAATGACACGAGCCAGCATGAGGATATAGGATATCTTCATAAATTCTGACGGTTGGAACAAGGTGATTCCATTTACCGAAATCCAGTTTTTAGCACCCGTGGATGCAACCAAGCTCGGATTATAAAAGACAATCGGCAGAACCATGAGTCCCAAGCCTAAAATATATAGAAAAGGGGTCACCTTCCAAAGAAATTCTGTATTAAAGAGCATGACTATAAAACCAATCACAAGTCCCAAGGCGATCCAGGCGACCTGCTGCCCTAAAATGGGCAGAATATTGTTTGGATAATCATGACTAACAGCTATATAAATAGCTACCACACCGATAACCAGTAGGAAAAATACTGGCAGGAGCAAACTATAATCGACTCTAGAGTCGAGAGAACGTTTCATATACACTAACCTTATACTTTCATACAATACTATTTATCAAAGTTCATTTAAAAATTTATCAACAGCCTCATCAACTTCGGATCGAGAGACGGTTTTAACAGTCGCTTCTTTTGCTAGAGATGCTACTATCTGTTTGCCATATCGCTTTCCGACGATTCTCCTATCCAGAATGAGGGTTAAAGAACGTTGGTGTTCACGTCTCATACTTCTTCCCAAAGCCTGTTTTAAACGAATAATAGCCATAGGCAATTGATAATCATAAAAGGCATTTTTCCCTTCTTGAATTAGTTCCTGATTAATCTTTTTCGTCAAGGGATCTTGGGGATTTTGGAAAGGAAGTCTCGGTACAACTTGAATCACAAAAGGATGACTTGAAAAATCAACTCCCTCCCAAAAACTTGCTGCACCAAGCAAGATTTGTTGTTCTCCTTTTTCAAAGCGTTTCTTCAGTTGATGAACATCCCCATTTTTATACTGGGCCAGATGGCTAACTGGAAGTAAATCCGATACTGCTAGAAGCATATCTTTAGCAGTAAAGAGAACCAAAATCGGTTGTTGGAAAACTTGAACATCCATCAGCAAATCAGCTACCTCTTTAGCGTAAACTTCTAAGGAGATTTCTGTTACCAGGGGAAAATCTTTGACCAAGACCACTTCTTGATCCTGTTTTTTATGAGCTTCAATCTTAACAAATTTGGCTTCGGGATAACCTAAAAGGTCTGCCAAAGAAACCCTCTGACTAATCTCAAGAGTAGCCGACACTCCCAAGACTTGACATGAAGCAGGCACTAAAGAAGATAGAAGAATACGACCTGATTTTGTAGAAGAAATCTGAATTTTCTTCTGACTCGTTTCAGTTGCTTCAAGCCAGTAATCACCTTCAGCCGTAAAATAGCGAACCAGTTCCTCAAAGCCTTCTACCTCTAATTCTGAAAAATACTGGTGGAGATTGGCCAGAGAATCCAAGATATTTTTTCGAGATTTTCCAGACTGAAATTGTTCTATCAAGTAGAGACACTCAAAGCGAATACTTTCTAATATTCGTTGTTGAATCCTATTTTCTTCTCCTACTAAAGCCTTATCAACTAAATCAATAATAGACTGGATATCGTAGGTCTGTTGAAGCAGATTTTCTAGAGCCAACAAAACTTTTTGGACTTCATCAATAATCAGTAAACGGTCGCTGATAAATTCAGGATTATCTTCAAGTCTGGTTACAAGATAGGCATGATTGGTCACTAAAAGCTTGCAGGTTTTTGCCCTTTCTTGACTACGTTTCCAAAAATCTTCCGTCACAAATAAGCTTTGAGATGATAAATTCCCGTCATGACGAAGATCTGTTAGAAAATGTTGGTAACGGTAGAGTTGCCCGATTTCATCCAAATCTCCTGTTTCTGTCTCTGTCAGCCAGACCAAGAGTTGCATTTTAAAGCGTCTAAATAAGCGATTTTCATCATTTTCCTGCAAGGAACGATAAAAGGCATCCAACTTCAGATAATTGTGTGGTCCCTTTAAACTATGAATATCTATATGGAACACATCCTTAAGACGTTTTCCTTCTTCTTCCATGATCTGATTTTGAAGAATCTTTGTCGGAACACTAAGAACAATTTGACGCTCTTTGGCTTGAGATAAAGCGGGTAAGAGATAGCCATAGGTTTTCCCAATCCCTGTCGGTGCTTGAATCAGAGAGACAGGCTCATCTTTCAATAGCAAGCCAACCTCTCTAGCAAAACTTTCTTGTCGTTCCCTCACTTCAAGGTTCAACAAAGAAATATTTTTAGAAAAATCTTGAGATAATTTTCGTGACTCATTTGGGGTTGCAGGTTTCTTGAAATATAGTCCTTGAACTTCGACCAAATCTGAAGAAGTCAGAATAGATTGGTTGCAATAAATTTCTTCAATAACCAAGTAGGACTCATATAAGAGAGCGTCAGCCATTTCCAGCAAGCGTTCTAAAAGACCTTTAGGAAGTTGGGCCATCTTTTCTCGTAAAAAAAGAAGTAATTCCGCTGTAGCTTGGGCATCTGAAAGGGCTGTGTGAGCATGTTTTAGAGGAATTCCTAATTCTCGACACAATATCGGCAAGCTATATTTTTCCAGTTCAGGGAAAAAGACCTGAGCCAATTCGACCGTGTCAACACGAGGATTTCTTAGTTCATAGCCTTCAAAAAATAAATTTTCCGCCAAGAGATTGGCATCAAATCGAACATTATGGGCTACAAAAATCCCATCCTTCACCAAGTCAAAGATTTTTCTAGCAACTTGCGAAAAATCAGGTGCTTGCGCCAGACGTTGGTCTGTCAATCCTGTCAGTTCTTTGATATGAGCATCCAAGGGTTCATGTGGATTAACATCCGTCGTATAGTGATCGACGATGTTTCCGTCATCAATCACGACAATTCCCACTTGGATAATTTTAGCCTTACTACCTGTGCTAGTTGCCTCTAAATCAACCACAACATAGCGATTACCAATCGTTTTCATTATAAAAAATTATACCAAAAAAAGGGCCATTTGGCACCTGCAAACATGGGATAATTTTCAAACTCAAGAAGGTCACTTTTCTTAAAAATCCTAGTAAATAGAGCATCCTAGCCTACTAATTCTTTGAAAATATTGGAGAATAAGAAAAATTAAGAGAAGAAATGTTTGCATCTTCGCTCTCTCAACGAATCATTTACTTTATTTAACCATGTCAGGATCGTAGTCATAAAATCCTGTATCAAGGAAACGGTTTTTAGGGTGAAGTTTACGAACTTCTTCATCCAGCAAGAAAGCTTGGTCATGGCTAAAGTTACCCTCTTGAATCAAGCTGCGCGCTTGGATAAAGAGTTTTGCAATCTCAACAAAGTTCTGACCAGGAGTATAAAGTCCTTCTAATTTCCAATGAGTAAAACCATGCTCCACCAATTCTGTCAATTTGGTCATCAAATCAAGGTCATTGTTGGCAAAGATGTGGGTACCATGATTGTCTTCAAAGATAGAGTAATGGCTCTCAGGGTCACTTGGCTCTGCCAAGAAAAGGTCACGCTTGCGAGTCTTTTCATCATCAATATGCGTGAAGTTATAGTAATTTTGCAAGAGCGGACGTTTAGAATGGTGAATAACACTAGCTCCGTAAACCAAAACTTCAGCAGGAATTTCCAAAATCTCTGGCATTTTGAAAAGTTCAGCTGATGGAATTTCACGCGCCAAAACAGCCTCAGATGCACCAGCCTTTTGTCCCCAGAAGTTAATCTGGCGACTGCTAGTTACCATAGTAGAAGCATCGTAGATGGTCTTAAAGGAATAGCCATCGCGATTGACCACATAAAAGACACCTGCATCCCCAATCGTAATGTAGTCTGTCTGGATTTCTTCCAAAAAGTCTAAGAAAGGCTTGATACGATCCATCATATCTTGGTGCATGAGGGCGTTAACCGCAACAATCAATTCCTTACCTGCTTCATGAACCACCTTAGCAATTTCACGCAATTTGTCATGACTAAAGGTTGTTGGCAGACGAAGGCCAAAATCTTTCTCACCGACATAGATACGATCTACGCCAACTTCGAGCAGTTGTTTAACTTGTTCAATACTTTCAGCAGTTGCTGTAATGATAATCTTTTCCATAAGAAAAATTATACCACATTTCTCAAAAATCAGCTATGAATACTGGGAATTTTCTAAAAAAGGCAAAGTCATTTTTTAAGGTTTGCAATTAAAAAGTGAACAGTACCAGCACCGTTCACTCTCTTTTTATGCATGTGTTTCTTCAACTAGGTGTCCATCGTTCATCACATAAACACGGTCCACCTTATCTAGAAGACGAGTATCGTGCGTAATCATCACTACTCCTCTACCTTGCTCATGTGCGATAGATGCTAGCATATTTGTTACTTGATAGGCCCGCTCTGTGTCAAGACTAGCTGTTGGCTCATCTGCAAGAACGATGCTCGGATTGTTATAAAGCGCTCTAGCAATTGCGGCCCGTTGACGTTCGCCACCTGATAAAGCCTTGGGATACTGATCTTGTACCTTTTCCAAATCCAACAAGTCAAGTAACTCTTTTCGATCACTTTTACTATTTTTTCCCTTATCCAGTCTGTCTATCAAGTCCAGCTGTTCCTTGACCGTTAGAAAAGGAATTAAGTTTGAAGCCTGAAGAATAAAGCCAAACTCTCTAAAACGGAGGTCTGTTTTCTCCTTCTCCGTTAAACTGCCTGTTTCCTTCCCCTTAACTAAAATTTTTCCGCTCGATTCTTCCTGAAGTTGTCCTAGAGTCGTTAGAAAAGTCGTCTTTCCAGAACCTGAAGGCCCAACGATAGCTACGAACTCTCCCGCATTTAGCTGAAAATTCGTCTCATGTAGAGCTACGACTTTCATCTTTCCTTCCCCGTACGTTTTTGTCACTTGAGTCATTTCAATCAATGCTGTCATACTATTCTCCTTATCATTCTGCAATCGCAGTAATCGGGTCCACCTTTAGCAAGCGTGGAAGTGAAATGACACCACCTAGCATGGCCATCAAACAAATCACCAAACTTAGGACAGAGTAGGCTATCCAACTTGGGTAGAAAAAGAAAGTAGCTGGTAAGACTAAAATCACTCCTCCAATAGCAAGCAAGGCTAAAGCAATCCCCATACCAGCTAGGAAGAAGATTTGACAGAAAAGAGACCATACAATGGTTTTGATCTGTATTCCCTGAGCCCGCATTATTCCATAAAGTCCTAGTTTTTGTATGGTAATGATATAAACAAATATACCCACAATCAAGCCTGTGATGACAATCATAGCAATAATCATCCCTGAAAATACATTAACCTGAGGTGTGTAACCAGGAATTTTCGATATCATTTTTGGAATAGAAATCTGTTTCAATCCATCGCCAGCCACTTCTATATCATTTTTCAATACCAAGGCAGAGATCGATTTATTAGATTTTAAAGTTCCTTGTAAGGTCCAATAAGTTGTCAAACTCGTAAAGACAACTGGCTCAGTAAAAAACTTATTTCCTTTAGTCAGCCCTACAATCTTGTAACTTACTTCGCTTCCATTGAGCTGAATGGCATCACCCAACTTCATTCCATAGTTTTCAAAGGACTGATCCACGACCACCTCATCATCCCCTTCAGGATAACGGCCCTCCGTCAAACTAGGAGAGATAAAAGCGTCCCACTCTTGAGCAAAGATGGAAACATTGACCTTTTCACTATCATCGACTAGATTGGTCACAGCAAACATATACCCTAGTGGAGTAGCCTCTTTAGAACTCTTATCCTTGTAGTCCTTTTCAGGAATAAAAGATGCCGTCAAATTATCATTTGCGTAGTCAGATAAAACCACACCCGTCGCTTGCCAATTATCAATAGCGGCTCGGTTGTTTCGCACAAGACCAAGAGCTAAACTGGTCATAAAAAAGACCATGAAAGCGATAAGAAAAATGGTAGTTAGAATCAAACTATATCGAAGTTTGTTTTGTAATATTTCTTTGATAGCAAGATACATGCTGATCTCCTTTAACTTTTCCAAGAGGTATCGATTAGACACCCCACTACTATAAAAATAGGAGACAGAAAATCTGTCTCTGTATTCAAAACAAATCTCACTAATCAAATTAAATAAAATCAAGAAAATAAGGAAACAAATTTTCGTAAAAAAGAATCATTTGGTAGCTCAATTTCCTTACGAATATAAGCAATTATGAATATTAATAAGTATTTGGTGTCCATCCATCCTATCATTTTCACATTATGGTGTCAAGAAAAGTGATTTTGAAAAGGGACTTTATTCTTATTGTAACCTTTCTGTAATAATTCTCTGCTGAAAAAATGATAAAATAGGTATGTACTGTTAAGGAGAGAATCATGCCCGTAAGAAAATTACAGTCCTATGAGGTAGACTATCAAGAAGAATTAAGCCAGCAGGTTCCTCGCTATCAAGATTATACACCTGAAGCGCAATCTGATGCCAATCTCAAGGAAATCCTATTTTTTGTTAATATCGCTGTTTTTTGTATCTGTATTGCTATCTTTAGTTTTATCTTTTTAGCATTAAAACTATCAACTGCTCTTGCATTTGCCGCAGCAATCGGATCCAGCTTACTTATTTTAAAAGTTCAACGGTCTATCATCAAACGAAAACGTAGAAGATAAATCCAAAATATCGCCCCATCTGGAGCGATATTTTTATTTTTTCTTTTTAGATGGTGTCTGAATGGCAATCTTCACTTCAAAGATTGTTCCTTTCGGTTTATTATCTTTAACAGTAATGGTTCCTTTTAGGGCATCTACAATTTGCTTGGCTAGGGATAAACCTAAACCAAAACCACCTTTTTGGCGGGTTCTAGCCTTATCCACTCTATAAAAACGATCAAAAATTTTCTTCTTATCTTCTGCTGAAATACCGACTCCATTGTCGGAAACTAGCAAATAAAGATTACGATCAGTCGCTGAAATCATAAAATCAATTTCACCATCCTCCTCAGTATATTTGATAGCATTATCAAATAGGATAGTCATCAGTTGTTTCAAAAGAAGCTGATCTGTGACAATCGTTCGATGGATACGATTTTCAAAACGAAAGACACGGTCATTTTCAGAAGCAATCATCTCATAGTTTGTGAAAGTCGTATTGAAAAAACTGGTTGGAACTTCTGCAAGTTCCGGCTTAATCCCATCATCTCTACGAGCTAAGTTCAGCAAGTTTGTCGTCAAAAAACGCATATTTCGAACTTCTTCCAAACTAGAGGCAATGCTTTCGCTCACATCCATAATGGTTGCTTCTGGCTTACGAAAAAGGGTCTCTAAACGATTTTGCAAAACTGCGAGTGGAGTTCGTAACTCATGACTGGCATTTTCCACAAAGGACTGTTGCTTCTGCATGCTCTCAAGCAGAGGACGAACACTGACCCTAGCTAGATAGAGACTGGCAAGTAAAGACAAAATCCAGAAACTTGCCATCACGACCACAATCAATTTCTCGTGCTTTTGACTGGCCTGCTCCAACTGACTGGTATTAATCAAGACAGCAGCATACTTGATATTGGTTGAAACCGAACTGATATTGGTTTCCATCAAAATCATGCGATAAATTTCTTCCTGTCCATAGCTATTAAAAACTTGAATCTGATAGATATGGCCTAGTTCTTTCTTTTCTAACTTAATCTTATCCAAGCCCAAAAATCGATTTCCAGAAAGGAGCTGGGTAAAATTCTTATCAAAAAGAATGACTTCTGTGTTAGAACTGACATTGGGTTTTATCTCAGTCTTGCTAGTATCTGTAGCGGCATTCTCTAAATCTTTAATCTCTTCTGTTGCCCTATTTACAGCAAGCTGAATAACTGCCTGAGGATTTTCACTTAGTCCATGAAGCTTATCATCCACCGAAGTATAGAGACTCGAATGCATGACCTGTAAAATAATTAAGGTCATGGTAGAGAAAATAAGAGTGAAGACACCAAAGTTGCGGATAAAATAACTAAAGTCATCCGCATACCATGTTTTTTTTAGTTTACTGAACATCTTTTAAAATATACCCAACACTGCGCAAGGTTTGTAAATTCTCTGCAAAAGTGGTTCCTTTTAATTTCTTACGGACTTTTGAAACGTAAACTTCGACAACTGAAATCGTTGTGTCACTATCAAATCCCCATAGACGATCAAAAATCTGAGTTTTCGGCAAAATAACATTTTGATTTTGAAGGAAATAAACTAATAAATCAAACTCTTTCCCCAGCAATTCGACAGGAGTATCTTCAACCTTAACGGTATTTGTTGACAAATTAACTACAATATTTCCATAAGTCAAGGTATTTTCATTAAACTTACCTGAACGTTTGAGAAGGGCTTGAATCCGCATTTTGAGTTCTTCTAGGTAGAAAGGTTTGGTCAGATAATCATCCGCTCCCAATTCAAATCCATGTCCCTTGTCATCCAAACTTTCCTTTGCAGTCATGATCAGAACTGGAGTCGTAATTCCCTTTTCACGCAATTCTTTCAAAACTTGGAAGCCATTTTTTTCTGGCAACATCAAATCGAGCAAAATCAAGTCATAGACGCCACTCTCAGCTTCGTAGAGACCTTCTTCTCCATCAAATACCTGCATGACATCCGCAAAATCGTCTAAAAAGTCAAATACTGAATTTGACAGGCCTAGGTCATCCTCAACTAATAAGATTTTTATCATGAGAAACTCCTCCTTATTAAAACCATTATACCAAATTTGCCTTAAAAAAAACTCAACTCTCTGCATTTTATATGAGATAGCTGAGTTTTCTTGTTATTTTAGGCTTATTTATGCATTTCCGTATTGAAGAACGACTGCTTCCACTGCAGCTTTTTCACGGTTAATCAAGTCAACACGCGCTGCAATCTCCTTGATTCCCATACCGATGTTACGGCTAAGAGCAAGGTCAGAAAGTTGCGGTTCAAAGAATTCCTTGTACTCTGCCAAACGTTGCTGAGTCTTAAATACGTGAGCAGGAAGGATAACAAAGCTATCAAAGCTCATATCTCCTCCAAGGGCTGCCTTAATCCAAGCCCAGTTTTCACGAGCCCAAGACCATGCTGTTTCCTGAGTTGCTTGATGGCTTAAGAACTGGAAGTACCAAGCAGACAAGTCTTGTGGTTTGACCACAAATTTGTCCTTCCAAGCAGCAATCAAGGTTTGGATATTGTCCGCATCTGTACTGTAGGCAAGAGCTGCTGCCAACTGACGTTTAAAGACAGCATCTGTTGCGTGAGTATAAGTATCAAGATAAAGTGCTAACAAGTCTTTAGTCTCATGATGTTTCATCTCATTGATCAGAACTTGTGAGCGAATAGCTGCTGGAAGTCCTGCAAGATGATCCTTGTGGGCTGCGAAGATTTGGCTAGCGACTTGACTAGCTTCTGCATCATTTGAGCGAATCATCATGGAAATAGTCAACTGACGAACCAATTCATCCTCATCTGATTCGCCATCTTTAGCTTCAAAACCAAGACGGTCATAATTATGACGAGCCAATTTAGCAACCAAGACTTTGAAGGCTGTTTCAGCTTCTGTTCCTTCATCGATAAAGCGCTCAAGGGCAGAAATTACTTGAGAAACAGCTGAAACGACAAGGTAAGATTCTTCTTTAGCAAGTTTATCAAGGACTGGAAGCAAGTCAGCATAAGAAATGTGCCCTGCTTCAGCAAGCAAACGACGTTCTTGAACGATCTGCAGTTTACTTGTGTTATCAAACTCAACTAGGTCAGCAAGAATAGCATCTAACAAGTCTCCTTGATAGTCTGTAATGTAGTGGGCTGTATTTTCAGTGTTGAGACGAAGTGCTGTTTTGTTTTCAGCAAGAAGGGCTGCGTAGCCAGGGATTTCGATACTTTCAGTTTCGAGTGTATCAGGCAAGCCTTTCCAGTTGCTGTTTAGTGGCACAACCCAGAGACGGTTCTTGTCTTCGTGCTCACCAATAAAGAATTGTTTTTGTGAAATCTTCAAGACATCATTTTCAACTTTGACAGTGAGAACTGGGTAACCAGGTTGTTCCAACCAAGAATCCATGAAGGCTGCGACATCACGTCCAGACGCTTGACCAAGAGCATCCCAAAGGTCACGACCAATGGTGTTGCTGTATTGGTGTTTTTCAAAGTAGGCATGCAAACCTTTGGCAAAATCGGCATCACCTAGCCAACGACGGAGCATGTGCATGAGACGACTTCCTTTGGCATAGACGATAGCTCCATCAAAGAGCGTATTAATTTCATCTGGATGTTTAACTTCGACGTGAACAGATTGAACACCATCAGTCGCATCACGTTTCAAGGCAGACGGAACACCACCTGTTTGGAAATCTTCAAAGATATTCCAGCTTGGTTCAATAGCATCCACACAGACGTATTCCATCATGTTGGCGAAGCTTTCATTGAGCCAAAGGTCATCCCACCATTTCATAGTTACGAGGTTACCAAACCATTGGTGAGCCAATTCATGGGCCACAACAAGGGCAACTTGTTGACGGCTGGCAAAGGTAGAGTTCTCATCCACAACCAAGTAAACTTCACGGTAGGTCACAAGACCCCAGTTTTCCATAGCTCCAGCTGAGAAGTCAGGAAGGGCGATGTGGAGAGATTGAGGGATCGGGTACTTAACTCCATAGTAATCTTCGTAAAACTCGATAGAGCGAACAGCGATATCCAGTGAGAAATCAAGGTTTGATAGTGGATGAGCTTTGGTTGAATAAACACCTACGAGGGTACCGTTTTTAGTTTTAGCCGTCACACCTTGCAAATCACCTGCTACAAAGGCTAACAAGTAAGAAGACATGCGAGGTGTTGTCTCAAACTTCCAGATACCTGTTTCCTTACGTTTTTCAACATCGGTTTCTGGCATGTTAGACAAGGCCAATTCATCTTCTGCTTGGTCAAAACGTAGAGAGAGGGCAAAAGTTGCTTTAGCTTCTGGTTCATCCACACATGGGAAGGCTTCGCGGGCAAAATGGCTCTCGAATTGAGTTGACAAGACCTCCTTCTTAACTCCATCAACTGTGTAATAAGAAGGGTAAATCCCTGTCATGTTGTCTGTAATTTTTCCTGAGAAAGCGATAACCACTTCAACTTGACCAGCCTCAGCTAATTCAATATGAAGAGCTTCGTTGTCATGATCAACTGTGAATGGGCGAGCTTCCCCTGCAACTTCTACAGAAGCGATTTCCAAGTCTTTTTGGTGAAGGGAAATACGGTCACTCTGTGCTTGACCAGTAATAGTCACCTTTCCTGAAAAAGTCTTGGTCTCACGACTCAAGTCTAAAAATAAATCATAATGTTCAGGAACAAATTGCTTAATAAAATGTTCAACTGCTTGCATAGTTTTCTCCTATCTAAGTTTAAGAGCTAGAGCTCTTCTTCAAACAAACTTATTATATCATGTTTTGCTTAAGAAAAAAGGATTGGACGGTCATTTCCAAAACTTTCTTCCTTCTAATAGTCTACAGGGGGTAGACCTTGCGAAATTCTTCTAAAACAACCTTGCTTTCAGGTGTAAAAGTCAGTCCTGCTTCTCTCAACCACTCGGCGAAACAATCCTCATGAACCTGCCGCCAATAGGTCAGAGATTTGTCTCCCTCACCTTCCTTATAGGCATGTTTCGCAGAAACTTGATTAAAGGGCTGAAAGGAAACCCTTGTAATTTCGACAATGCAGACTGCCTGATTTTGACTGTCTAAAATGACATCAAATGTCCCTTCTTGCGGAAGAGATTCGCCTTCTAGTGCGTAAAGGTCGTAGGCTGAAGCCGTTGCCGTCTTTTCACCTTTAAACACCAAATCTGCTAAAAGATCTGGTTCCACTCCAAAAGCCCAAGCATCGATTTCATCTCCGATTGAAGGATTGATTTTCTTGTATGCATTCCACATTTCTTGCGGTGTCATGGGTTGCTCCTTTGTAATTTTTTACTTTCTTCTTTTATGTGTTTAAGATGATCTGGATGGTCAATCTCTAAATTAAAAATCTCCGGAATAGAGCTGTAATGAAGAATGCATTCGATACCCATCTGATTCATTTTTTGTATGAAAGAAGTATTCAGATAGCCTGCTACAGCAAAGTCAATCTTTTTCATCCTTGCTTTATCCTGCATATCTCTTAGCATATCTAACATTATTGGACTTTCCATATCATGCCATTGACTGTTTCTCACAGTCGCAAAAACAAAAGAAGTCAAATCATTCATTCCAACTACAATCTTTGAAATACCCGCTTCCAGTATCCTATACAAGTCAAAATACGCTGACGGTAATTCAATCATCGTGGCAATTTTCCCAGTAAAACCCTGCTGACGCAATACTGTAATAGATTGCTTTAACTGCTCAGCATCATTGACAAAGGGAAAGATAACAGATAGATTGGGATTGTTTTGATAAACTTCTGTAACGACATGTGCTTCAGCCTGAAATTCATCCGGACACGCCAGCAAACGCCTAGTTCCTCTATATCCAAATAAGGGATGATTTTCATCAAAATACTCTTTAGTCCCCTTTAGACAATTAGCTTCTGTATTCGTTAATTCAGAAAAACGATACCAAACTTCTTCATCTGAGTACAGGGAGCAGATAGTCTCTAGATAATCTTTTACAAATTGCTGACAACTAGGTAACAGTATGTTTTGGTTGAACTCTCTCAACAAATATTCTCCACGAATCATGCCAACATGATGAAATAGTTGTGGGTAAACTTTTTCATCAAGTTTTTCGCCACTAAGGGCAAGTTGGTTTTTCATGTCCATTCACCTCGTCTTAAAAGATACAATATCAGATATCATTATATGAAACTTTCCTCTAGTTCAAAAGCTTCATAAGGTTCAACTAACTCATATCCTAAAAATTCTGCTACTTTTTTGGAAGCCTCGTTATGAGCATCCCAAAGTGGAAACATATCTCTATTTAAACTCTCTAGAATCATTGCAGCACCAAGTTTTTTAGCAAATCCATTTCCTTGTTCGTTTGGTCTAGTAGCAACTTCCACTTCAACTGCTCCACGGTAAACTAACCCTGAGGAAATCCCAGCAATCAGTTCATTATTTTTAAGAATCACAAAGCCAAATCCACCTTTTAAAACAAAATCCTGATAGGACTCAAAATCCCCCTGTAAATCTTGTGACCATTCTTCCTCAGAAAAACTGTCATAAATATGATTATCAATAGGCACAATATTGTAATCTTCCTCTAACTGACTAACTAGATTATTTAGAAATTCAACTTGAAAATTTGCCTTATCTTTAAAAGAATAGCGAGTAAAAGACTTTAACCCCACTTTCCGATGCAGAAAATCTTGCCAATTGGTATTTTCTGAAATAATAATCTTATAATCTAAACCATATTTCCTAACAAAATCTTCCCAAAATCTGGAATCCAACTCCCCTGCTAGGTATAGAAAATTCCCAACATCATAAAAGCTTGTTGTCCTATCACTGTTTCGGTAGACAGTTCCGATTTGAGATTTAAGACCATAGAGAACCATATTTTTCTTCCATGTTTTAAATAGTTCCATTATCCCCCTACTTCACCTTCCAATTCATATACAAGGTCTTGTCCAATTCTGGAAATCCTAATAATTCAGTCTTAACCTTCAATACTAATGGCGATGCATTTTCTTCCGTGATTTTTTGAATATCCATCCAAACATATCCCAGCGAATCATTCGCACCATCAGATACAGCTTCCGAAATCGTAACTTGAGGTGCCTCCTCATTCATTTCAACATCATACAAGGCCATGACATGGTGAACCATAAAATTTTTTAATTCTTCCCTGACAAAAATATCGTAGATTCGAGGATTGGAGTAGCTTCTAACAGTGTATCCCGTCTCTTCCAAAACTTCTCTAGTCAGCGTTTCCGTCAGTCCTTCACCAAGTCGCTGACTGCCTCCAGGTAGATCATACCGATGTTGATAAGGGCCTCTCGTTTTTTCAATGCAGAGTAACTTCCCATTTTCAAAGCAAACAGCGTAGACTCCAAAGTGTCTTTTGATTTCCATCAGATCCTCCTACTTCAAAGACCAGCCACCGTCTATTGTCAGTATTTGTCCTTGCATGGCACTCGCTTTCCCACTTGCTAAGAAAAGGCTAATCTCTGCTATCTCCTCTGGTTCAATCCAGCGCTTGATTGGTGTTTCACTAGCGACCCAGGCAGCCAATCCACCTGGCTCAAAATCCGCAGCGGTCATAGCTGTCTTGACTGCTCCTGGAGCGATACCAAAGACCTGAATCCCAGCTTCAGCATAATCTAGAGCCAACTGCTTGGTAAATCCAGCCAAGGCGTGCTTCGAAGAAGTATAGGCATGTCCACCTCCACCTGCTAGGCTAGAAGCAATGGAGCACATATTGATAATAATCCCTTTTTTATTCTCCAACATTTGAGTCAAATAATACCGAGTCAACTCAACAGGAGTCACGTAGTTGATTTCAAAAATCTCATGAATTTCCTGCGCTGTCTGTTCCAAAAGTGGTTTGTAATCATCCAAAACTCCAGCAGTATTGCACAAAACATCAACCTGAGGACACCAATCAAAAATAGGCTCCAAGTTCAAGGTCAAATCTCTCTGTAAAAAGTGGAAATCACCCTCTAAGAGTGGATTTTCACCTTGGTCAACTCCATAAACTTGATAGTCCTTCTCTAAAAAAAGTCGAGCCTGAGCCAGGCCGATCCCTGAACTCACTCCCGTAATCAATACACGTCTAGTCATGCACTTCTACCCAATCCGTCGCCAAAACATCACAAGGTGTCGGACTCCACATGGAAAAACCCTCTCCCTCCCCAGAAACGTTGATTAGGAAATAGGGTGTCACTTCAAGTGCAACCCCATTTTGCTCGATAGTGTCAAAAAGTTGGACATAGTTTTCAGCACCTCCCCAACCAGTTCGTACATATTTTTTCTTAGCCTTTAACCCAGGTAGGATCTCTTCAAATGTCATGTTTTTCTCCTTTAATATCAATAATTCTTCCCTTCATTATAACAAAAACCGCTTTAAAACGGCTTTTTGACTGTGATTTATTTTATTATTCCATCATTTACATGATTACCAAGTTAATCCAGCTGCTTTAATTTCTTTCTTAGAGGCATACTTGCCATTTGGTTTATGCCATCTTCCTCTGGAATCTTTGAAATAACCACCTGAATTTGCTGATTGCGTGTTTGATTCCTGACTATCTTCCTTTTCTTGTTCTGCTTGACGAGCCTTTTCTTCCTCTTCTTTCGCCTTCTTCTCAGCTTCTGCTTTTTCCTCCGCCTCTTTCTTAGCCTTTTCCTCAGCTTCCTTATTAGCTTTTTCTTTTTCTTCTTTTACCTTTGCGTCTTCAACTAGGTTTTTAGCAGTACCATCCAAATAGTTAATTTCTGCATTAGCCGAAATATTGTCTAAAACGACATGCGTCACAGAGTACTTATCAACCTTTTCTTTACTACTTTCCAATTTAATTTCCAAGAGTTTACCATTTTCATCAATGCCTACATATTGCAACTCAATTTGTCTTGGAATCAGTTCATC